>CAMOEW010000009.1 GCA_946612625.1 uncultured Prevotella sp.
TATCGCCTGCGGTATCTCTGGACAGATTCAGCACATCGCCGGTATGCAGGACTCCGGCATCATCATCTCTATTAACAACGACCCCGATGCCCCCATCAACAAGATTGCCGACTATGTCATCGTTGGCACGGTGGAGGAAGTTGTGCCGAAGCTGATTAAATACTACAAGCAGAACTCGAAGTAAGATGAATCAAGATAATAAATAAGAAATTATGGCAAACTATTATAGTGACCACCCCGAGATTGGGTTTCATCTCAATCATCCGCTCATGGAGCGCATCGTAGAACTGAAAGAGAAGGGCTATGAGGACAAAACAAAATACGAAGACGCACCCGTAAATTACGACGATGCCATCGAGAACTACAAAGCCATCCTTGACATCACCGGCGACGTGGCAGCCAATATCATCGAACCGAACTCGGAAGACGTTGACCTGGAAGGTCCGCACCTTGAGAACGGACGCATGATTTACGCGTCAAAAACATTCGAGAACCTTGACGCTACCCGCAAAGCAGGTCTTCACGGCATCTCAATGCCGCGTCGTTACGGAGGTCTGAACCTTCCGAACACAGTATTCTCGATGCTCTCGGAAGTTATCTCTGCCGCTGATGCAGGATTCCAGAACATTTGGTCGTTGCAGTCGTGTATCGACACTCTGTATGAGTTCGGCAATGAGGAACAACGCCAAAAGTACATACCACGCATCTGCGCCGGAGAAACGATGTCGATGGATCTCACCGAGCCTGATGCAGGCTCTGACTTGCAACGCGTAATGCTGAAGGCTACATACGATGAGAAGGAGCAGTGTTGGCGACTGAACGGTGTGAAGCGCTTCATCACCAACGGAGACTCTGACATTCACCTCGTGCTGGCCCGCTCTGAAGAGGGCACTAAGGATGGACGCGGACTGTCGATGTTCATCTACGACAAACGCGATGGTGGTGTCAACGTGCGCCACATCGAACACAAGCTCGGTATTCACGGCAGCCCCACATGTGAGCTGACATATAAAAATGCCAAGGCATACCTCTGCGGCGACCGCAAACTCGGACTCATCAAATACGTGATGGCACTAATGAACGGTGCACGTCTGGGAATCGCAGCACAGTCGGTAGGCGTTGAACAGGAAGCATACAACGAGGGACTGGCTTACGCTAAGGAGCGCCAGCAGTTTGGTGAGAAAATCATTAACTTCCCCGCTGTATATGACATGCTATCTCGCATGAAGGCCAAGCTCGACGCCGGCCGTTCACTGCTATATATGACTGCCCGATATGTAGATATCTACAAGGCACTTGAAGACATTGAGCGCGACCGCAAGCTTACAGCAGAAGAGAAGCAGGAGCTGAAGAAATACAAGCGTCTGGCCGATGCCTTTACGCCAATGGCAAAGGGTATGAACTCCGAGTATGCCAACCAGAATGCCTACGATGCCATTAGTATCCACGGTGGAAGCGGATTCATCATGGAATACAAGAGTCAGCGTTTGTTCCGCGACGCCCGTATCTTCTCCATCTACGAGGGAACGACACAGTTGCAGGTCGTGGCAGCCATTCGCTATATCACCAACGGCACTCTGCTCGGCATTATCAAAGAAATGTGTGAAAATCTCATATGTGGCGAGGCTGTGGCTCCGCTGAAAGCACGTGTTGCAAAGCTGATTCCCATTTATGAAGATGCACTCAACTACGTAAAGTCGCTCGACAATCAGGATGCCCACGATTTTCTGGCGCGCCGACTCTACGACATGACATGCGAACTCGTTATGTCGCTCCTCATCCTCGACGATGCCAACCATGCCCCACAACTGTTCCTTAAGTCGGCCAACGTGTATGTTCGTATGACAGAGGAAGACGTATGCGGCAAGTCAGCTTATATCATGAACTTTAAGACAGAAGACCTCGACAGTTTCAAAGCTGCTGAATAACTGTCTCGATTACTTTAGGAAAATATTCCATTTCCAGCTTGTGCTCCTTTTCCTCGATATCCTCAACGGTATCATCGGGGGAAAGGGGCACTTTATATTGAGCTATAATTTCACCGCTGTCGCACACGGAAGTGACGTAATGAACGGTCATCCCCGTCTCTGTCTCGCCTGCTGCCTTCACCGCTTCATGCACACGATGTCCCCACATGCCCTTACCCCCATATTTTGGCAGAAGAGCTGGATGGATGTTTATGATACGACGTGGGAAAGCATCGATAAGGAAATCAGGAACAAGCGGCAGGAAACCGGCCAAGACGATAAAGTCAACACCGTATTTCCCAAGCAGCGGCATCAAAACAGCCGCATCGTTCAATTTCACCTTCGACACAACCTCAGAAGGAACACCGAGATTAGCAGCACGCACAAGAGCATACGCATCGGGCTTATTGCTGACTACCAGCACAACATCAACATCTTCAGAGGCTTGGAAATATCGAATAATATTCTCGCAGTTGCTGCCACTGCCTGAAACGAAAACGGCTAATTTGGTCATCTTATGGATAAATAAATGTACTTTTGTTTGCAAAGATACACATTTTTTGCGACTTTGATGTGCTATTTGGAGAAAAAACAGTAACTTTGTAGGCAAATAACCGTAATCTTATGCGCATACTCTTAGTTAATACAAGTGAGAAGGCAGGTGGTGCAGCTGTGGCGTGCAACCGTCTGATGGAAGCATTGAACAACAGCGGAGTAAAAGCAAAGATGCTGGTGCGCGACAAAGAGACCGACAGCATCACTGTGGCGGCACTGGAGCATCAGTGGTTACAGCAGTGGCGCTTTATCTGGGAACGACTCGTAATATTCGTCCACTCACGATTCTCGAAAAAACACCTTTTCGAAATCGACATTGCCAATACTGGTGCTGACATAACACAGATGCAGGAATTCAAGGATGCCGACGTTGTTCATCTACATTGGATAAACCAAGGTATGCTTTCACTAAGCGACATCGCCAAAATACTGAAAAGTGGCAAACCGGTGGTATGGACAATGCACGACCTATGGCCAGCAACGGCCTTGTGCCACTACGTCCGCGGCTGCACACAGTTTACAGTACAATGCAACAACTGCCCACTCATTCCCAGCAGTTTAGCCTCATCCGTCTGGAGACGGAAAACATGCATGCTACGCAACAACACCATCCACTTCGTTACCTGCAGTCGATGGCTCATGAACGAAGCAAAAAAGAGCGCACTCATCAGCGGTATGCCGATATGCAGTATTCCCAACGCTATCGACACACATGTCTTCCGCCCCACTGATAAGAAGGCTGCCAGGGAAGCAAATGAACTGCCGGTCAACAAGCGGATAATACTATTCGTATCACAGAAAGTTACCGATAAGCGCAAGGGCATGGACTACTTTATCAGTGCCATCGACATTCTGGTAAAGAAGTATCCCGATACAAAAGAGGACACCGCCATAGCAATACTTGGAGGGCACTCGGAGGACGTAACCGAGAGTCTCTCGCTTCCCGCTTTCCCCCTTGGCTACATTAGCAATCCGCAGCAGATAGTTAGCGTATATAATACTGCCACTGTCTTTGTATTGCCCTCGCTCGAAGACAATCTTCCGAACACCATAATGGAATCGATGGCATGTGGAGTACCTTGCGTGGGATTCAAAGTAGGCGGCATACCGGAAATGATTGACCACAAGAAGAACGGATATGTGGCAGAATTCAAGAATGCCGATGATCTTGCAGAAGGCATTCACTGGGTACTGGAAAGCAATGTGCCAGAAGACGGCGAGAACGCTCTCGGCAAAGAGGCCGTGACAAAGGTTCACCGATGCTACTCACAAAATACTGTGGCCATGAAATATATTAATGTATATGACGAAGCTTTGGCTCACAAGCACTACAACTTATGAAGATTTCAATAATAACTATAACATATAATGCAGAGAAAGCTCTCGTGCCAACCGCTGAGAGTGTGTTGATGCAAGACTTTTCTAATATTGAGCACCTTATCATCGACGGACTGTCGAAAGACTCAACCATTGATGTTGCCGAGGAATACAAGCATCGTAATGATGTAACTAACAATGGACATGAGGTTATCATCATGTCGGAACCAGACCACGGCATCTATGATGCCATGAACAAAGGATTACGCAAGGCAAACGGCGACTTCATAGTGTTCCTGAATGCCGGAGACACCCTTCCGGAAAAGAACACCATCAGCAGCGTAGCAAAGGCAGCCCAGACGCAAGCGAACGTAGCGGTAGTATATGGTGACACAAACATCACAGATGAAAATGGCACATTCCTTCGACACCGCCGTCTGCATCCCGGGAGCAAGCTGACGTGGCAATCGTTCAAATACGGCATGTTGGTATGCCATCAAGCATTCTATGCCCGACGTGAGATTGCCAAGGACATACACTACGACCTGCAATACCGCCACAGCGCAGATGTTGACTGGTGCATACGAATTATGAAGGAGGCCGAAAGGAAAAAAATGCCACTCGTCTATACTGGCTCTGTAATAGCCAACTTTGCCATAGGCGGCAACACCACCCAAAACCATCGAGATTCGTTGAAAGAACGCTTCCGCATCATGTATCATCACTACGGCATCGTCACAACGATTCTCATGCATTGCTGGTTCGTAGTGCGTGCTGTCGCGAAACGCTAATTTATTTTCATTTTTATATGAATACCTATACCCAGTTTGCCATCCTCTCTGCATCATCGCTCAGAATGTTTCCACACATCTGTCTCTATCTGCTTCACAAGAAAAAGATAGATGCGGACCTCGTTAAATACCAAGACAAGCGAGGTGGAGTACTCAACTTTATCAAAACAGCGACCCGAGAGAAAGTATTCCGCAACCTGTTCTATTATCGCATGGGCGACTATCGCTCTGTATTCATAAAATGGATGCTGCCGCCCGAATCTACATTGCATATATGGTGTCCAAGCATTGGAGAGGGCTGTCACTTCGAGCATAACTACGCCACATATCTGAACGCTGAGAGCATAGGTTGCAACTTCTATTGTCTGCAGCTGGTTACCCTCGGCAACGGCAAAGACGGACGGCGACCCGTCATAGGCAATGATGTGAAAATTTACACTGGAGCCACCATTTTCGGAGGCATTATGATTGGTGACGGAGCTACAATAGGTGCCGGGGCTATTGTAATGCACGACGTGCCACCCGGAAAAACAGTAGTTGGAACCTTTTAATTCAAGTTTGAAAATCTAAATTCTAAATTCTTAATGATAACAGTACCCCAAGAATGGAATAAGTTCTACCTGAAAGATGTCTCGTTCGTCAACCTGATGACACGACGCATCACCAACGTACTCATCGTAGCAAACCCATACGATGCCTTCATGCTCGAAGATGACGGACGGGTAGATGAAAAGGTATTCGACGAATACATGGAACTCGGGCTGCGCTATCCACCCACGTTCACTCAGGTGTCAACCATAGAGGAAGCCGATAATGTGCTTAAAGCCACCAACATCGACCTTATCATCTGTATGCCAGGTAATGCCGACAACGATGCCTTTGACGTAGCACGTGCCATCAAGCAGACAGCCTCCGACATTCCTTGCGTGGTGCTGACACCATTCTCACATGGTATTACACGGCGAATGCAAGACGAAGACCTGAGCATCTTCGACTACATTTTCTGCTGGTTAGGTGACACAAACCTCATCCTGACAATCATTAAGATTATCGAGGACAAGATGAACATCGACCACGACATACACGAGGCCGGAGTACAAGTGATCCTACTTGTGGAAGACAGCATCCGCTTCTACAGTGCCATCCTACCCGAACTATATAACTACATACTTGTACAAAGCAAGAACTTCTCGTTCGAGGCACTCAATCCACATGCCGCAGCCCAACGCAAACGCGGACGCCCAAAGGTGTTGCTGGCAAGCAACTACGAGGAGGCGATGGAGCTATATAACAAATACAGTGAGAACATACTCGGAGTAATTAGCGACACCAGGTTTCCTATGATTCCCGGACAGCGATTCAGCGGCGACCACGGCGATGCCGAGGCAGGGTTGAAACTGCTCAATGAGATAAGGAAGCGCGACGAATATGTGCCGCTGATTCTTCAGAGCAAAGAAACAGCCAACAAAGACAAGGCACGTGAGGCAGGTTATAATTTCGTTGACAAGAACTCGAAGACCATGAACCTCGACCTGAAACACCTTATAGAGGAGCACATGGGTTTTGGCGATTTCATCTTCCGCGACCCCACGACAAAGCATGAAATAATGCGAGTGAAGACACTGAAGGAATTACAGGACAACATATTCAAGATACCCAACGACTCGATGCTCTACCACGTGAGCCGTAACCATATGAGCCGCTGGCTCTCGGCACGTGCCATATTCCCAGTGTCGGCATTCCTTAAACACGTTACCTGGCACAAGCTCCAAGACGTAGATGCACACCGACAGATTATCTTTGACGCCATTGTACAATACCGCCACATGAAGAACATCGGTATTGTGGCTGTGTTCGACCGTGGAAAATTCGATTCCTATAGCCACTTTGCCCGTATCGGCGACGGCTCACTTGGAGGAAAGGGACGTGGACTGGCATTCTTAGACAATATCATAAAGCGTCATCCTGAACTGAACAATTTTGCAAATGCCAAGGTATGCATTCCACGTACAGTAGTGCTATGTACAGACCTGTTCGACCAATTCATGGAGCAGAACAATCTCTATCACATAGCCCTAAGCGACATCAGTGATGAAGAAATCCTGCACCATTTTCTACATGCACAACTGCCCGACTCGATGATAGCCGACTTCTTCACATTCTTCGACGCAGTGAAGTCGCCAATAGCAATACGAAGCAGTTCATTGCTTGAGGATGCCCATTACCAGCCCTTCGCTGGAATCTACTCCACATACATGATTCCATATCTCGAAGACAAGTACGAGATGTTGCGAATGCTTGCTGCTGCCATCAAGTCGGTTTATGCCTCGGTATATTACAAAGACTCGAAGGCATACATGACCGCCACGTCTAACGTCATCGACCAAGAGAAAATGGCGGTTATCCTTCAGGAAGTAGTAGGTCAGCAACATGGCGAACGATTCTATCCTACATTTAGCGGTGTACTGCGCTCGCTCAACTACTATCCTATCGGCGACGAAACAGCAGAGGAAGGCATCGTAAGCCTTGCCCTCGGTCTTGGAAAATACATCGTCGATGGCGGGCAGACTCTACGCCTGTCGCCATACCATCCAACGCAAGTGCTTCAGATGAGCGAAATGGACACAGCATTGAAAGAGACGCAGACACGCTTCTATGCCCTCGACACAACCCATGTTGGCAACGACTTCAAGGTTGACGACGGATTCAACATTCTGAACCTCCGCGTAAAGGAGGCAGACAAAGACAATTCTCTACAAGGCATTGCTTCGACCTTCGACCCTATGGATCAGATTATCCGCGACGGTATTTACGAAGGTGGGCGCAAGGTGATCTCATTCAGTGGTGTATTGCAAAATGGCGTATTCCCACTGCCTGAACTGCTTCAGATGATTCAGGCATGCGGAGCCGAAGCCATGCGGCGTCCCGTAGAGATAGAGTTTGCCTGCAACCTCTATCCTGATAACGAACCTGGCAAGATGAACGGCGAGTTAAACCTGCTTCAGATACGTCCGATTGTTGATTCTAAGCAGATGCTCGACAAAGACCTTGCGTCCATCAGCGACAGCGAGTGTCTGCTACGTTCCCACAACTCGCTTGGTCACGGCATCAGCGAGGATGTCACCGACATAGTATATGTGAAGGCTGGTGACGATTTCACGGCTGCCGACAATCCTGCAATTGCCGACGAGATACAAGCCATAAACAAGAAGTTTCTCGACAACGGAAAGAACTACGTGCTAATAGGTCCGGGACGGTGGGGATCGAGTGACTACTGGCTGGGAATACCGGTGAAATGGCCACATATCTCAGCGGCGAGGGTAATCGTCGAAGCAGGACTGAAAAACTATCACGTCGATCCGTCACAAGGCACGCACTTTTTTCAAAATCTCACGTCATTCGGTGTGGGATACTTCACTTTGAACACATATTCCGGCGACGGGATTTATCAGAAAGAACTTCTTGACCGTATGCCAGCTATTGAGGAGACACAGCACATACGCCACGTTCGTTTCGACCGTCCCCTGAAGATTCTTATGGACGGCAAGAAACAAGAGGGAGTGGTACTGCTGCCTTCAGAAGACAATCGGTGAAGATTACTGTCCGCCAAGCCGTTTGAAGAACATAATGATTTCCTCCCACGACTTGAACGCGTCCGAGCCGAATACTATCTTTGTGCCCATGAAATCAACCGTTTCATCAGCATCAACTATATAGTCGCCATAAAGCAAGTTCTTTTGGTTGGTGAATATAACTCGGCCGTAAGCTGGGACGTTGATATGTTGTTCGCACCACTCCTGAATCTGAGAAATATATGATTTATTGTTTGTGGGAGCCGGAGCCACAAAATATACTTGATAAGTCTCGATTAGCATACGCAATGCTTTCATGAGAGCACTCAGCGGCTTACTATATCTATCAATCATTGCGGAAATGTCAATATATACTATGGGGCGTTCACGGTTTTCCTGGCGGTCGTCTATCCATCGTATCACAGGCAGTACTGAGTGCATGAAACTCTTATCGTCCATACGGTGAGCTCCATGGAAATGGATTGACACTGGATAATGGGCAGAAAACTCTTCATAGGTATTCACAAGATCGTCCTCGTCGCCGAAGAGTCCGGTTACCCTGCCCTTTTCCTCGGCATTACAACCTTCGTAACAATGGTCAGTCAGCTCCTTATATTCTTTTACCAAGGCTTTGGTCACAAGGAAATCCTGCACACCGTCCTTACGCGGATTATGGAAATGCTGTGCCCCAACCATATTATGGCTGACCATCGTATCGCCAATGTGCATGGCAGGATTCACACAGATGCGGTCGTAGCCATAAAGCATCTCGGCAAACATACCACCCATCGACGTGCCTATTATCAGGTCAGGCCGTATCTCTTTACATGTAACCTGTAGCAAAGTCAATGCTTCGAGTGGATTCAAGGGCAAGTCGGGCGCAACGACTTCAGCTGCAGGAAAGACTTCACGCAGGCGCTTCACCGTTCCAGACTGTCCGCTCGACGCGAAACCATGAACGTAGAGAATCTTCTTACCCTTCATCAACTCAGGGTATTGCTTGATATAATTGTTTGTATCCATCGTATTTATTATGCCATAATTAATTCAGTACTCCACATACGGACGAAGCCTGTCGATAACGTCCTGTGTAATATCCGGCGACAAACTCAACTCCTGTATGTCCCTGATATTTCCGTGCAGCCGACGGTAATCAGCAATATCACGAGCAATATAATAGTTTATGTATGGATGCTTACGCAACTCCTTCTCCGGAAGACGATTTATGTTCAGCTTCTTCACATGTGTACTGTCTATCCTAAAGAATTTCTTCGATATTTCAGGAAAATCATCGATTTCATCGAGCTGAGATATTCTAACGAAACCGCCCAACCGTTCACGGTACTGTACTATCCTGCGCGAGAAATAACCGCCTATGCCCGGAACAGTTTTCAGTGCCGTAGTATCAGAGAGATTCAAATCGATGGTCTCGCCTTCCGACAGCTTAACACTGCGACGTATATGTAGTGTATCGCACTCACCCTTCACCAACAAGCTTGCAGGCTGATAGTCGGTACTAATACGTATATATGGTTCAAGCTCGCGATATTGCTTTACCGTAAGTCCATAAAGCTTGGCAAAATCAGACGATTGCCGGTATATTCCTCCACGCGCACGATACTTATATATATTACGCACCTGCCATGGTTTCAGTCCCAACCGTAATAAGGCAGTACTGTCGGCCGTATTCGGATCGAACTCAAACAATTCAGGCTTCACTACCGGCTCCTGGCTATAGTATTCTGTCTGAGACCGGTGCTTCACACTGTTTGCTTGTTTCTTCTGCCCCACAGCATTTATTTTGTAGTCATGCGAGATGGTTTCATCGTCGTACACATCTTCCGACCCTAACAGCATTATTGCTGCTATAATAATTACACCGGCGCATAACAGAGATATTAACACCCTGCGGTCAGACTTACTCATATAGAAGAAATCACGCGTTTTCAAATCACACCAAACTTATGAAGCAATATTAATAATATAAGTATAGGACAGAAATATTTTACACAGAAAAAATACAGATTGTACATCCTGCCGCTAAGCTCACCATTATTTGTAAATTCATTACGTACAGTTTTGTCTGGCACTACCCAGCCTATGAGGACACACGTCAGCAAAGCTCCGATGGGAAGCATCACCTGAGCCGTCAGAACGTCACAGAAATCAAGCAACGTCATACCGAGCACTTGAATATCCGGAATAGCTCCAACAGAAAGCGCACAAAAAATTCCCACGACACTTGCCACCAGCGTTACTATCCATCCGGCTTTATAACGGGGCAGACGTAGTTCCTCGTGAAAGAATGCCGTCCCTATCTCATGCATGGAGATGGTAGAAGTGAGTGCAGCAAACACGAGCAGAGAATAGAACATCACCGAAATAACCCACCCCACGAAGGGAACAGCACCAAATGCTTTTGTGAACACAATGGGCAGTGTGATGAAGATAAGCGACGGACCGCTGTCAGGATTGACTCCTACGGAAAAAGCTGCAGGAAAAATCATCAGACCAGCAAGAATGGCTATAGCAGAATCCATCAATGCAATCTGGACTGCTGAATTTGCAAGATTCACCTCACGCTTGAAATAACTGCCATAGGTGCAGAGGCAGGCTGTACCAAGACTGAGCGAGAAGAAAGCCTGACCAAGGGCCTCAAGCGCCACGTTACCGTCAACACACGAAAAGTCTGGCTTCAGCAAGAACACAACACCATTCCATGCGTCTGGTAACATACACGAAGCAACGACAATCACCACAAGCAGTAAAAGCAGCAATGGCATTAGAATCTTTGATGCCCTCTCAATACCATTTCGGATACCTTTGATGACAACGAAATGTGTTACCAGCACAAACATCACCGCCCAAAAGCACGGTTTCAACGGGTCGGAAGAAAAACTCCGGAAATACTGCATTACATAATCAGCATCACCGTTGAGATGTCCCACAATTGACGCATACAGATATTGAAGGCACCATCCTGCAACGACAGAATAGAACCCGAGGATTATCACCGACGTTAGGATTCCGAGAAGTCCCACAAAGCGCCATTTCCTGCTGCTGCCGATGATGGAGTATGCACGCGATGCGTTAGCGGCAGAGTGGCGGCCAACAATAAACTCGCTTATCATTCCTGGGACACCCAGCATGAACACGCACCCAAGGTATATAAGGATGAAAGCAGCCCCACCATTATGTCCGGCCATATACGGAAAGCGCCATATATTTCCCAAGCCGACGGCACTGCCGGCAGTTGCAAGTACAAGTCCAATCTTGCTTCCGAAATATCCTCTATCTGAACGATGAGACATTTTATAGTATTCCGAATTGGTGTAAAAAAATCATAAGAATAAATAGTGGGCACAGGTATTTCACACTAAGCAGGTAAACATGGAAATAGCGTCCGCGCAACGTCCCCCAATTGGTGAACTCATCACGCACAACCTTGTGTGGAACATACCACCCAACGAACAAGCACGTGAGAAATCCGCCAATAGGCAGGAATATCTGCCCTGTAACAAAGTCGAACAAGTTAAATAGCGACATTCCGAACAGTTGAAGATAATCCATCTGCCCAAACGAGAGCGAACAGAAAGCACCTATGACAGAGCATGAGAGGGTTACAATCAGTGCCGCCCCTTTTCGGGAAATGCGTAGCTCTTCATGTAAGAAAGCCGTGCTCACTTCATGCAATGATATCAACGAGGTAAGAGCTGCAAGTGCCAACAAACTATAGAATAGCAAGCCGATAACATATCCCACCAATGGCATTTCTGCAAAAGCCTTAACGAAAACATTAGGAAGAGTGATGAAAATCAGCGACGGACCACTGTCTGGACTAATACCGACGGAGAATGCAGCAGGAAAAATCATCAATCCTGCGAGAATAGCCACCATCAAATCGATAATACCTATATGAACAGCAGAACGCGTAAGATTAGTCTGACGACTGAAATAACTTGCATACGTACACAGACACCCCATCGCTATACTCATCGAGTAGAACGACTGCCCGAGTGCACCGAGAAACACATCGCTACTTATCTTCGAGAAATCCGGATGGAACAGGTATATGATTCCTTTTTCTGCATCAGGTAACATACACGATGCCAAGACTATAACAAGCAACAATATGAATAAAGTTGGCATCATCATCTTTGAAGCCCTCTCTATACCGTTGCGGACGCCGTGAATAATCACGAAATGTGCAACAAAGAGAATCAGCACAGTCCATGCAATCGGCTTGATCGGATGTTGCGAAAACTCTAAGAAGTATGTTTTTATATAATCTGAACTACCTTGCACATTTCCCATCGCCGACGCAAAAATATATTGCAGGCACCATCCAGAAACAACGGCATAATATCCTGTTATCAGGAACCCCGTGAGTACGCCCAACATACCCACGAACTTCCAGGGAGTACCATTGGCAAGTCGGGCATATGCACGCGCCGTGTTCGACTGCGCATGGCGACCGATAATAAACTCGCTAATCATACATGGTATGCCAAGGAGCAAAACACAACATACATAAATAAGAATAAACACTGCTCCGCCATTATCGCCCACCATATATGGAAATCTCCACACATTTCCAAGTCCCACGGCGGAACCTGCCGTAGCCAATATTACGCCTATCTTGCTTCCAAAATTTGCTCTATCTTCACTACTCATTTTGTTTTTATATTGAATTTGCTTGCAAAATTATAAAAAAAAATGTAATTTTGCACAAAATAAGAAGTAAATATGAGCATATTGTTTCAATTAAAAAGAAATTATCCTTTTTCCTGTATATGTATCGCTATTGTTTGGGCACTTTCACTGACACCGATATTTCCAGAGACTCCACTCGACAATGTGGACTTTATCGACAAATGGACTCATCTGGCGATGTATGGAGGAACATGCAGTGTGATATGGATTGAATACCTTTACCGCCACAAAGTCGCAGACAAGAAAAAACTGCTGACATGGGCTTGGCTCACGCCTGTACTCATGGGTGGACTGCTCGAATTACTGCAAGCTTACTGCACCGGCGGGCACCGAAATGGCGACTGGCTCGACTTTGGTGCGAATACTCTCGGATGCACTCTTGCCGCCCTCACGGGTTTTGCCTTCTGTGCAATAACAAAACGTTAATTCACAAAAGGCATTTATTTCGGGATACGACCGTTCACCTCCAGTTCTTATAAGGATTCTTACTTAGAAAACCGTTATAATAGCGTCGGTCGCCCGTAACTTCCTTACCGATAAAGTCAGGCTTTTCAAAAGGCTCGTCCGCATTCGAGAGCTCGACTTCAGCCATCACAAGACCTTCGTTGTCGCCGTAAAACTCGTCAACTTCGAAGATGTGCTTCCCATCCGGACTATTAACAAGGAATCGTGTCTTATCGATAACTCCTGGTTCGCAAAGCTTAAATAGATGTTCCGCCTCGTCGAGAGTAATTTCCTTTTCAAACTCATAACGGCCTATGCCGCGTATGTCGGCAGGTCCCTTAATTGTGATATATCCTCGGTCGCCACGGCGACGAACCCTGACAGTGCGCCCATGGCTACTGAGGATATATCCTTGCTGAATGCGGTCACTCTGGTAAGCTTGATGCTTATAGTCATCACCATTTACCAGGAATTTCCGCTCAATTTCCAACCCACTCATAGCAATAGTCTATGACATAATGGAGAAAGTATAGATAAGATATGCGAGTGCCAGAACAATTAGACATCCGAAAATCCAGTTCACTACTTTACGTCCATTCTCTTCTTGTTTCTTTGCATACTGTTCGCGCTTTACGTTTACTTTCTTACTCATAGTTATTTAGTTTTTACTTAAGTTTTGCATGCCTCGATGTTATATAATCAATCTACACTTTAATTTTCTTCTTCGGTAACAGGGAATTCCATCAGATAAGCCTTAATGAAACCGTCGATTTTTCCGTCCATCACAGCATCTACATCACTTGTCTGATAATTGGTACGATGGTCTTTAACACGACGGTCGTCGAAGACGTAGCTGCGAATCTGACTTCCCCATTCAATCTTCTTCTTTCCGGCTTCAATTTTTGCCTGTGCCTCCAACCTTTTCTTCATGGCACGGTCGTAGAGTTGCGACTTGAGCAAGAGCATGGCCTTCTCCTTGTTCTTCGGTTGGTCGCGTGTCTCTGTATTCTCGATGAGTATTTCCTCTTCTTCACCGGTATCTGGGTCAGAATACCAATAGCGCAGGCGCACTCCCGACTCAACCTTGTTGACATTCTGTCCTCCGGCACCACTGCTTCGGAAGGTATCCCACGACAGCTTTGCCGGATCGACATATACCTCAATAGTGTCATCGACAAGCGGAGAGACAAATACCGATGCAAACGAAGTCATGCGCTTTCCTTGAGCATTGAACGGGCTGACGCGCACCAATCGATGCACACCGTTTTCGCTCTTCAGATATCCATAGGCATACTCTCCACCTTGTATCTCCATAGTGACGCTCTTGATTCCTGCTTCGTCGCCATCCTGAAGGTCGGCGATGCTTACCTTATATCCGTGTGCTTCAGCCCAACGCTGATACATTCGCATGAGCATTGACGCCCAGTCCTGACTCTCCGTTCCTCCTGCGCCGGAATTAATTTTAAGCACGCATTCCATCGGATCTTCTTTCTGACGTAGCATATTCTTTAATTCCAATGCTTCGATGGCCTCGATAGCTGCGTCATAGTCGGCATCAACCTCTTCCTCGGTAACCATCTCTTCCTTGTAAAAGTCGAAGGCGAGCTGCAGTTCATCCGCCTTGCTTTTCACATCGTTATACCCGTCAATCCACTTCTTTATTCCCTTGACCTTCTTCATCTGCTCTTCAGCGCGCAGACGGTCTTCCCAGAAATCAGGAGCTTGTGTGCGTAGGTCTTCCTCCTCAAATTCAATTTTCTTTTTGTCAATTTCCAGATATTTATGTAGCGACTCCACGCGTTCTAAAACATCCTTTAGCTGATCTTGCGTTATCATAATATGTAGTATCTCTTCGCTTCCGATTTAATATTTACTCTTCATACATCTTATCTATTGCCTCGCGGTAGTTCTCGTAGAGCACACGGCGACGCACTTTCAGCGTATTGGTAAGTTCCCCCTTCTCCATCGAAAGATGGTGTGGCAACAAGGTAAATCTCTTTATCTGCTCATAATGTGCCAGCTGCTGCTGCAACGTGTCAATACGTTCCTTTAGCATTTCATAGACGGTTGAGTTAGCACAAAGCTCCTCACGACTATTGAAAGCTATGTTATGCTCACGCGCATATTCCTCAAGCAGAGGATAGTTGGGCACGATAAGTGCCGAGACGAACTTGCGCTGATCAGCTATTACAACGATTGTTTCGATGTATTTGTCAACGAGGATTTTCGACTCTATCATCTGCGGGGCTATGTATTTTCCGTTCGAGGTCTTGAACAGATCTTTGATTCGTTCTTTCAGGAATAGTTCACCATCTTTCAAATAGCCACTATCGCCAGTCTTGAAATAGCCGTCTTCCGTAAACGAGTTCTTCGTTATATCGTCACGATTATAGTATCCGCTCGTGATGGTAGGGCCTTTGAGCAGAATTTCGCCCTCATCGCTAATCTTTACGCTGATGCCTTCGATAGGCCTACCTACGCTTCCTACGGTATAGCCCTCGTCGAGATGGTCGCAGCTGACAGTGGCAAGACTCTCGGTCAATCCATATCCTACAACCATGTTCAATCCAATGGAGTGGACAAATTCCTCTACCTTCTCGCTCACGGCAGCACCGGCAGTGGGGAATATATTTGCATCTTCCAGCCCAAGTTCCTTGCGAATAAGGCTGAACACCGTCTTGTTTATCATCTCATACTCAAGATGCAAGGCCAACGGCGGACGCTGCCCCTTGCTGAGATAGTCGATATTATGTTTCTTTCCCACAGACAAAGCATGGAGGAAGAGCTTGCGCTTCGCAACATTGGCATTGTCTATCTGAGCCTGCACACCGGCATAAACCTTCTCCCAGAAGCGTGGAACCGACGACATGCTCGTGGGATGCGTCTCGCGCATGTGCTGCTGCACCTCTTGCGGATGAGTATTGATGATGAGTCTGGCTCCGACGGTGAGACTGAGAATAGCCCATCCTCGCTCGAAGATATGAGTATATGGCAGGAAATTCATTACACGGTCCTTGTCGGTAACGGGTACGCACTTATAATTTGCCTCGAATGCGGCATGATACTGCGAGTGTTTAAGAATCACCCCCTTAGAATCACCGGTTGTTCCGCTGGTATATAAAATATTTGCGATTTCATCAAACGAAGCATCCTTAGCAATCATCTCCACCTCAGTCTGCCTGGGAAAATTCTCACCATACTTCAGGAAATCATCAAAATAGATTGCGTTCGGATCATGTGACGAAATACGTACAAGACGATCAAAAACAATGATGCGCTCCAGAGTGGGACATAGCGAAAAAACTCTGCGAGCTTTGTCGTACTGCTCCTGTTCACCGACAAAGAGGAATCGTATCTTCGCATCGTTTACCATAAACTGTATCTGCTGCTCCGAGCTCGTGGCATAGAGAGGAACCGACACTGCCCTAATACCCCATATTCCGAAATCGCAAAAAAGATACTGGGCCGAATTTTGGGAGAAAATTCCCACGTTCTCTTGTACCTTTACTCCCACGTTCAGCAGGGCATTGGAAACTTGTTTTACGGCAATCGAGAACTGATTCCAACTACATGATTTCCATTCTGTTGCACCGAAGTCTTGGTAAATAAGCGCTTCACGGTCACCAAAGATTTTTGCCTGCTCATGTATGAGCATGGAAAGATGACAGTTTGTTTGCATAATATTCTACATATTTTGTATTCAGTTGCAAAATTAACTCTTTTTTAGCAAACGGCAAAGAAATCAAATAAAAATTTGTGTTACCTGCAAAAAATATTTGATTGAAATTTATTTTGCCGTTTAACAGAAATAATATATCTTTGCCGACAGTATGGAAAGAAACGAACATTTGACCTCTGCTGTAGAGCTTCTTCAGCAATTGATAGCCACTCCTTCCGTCAGCAGAGACGAAGCGATGGCTGCCGATGTTTTTTGCCGTTTCATCGGCAAATATGGAATAAATTTCCGCCGCATCTGTAACAACATCCTGATTGAGGGAGCTTACGACAAGCGCAAGCCCACACTGCTGCTTAACGCACATATCGACACAGTGAAACCCGTCAGTTCATGGACTCGCGAACCGTTCGTTGCAACAATAGAGGGCGACAGACTGTATGGTCTTGGCTCCAATGACTGTGGAGGCGGCCTTGTGACGCTACTACAGGTATTTTTGACACTTTCGTCCAAGGAACAACCATACAATATCATATACCTTGCATCGGCCGAAGAGGAAGTATCAGGTGCAAACGGCTTCAGCCGGGCATTGCCTGAGCTTCCGCCAATTGACCTTGCTATTGTGGGCGAGCCGACAGGAATGCAACCTGCAATAGCAGAGAAGGGATTAATGGTGCTCGACATAAAATCACATGGGAAAAGCGGTCATGCTGCTCGTGACGAGGGTGTCAATGCCATTTACGAAGCCCTCGACGACCTGATGTGGCTCAGGAACCTGAAGTTTGAAAAAGTCAGTCCGCTACTGGGTCCCACTCTGCTTAATGTCACCGTAATCAATGCCGGCACTCAGCACAATGTCATTCCCGACGAATGCACGATGACGGTAGATGTCAGAACCAATGAATACTATACCAACGAGGAAGTATATGAATATGTCTGCAAGCATCTGAAATCAGAGGTGACGGCACGCTCTTTCCGCCTACATTCCTCGTCGGTTTCATCGGAAAATCCAATAGTGAGAAAATGCATTGAGATGGGTATGCAGCCTTTCGGTTCTCCCACTCTCTCCGATCAGGCATTAATGCCGTTTCCCTCGCTAAAGTTAGGACCCGGACAGTCGAGCCGCAGTCATTCCGCCGACGAATATATCTGCATTAGCGAGATGGAACACGCCCTTACAACTTATATTAGGCTTCTCGACGGCAGCACTATCTGCTGAGCCATGATTCGGGATTCAGCTTTGCCGTCTCACGCCGCAACTGGAACTGAAGGATGTTATCAGCTCCTACTGTGCCAAGAATAGTACGTGTGTTCACCCTTTGTCCCTTATGCACATTAACCGACGACAGGTTGCAATACACCGAGATGTAATTTCCATGGCGTACCATCACTACAACCGTTCCCGAAAACCTGAACACAGCACTCACTTCTCCGTCGAAGATGCTGCGTGCCTTGGCCCCTGGCTGTCCTTGAATATTAATCCCCTTGTTATCAAGGCGAACGTTGCGCAGTCCTTCCACGTCGTACTGTCCGAAATGACTCACTATGCGGTATGGACCAGTGATAGGCATCGGCAGTCTGCCACGGTTCTGCTCAAAACTGCCACTGATTCGACGGTCGTCGCTGCTGACAATAAACACCTGGGTTGAGGCTTCTTTCTTTTCTCGCTCTGCACGCACTATTTCCTGCTCTGCCTCTTTTCGCTCTTTTTCGTTCTTCGCGGCAGCCCGCTTCTGCTCTGCACGACGTTTGGCTTCCTCGGCTGCCGCGCGTTTGCGTGCTGCTTCAGCTTCAGCCTTCCGCTTTGCCTCGGCTTCAGCACGCGCTTTCTGGCGTGCTATTTCCTCAGCTATCAGACGGTCAATCTGAGCGTTCAGCTGGGCATCTCGCTGTTTCTGCTGGGCTATAATAGTCTCTATTGTCTTCTGCTGGCGCTGAAGATTGCTCACCATCCTCTTCTGTTCGCTTTGCTTGCCTTCAAGCTCGCGTTTCTCCTGTTCTCCCTTGCTTAACAAGCCGTTCTTCAAATCTTTATCGTGCTGCAGCTCATCCTTTTTCTGTGAAATCTGCTCTTTTTTCTCTTTGATTACTTCACCTTGGGCACGCTGATAAGTAGCATACTCACGCATGAAACGCATACGGCGATACATCTGTGTGAAATTTTTAGCACTGAAGATAAACATAAGCTGGTTTTTTATCGACCGATTGTGGTGCAGATACCTCATCGATTTAATAAACTTTTGCTTACGGTCTTCCAGCTGTGTCTGCAGAAGTTCGAGTTCACGGTTCAGCTTTACTATATTCGAATCGAGACTGGTGATGTCCGTTCGTATTGCATCAATGGTCTTGCGCTTTCCCTCAATCTCCGTATTTAGTATCATGAGGTTCTCAAGCCCTTTCTTCACGCCCTGCCGATTATGGTATAGGCGCTGCTCTTCGGCTTTTATACGAGCCTGTACCTGCTTCCGCTCGTTTTCAAGTCCCTTCACGGTAGGTCTGGCTGTCTTTGTCTTAGCCTGGGCTCTCGGCTTTCTTGCAACAGTCTTCTTCTTTGCAGCGGCAGTGCGATGTTGCGTCATTGTTCGCCGACGCGCCTGCTGACCGTCTGCACATACGACTGTAAGCGACAAGAACAAATATATAAGCAACCTCTTCATGCCCATTCCCGATTACAAAGCCATGAAGCGGCGGAGGATTTCATCGATAGACACTTCGCGGTATTTCCCAGACACCTTGGTACGCGTATCCCATTCATCATCATGTCCTACATAATTGAAGTTCATCGACAGCTTCAATGTCTTCGACGGCACCATCAGCTGAATCTCATGATGGTTGGGGTACATCTTACCATCCAACGGTTTAAAATCGGTATAGTCCCATGTCAGCTGCGAGTTACCGTCCAACTTATTCTTGCAAAGAATGTTTGACATGCGTATCGTTGCTTTTCCCTTCTCTGCAAGCCATCTGTACGACAGACGGTCCTTCTCATACGAGATGATGATGTCGTTTCCTTCCTCGGTGGTATTATAACTTTTCAGTGTCTCGTCGGTTACGACATCAGCCCCCGGCATAAACAGCTCATTCCAGAAGAGCGACTGCAACGAATAGAAGTTCAGCCCAGAGTTGCGCAGGAAATCAAGCTGATAGTAGGTAGCCTTAAGATACAATTTGTTGATTCGGTCCAGAACGAGGACATACTCCGGCGTAAACTCAATGCGTGCTGCCTCTACAAATCCGAAAGCCATGAGTTGCAGTCGTATCACGTCGTTACGCTTCATCTTCAAGTTTCCAGTAAGAGCCATCTTCTGTACTCCCACCTCGACAGAGAACTTCACCTTCGACGTAATGAACTTCGTTTTTTGTGCATTGTCGGCAACATTCAGCAGGAAATGCTGCTCATTCACTTTCTCTGCCGACTGAGGCGTCTCCACGTAGGCCTGCTTTGCTGTTTTACATGAGCCGAGTACAAACGGTACTGCAAAAAGCACTACTTTTAATAATCTTAGTGTATTCATTCCTTTATATATTTTCTTTGTTTTATCTTTTTTGTGAGTATCTTCCTGCGGTCTTCATCGGCATTCTGCCTGTCGGCTTGTCCGGCTCTGCGGAGTGCTTCCCGCCATAGTTCAAGAGCCTTTTCCTTGTCACCGGCATTATAGTAAATGTCGCCGGCATGTTCGAGCATCACGGCTGAGGTGTCGGTGTCGCACTGCAACGTCTGGTCGATATATATCTTTGCCTCAGCAAAACGTTTCTGTTTAAACAGTATCCATGCATAGGTGTCAAGATACGTGGGGTTCTTCGGTTCGGCTTTAATGGTACGAAAACTCATCTGCTCAGCCTTGTCAAGATTCTCCCCCACGACACTGAGGAAATATGCATAATTGTTCAGACAGCCTAAATTGTCGTCTTTCCACTGCAGACACGAATCGTATGCTGCAAATGCGGCCTTCACATCACCTTTACGGTGCAGCAGGTCGCCCATGACGGCATAGAAATCGCTCACAATCTCGGGGTTGCTCTGCTCATTGATAACGCTGATTCCCTGTTGGAAAGTATGCAAAGACTCGTCGAATTCATTTTTTCGATAGTGTGCCATTCCCTGATAATAATAGAATGCCATTTCATCAGGATTATATTGACGCGCATCGTTGCACAAAGCGATCACACTATCTAAGAGTTCCGAGTTCCATGCGTATCCGACAAGCTGTAGTCGTGCGGCAGCATTGTCGGGTTCTATGTCAATCACCTTTCTGAGCAAGTGCCCGACAGTATCACGCGGCATCCGTTTCAAATCCATGTATGTTGCACAAAGAACGGCAATCGATGCATCCGACTGAGGCTGCGAGAGTGCTACGTCGAACATTCTGAGAACTTTCGTGCTGTCGCCATGCTGCTGTTCGTTCTCAACAATCAGTCCACGCATCACATACGCCTTCTGCACCGTTTCCATCGTCTTGTTTGTCAGCATACGAATAAGCATCGAGTCGGCCTTTACGCTGTCGCCCTGCTCTTTGTAGAGGGCATACAGTGACGTCTGGGCATGTGCATTCAGCGGTTCTTCATCGAGAATTTGCCGGTAGATTGCCTTTGCCTCGTCAATCTTGTCATTTGCCTTGAGAATGTCTGCATAATATCCTCGGTAGTTAAGGTCGTTAGGATATTCATCTGCCAGAGTCTTCATCTCGTCCACGGCCGCCTGCTTGTCGCCTTTTAGGGTGTAAATACGGCTTTTAGCAAGCGACATACGTTCACTCTTCCCTTCTATCTCCTCCCAACGGTTCAGCGTAACGATAGTATTGTCGTAATCTTCTTCTTGTTCATACAAATGGGCGAGCAACGAAAGGATATCCGTGCGGTCGCGGTTTTTGCTGAGGAACTGCTCCAGCACACTTATCGCCAAGGGAAATTTCTGACTGTTTACCAGCGCACGTGCATAAGTTTCCTGATAGATAGAATTGTCGGGTGATAGTCTTGCTGCCCTGGCAAAGCAGTCGAGCGACTTCTCACGGTTTTTCAACGTCAGTTCATACTGAGCGAGATAGAAGAAAGCCTCTGCCTTGGTTGAGTCAATCTCAACGCACCGCCGCAGCAAATCGTAAGCAGCATCGTGCCGGCCCGCTTCACGCTGACACACTGCCTCAAGAAAAATGGCATCATACTGGCTGCTTGCATCGTTCTCGGCAAAAACCACATTTGCCGTCAGCACAGTAAAAATAAATGTTAGAAAAAACCTGAAGAAATTCACCTCTTGTTTCCTTTACTTTATTCCTGTATGTCCGTATCCTCCAGCCCCACGTTCAGTCTCGTCAAGTACGTCAACCACCTGGAAATCGGCCTGCTCATGGCGTGATATCACCATCTGAGCAATACGTTCGCCGTCGTTAATCACGAAATCCTCTGCAGAGAGGTTTACGAGCAGCACACCGATTTCACCCCTGTAATCGGCATCTATAGTGCCGGGGGAATTGAGCACAGTGATGCCGTGCTTTAGTGCCAGTCCGCTACGGGGGCGCACCTGTGCCTCATACCCTTCGGGGAGCGAAATATATAGTCCGGTGCCTATCAGACAACGCTCCAACGGGCGGAGTGTCACCGGCTCCTTAAGATTTGCCCTCAAATCCATGCCGGCACTCTGCTCTGTTGCATAAGCCGGCAACTTTTGATGCCCTTTGTTTACTACTTTTATGCTTACCATTTTCCTTTAATTTAAGTTTCGCCTGTCTCCCCCTACCTCCATTCACACCGAACATCAGGCGGAAGTATTTGAGTAAATATAGTGCAAAATTAGTCATTTCTCAGCAATTAGCAGAATTTTTTTTCTTAAATTGCATTATTTTTCAAAAAAATAAGTACTTTTGCAACATTATGATGAATTGGCATACACTTATTTCCAACAAAAGGCTTGGCCAGGAGTACCGTCACGCAGAGCGTCACGATGACCGTTCAGAATTCAAGCGCGACTACGACCGTCTGATATTCTCAGCTCCCTTCCGCCGTATGCAGAACAAGACTCAGGTGTTTCCGCTTCCCGGAAGTGTCTTTGTGCATAACCGCCTCACCCACTCCCTTGAAGTGGCTAGCGTGGGCATGTCGCTAGGCAACGACATCTCACGCCGACTGATAAAGGAGAAATATCCCGAACTGAAAGATTCGCTGTTTGAGGAATGTGGTCAGATAGTAGCCACGGCATGCCTTGCCCACGATATGGGCAACCCGCCCTTCGGTCATTCCGGCGAAAAAGCCATCCAGACATTCTTCAGCGAGGGGCCGGGCGCCTTTCTTCAGAATAAGGTGTCGCCTGAGTTCTGGAGTGACATCACCCATTTTGAGGGTAATGCCAATGCATTTCGGCTTCTTACCCACCAGTTTCGCGGCCGGCGTGCCGGAGGTTTCGTAATGACGTACTCCATGCTGGCATCGATAGTGAAATATCCATGGGCATCGATGCTCGCCGGCGAGAAAGGCAAGTTCGGATTCTTCCAGTCAGAAGCTCACCTATACAAGCGTGTTGCCGATGAATTGGGCATTTTCTGTCTTTCCAAGGAAGGCGAGCCGCTACGCTTCGTCCGTCATCCATTAGTATATATGGTAGAGGCTGCCGACGATATTTGCTATGAGATAATGGACATCGAAGATGCCCACAAGCTGAAAATCCTATCGTTCGACGAGACACGGGAACTACTTCTGGGCTTCTTCGACGAAAACGAGCGTTCCAACATCGAACGCCGCATAAAGGAAGAAGACCTTCGCGACGAGAACGAGCAGATAGTATATATGCGTGCCTGCGCCGTAGGAACGCTTGAAACCAAGTGCGTGGAGGCATTCATCCAGCATGAAGAGGAAATACTCAATGGCACTTTCAACAGTAGCTTGGTCAAAGCTATGGCCACGGTTCAGAGAGAGGCATATAAGAAATGTGAGGCGGTATCAAAGGAACGAATCTATCGCAGTCACACAGTTCTCGACGTGGAACTGTCTGGTTATAAAATTATGGAGACACTTATGGAGCAGATGATGGAAGCTATAATGCACAGCGACCGTTACTATAGCCGTCAGCTTATCGACCGCGTGTCGAGCCAATACGACATCCGAAACGACGACCTTGAGACACGTGTTATGGCTGTTGTTGACTATATCAGCGGCATGACCGACGTTTATGCTCTCGACGTTTATCAGAAGATTAACGGAATCTCACTTCCGATTGTGTAAACACATTTATTCCTTAACCCTATATATCACCTTGTTCGCACCACTGGTAATCTTTAGGGCCTCGGGATGTTCCTTGATGTAAGTATCGATGTGGCGCACCCGCTTCTCCTGAAGGATTTCATCTACAGCAATCAGTATTCCTGTCTCCTCAACATCACCGAAACCATAGTTAATGGCTGTACCGAACAGTTTCATCGTCGGGCTCAGATTCATGTAGGCATTCACCAATGGAGGGATGTTATATCCCAGCTTGCGCACCTCCTGGTTCAATACCCTGTAGTCGTCACGGAAGTTGTCATGGCAGAAAATCTTTGCAAGTTCTTCGTCTGGAGTCTCGATAACAAGCGGTTTCATCGGGACGATGAGATTCTCCTTGTCGTCGAAATACTTCTTCAGGAAGTACAGAATCATATCTCTCCCCTTGCGTATGTAGCTCGGATACATTGTCATCTTGCCGAAGAAATACTTCACCTCGGGCTTTATCACCGTAAGCGCACCGAGGCCGTCCCAAAGATTGTCAAGAGCGAACAGGCTCTTTGCGCCCATCTTCGACGACTGATAGGGCAACGACACCCATGAGCGCCCAAGCTCGATGGTATATGGCATATAGTCGTTGATGAATTTCTCGGAAAAACGGAACATGTGGCTCGTGGCAAGTTTGGGCTGGCCATTATCGTCAAGCTCCCAGTCGATGCCACACAGATAGCGATACCCCCCGATTATCTCCTTGGCTTCAGGATTCCACACAATAAGTTGCTTGTAACAATTGTCGCACGTATCAAACTCGTCGATGTCCATTGCCTTGCCGGTGCCGCCGCCAGCCTCACGGAAGGCGATTTCACGCAGACGGCCAATCTCTTTCATCACGTTTGGAGCGTTATGAGCCGTTACGATATATATCTCATTGGCACTCTTGTTGGTCATGCGTAGCTGCTTGTCGGGCGTCAGTTCACTCATGAGCACATCAACGGGAATCGGGTCGATAATTTTCTGTTCCATCCTGTCTCTTTATTTTTTACTTCAATTCATATACTTTGTCTTCTACGAACCTTGCCCATTCCATCGGTGTTTTCGTCGCATCAAAAGTCTGCCAAGGGATAGGTTTTCCTATGTGTACCGTGAATTTTTTGTGAACGTTCTTATACATTTCGTCAACCAGAAAGAGCATTGCGAGATTGAAGTTCAGGCAACGGTCGGAGAAATTCGACAGACGGTAGAAAAAGTCGGAGTTTCTACCGCTAAAATGTATCGGAACAATATCGCGCTTGTATTCAACACTCTTCGTCACAAACGTCTTGCTCCACGGAATATCACGAATCACACCGTTACGCTTTCTGCTACAGATGCCTGCCGGAAACATCAGAATATGGTTTTTGCTTTCGAATCCGGCCTTCACCATTGCCGGAAAGTCGCGGCTCTGCCTGCCTGTCTTGTTGATGGGAATACACATGGGTGCCAGTCCCGGAAGATTCATCAGCAGGTCGTTCACCAAATAGCGGAACCGTCCGTTGTAATGCCTGCCAATGATTGCGCCTAAGGCAACGCCGTCGGCTCCTCCGAGGGGGTGGTTGCTCACAAAGGTATATTGCCGTCCGTCGTCTGCATCGGGCAGATTCTCAAACCCGTGAATGTCCAGTGTCATATCAAGATAGCTAACACATGCTTCGAGCCACTCAGTACCCACCTTATCACGGTGTTCCCAAATAAACGCATTCACCTGATCTTGATGAATAAGACGTTTCAGGTATGACACAACGAATGCCGGCACGTATCTTGCCTTCGCTCCCATTCTCTCGTAAAGCAACCTGTCAAGGTCGATTGTTTTCTCCGTAATCTGAACCATGCTTATCTTACTGCGCACAAACAACGTGCAAAGTTAACACTTTTGTTTGTATTACCAACATTTTTTCGCAAAAAATTTATTAAGACTCAAATTTTTATTCTTCATTGTCATTTCCGCAATTTCAGAATTCCTGTCGCTCCGGACTACGGCATTTCTGCGATTTCAGGATTATCGTCGTTCCTGACGACAGCATTTCCGCAGTTTCAGAATTCCCGTCGTTCCTGACGACAGCATTTCCGCAGTTTCAGAATTCCCGTCGCTCCGAACGACAGCATTTCCGCAGTTTCAGAATTACCATTGTTCCGAACGACAGCATTTCCACAATTCAAGCGGACATATTGTCCGGATTCTAAATCATATTTATTTACATACCACACTTCGTTTGCATTTATTAACTAAAAAAGTGGGGGAAAGTGGGGGAAAGTTTCATGCTTTTTTTATAATTTTGCAGCGAAGTATCTATAGACAGATGTACGTATGCGATTTTTAGGCAACATAGAGGCTAAAACCGATGCCAAGGGAAGAGCATTTCTTCCGGCGGCGTTCCGCAAGGTGCTACAGGCATCTGGCGAGGAACGGCTGGTGATGCGCAAAGACGTTTTCAAGAATTGTCTTGTGCTTTTCCCGGAATCGGTATGGAACGACCGACTGAGCCAGCTGACATCGCGCCTCAGCCAGTGGAACGAGCGCCATCAGGCAGTCATACGTCAGTTTGTGTCAGAGGCAGAAGAGATAACCCTCGACAGTAATGGCCGTTTTCTCATATCGAAACGTTATCTGAAAATGTGCGACATTGAACAAGACATAAAATTCATCGGCATGGACGATGCCATAGAGATATGGAGCAACAAGAAGATAGAAGAGTCGAAGATGGCTCCCGAGGAGTTTAAGGCAGCTCTTGAGGAGCTGATGAGCGAATGAAGAGCCGTAAATTGAGGAATGCAGTAAAAGGATGACGGAAGAACAATATCACATACCGGTACTTTTAAAGGAAAGCGTTGACGGACTAAACATCCGGCATGGCGGCATATATGCCGACGTAACGTTTGGCGGAGGCGGCCACAGCAGAGAGATACTCAGGAGGATGGACGACAGCAACCGTCTATACAGCTTCGACCAAGATGCCGACGCAGAAAAAAATATCGTCAACGATGATAGATTTACATTTGTAAGAAGCAACTTTAGATATATAAAGAACTGGATGCGCTACTACGGTGTTGAACGCATTGACGGTCTGCTGGCAGACCTCGGCGTCAGCTCACACCATTTTGACGACGAGACACGTGGATTCTCCTTCCGCTTCGATGCTCCACTCGACATGCGGATGAACAAACGTGGAGGGACTACGGCTGCCGACATCGTAAACGACTACGACGAGTCGCGAATAGCCGACATATTGTATCTCTACGGCGAGCTTACGCAGGCACGCCGAATAGCTGCGGCAATAGTAAAGGCTCGGCAAAAGGAGCGAATAGCAACGACAGGCGAGCTGATGAGCATTGCAGAGCCGCTGATACAGCACAACAGAGAGAAAAAAGACCTGGCAAAGCTTTTCCAGGCACTGCGAATAGAAGTGAATCATGAGATGGATGCGCTGCGCGATATGCTCCGGGGAGCCACAGAGTTGCTAAGCACCGGAGGTCGTCTAAGTGTGATAACATACCACTCACTCGAAGACCGAATCGTGAAAAACGTGATGAAGACAGGCAATGCAGAGGGTAAGGTTAGCCAGGACTTCTTCGGACGCTTCGAGACACCATTCAGGCTTATCAACAACAAAGTAATCACACCCGATGAGACGGAGCGAAAGAACAACCCGCGAAGTCGAAGTGCAAAGCTGAGAATTGCAGAATTAAGAGCAGAAATATGAATAATACAGATGAGGTAAAAGACCAAGAAAAGACAGCTGCTCAAGCCGCAGACACCACCTTAGGCGAGGAGATGAAAGCGACCAAGGAGAAAGTGGCTGCCAAAATCAAGCAGATAAAGGAGGGCGTGAGCGAAGACGACCCCCATCCATCGTCGAGTCTGACATTGCGCAAGATACTCGGCGGCGACATCCTCACCGCCCAGATGGTACGTTCGCAGATATGGCTCATCGTAATCATCGTGATATTCTCGACGATTTACGTAGCCTTCAGATACCAGTGTCAGCAGGATCTGATACAGATAGACAAAATGGAAGAGACGCTGAAGGATGCCAAGTACCGTGCGCTGTCGAGCTCGAGCTCACTGACCGAGCGGTGCCGCGAGAGCCACGTGCTCGAAATGCTGAAGCAAAACAAGGACTCGCTGCTCCACATGCCGGACCAGCCACCTTATATAATAGGAGAAGAAAATTGAGAGTAGGGATTTGAGATGAGCAAATTTAACAATGACAAGGTAATGCCGCGATTCTTTGCGATTTCGGTGGTGCTGACAATTATCGGCACCATCATAATCGGCAAGGCTCTCTACATCATGACCACGCAGAAAGACTACTGGACGCAGGTCGCCGACCGTCTGAAGCGCGACAGCGTAAGCGTAAAGCCCAAGCGCGGAAATATTCTCAGCTGCGACGGACAGCTACTGGCCAGCTCGCTGCCGGAGTACAAGGTGTTTCTCGACTACAAGTCTGGCGACCCCACCGACACCGTGTGGAAACGGAAGAAAGACTCCATCTGGAACGAAAAAATCGACAGCACATGCATGATGCTGCACAACATATTCCCATCGAAAACGGCAGAAGAATTCAAGGCACACCTCAACCTCGGAAAGGCAAAGGGGGCACGCCACTGGGCTATCTGGCGCCGCCGAATCGACTACAACACCTTCTGCAAGGTGAGAAACCTGCCGTTCTTCAATCTACCCAAAAACAAATGCGGATTCCATTGGGAAGAATTCAACTCACGACGTCATCCCTACGGTTCACTGGCAAAGCGTACCGTTGGCGACCTGTTCGGTGAGAAAGACTCGGCACGTTACGGGCTTGAGCTGGCATACGACTCAATACTGCGGGGAAACAACGGTATCACTCACCGCCGCAAGATACTCAACAAATACATGGACATACCGGTAACGCCACCTATCGATGGAGCCGACATTGTTACCACTATCGACGTGAACATGCAGGACCTTGCCGAACGCGCCGTTCTCAACGAGCTTAAGGAAATCAACGGCGAGATGGGTGTTGCAATACTGATGGAGGTGAAGACGGGCGACATCAAGGCAATCGTAAATATGGCACGGGCCGACGACGGCGAATACTATGAGATGATGAACAACGCCGTCAGCTACCGCTGCGAGCCGGGATCGGTGTTCAAGGTGGCATCATTCCTCGTGGCTCTCGACGACGGTGTGGTGCCGACCAGTCCCGATACGAGCTTCGTAATACACACCGGATGCGGAATCATGCAGATGCATGGTCGCGACATGAAAGACCACAACTGGCGTCGCGGCGGCTATGGCGACATCAACATGGCACGCGCATTGGAAGTAAGCTCGAACATCGGCGTGAGCTACGTAATCGACAAGTTCTATGCCGCCAAACCCGAGAAATACGTGGAAGGCCTGAGGCGCGTAGGAATCGCCGAAGACCTGAAAATCCCCATCGTGGGTTACGCCAAGCCTATCGTGCGCTCTCCAAAAGGTGCCGACGGCAAGCCGAACCCCACGTGGTACAAGACCACACTGCCATGGATGAGCATCGGCTATGAGACGCAGATTCCGCCTATCAACACCGTCACTTTCTACAATGCCATTGCCAACAATGGCGTGATGGTGCGTCCGCGATTCGTGAAGAAAATCATAAAGAACGGCGAAACCATCAGGGAGTTTCCTGTTGAGATTGTAAAGGAGAGGATAGCAAAGCCATCGACCATAAAGACCATGCAGACGATTCTCAGGCATGTGGTAAGCCAGGGATTAGGAAAGAAAGCAGGTTCACAGTCGTTTCAGGTATCAGGCAAGACAGGTACTGCACAGGTGTCGCAGGGTAAAGAAGGCTACAAGAGCGGCATTACAAAATACTGGCTCAGCTTTGCAGGATACTTTCCCTCCGATGCGCCACGCTACTCGTGCATCGTATGTCTGAAGAAATCTAATCTGCCGGCATCCGGCGGCAGCATGAGCGGCAAGGTGTTCCATCACATCTCTGAGGGAGTAATGGCACAGTTGCTCAAACTGCGCGTAGAAGATGCGCGCGACTCGCTCTCGGTGTTCATTCCCGACGTAAAGAACGGCAACATGATGGCCGCCGACTACGTGCTCACACATCTCGGCATCAAGTCAGACCCGAAATGGAGTGGTTCCTACTCTGAAAGCAATCCTATCTGGGGCACTGCCGCAAGTAGTACAAACGAGGTTGACCTTTTTAAGATGACAACCTATAAGAACATCACCCCCGACGTGACGGGCATGGGAGCACGCGATGCGGTGTTCATGCTCGAAAGCCGCGGGCTGAAGGTTAGGATTTCGGGCAGAGGCAAGGTGATCCGCCAGAGTTATCCAGCAGGAAAACAGATAAAACGTGGCGACCTCTGCACGCTTGAGTTGCAATAAATAATAAAAAACATTCATATATGAGACTCATCAAGTTACTCGAAGGCATTAAAGTCGTAAAGACCATTGGCAATACCGATGTCGAAGTGTGTGGAGTGAACATCGACTCACGCCACATCGATACGGGACATCTGTTCATAGCAATGAAAGGAACGCAAGTGGATGGACACAGATTCATAGCAAAGGCCATTGAACAAGGCGCTGCAGCAGTAATCTGCGAAGATCTGCCAGAGGAGACTGTCGAAGGAGTAGCCTACGTCCAGGTAGCATCATGCGAAAACTGCGTGGGCAAGGTGGCAACAGCTTTCTACGGTAATCCGTCGCTCAAGCTGAAGCTTGTGGGTGTGACAGGCACCAACGGCAAAACCACAATCGCCACATTATTATATAATATGTTCCGCAAGATGGGTCACAAGGCAGGCCTGCTCTCAACCGTATGCAACTACATCGAGGACGAAGTTATCCCAGCATCGCACACCACCCCCGACCCTATCGAGCTGAACCAGTTGCTTGCACGAATGGTTGACGCCGGATGCGAGTATGTGTTCATGGAATGCTCAAGCCATGCCATTGCTCAGAAGCGCATCGGTGGACTGAAGTTTGCAGGAGGCATTTTCACAAACCTCACTCGCGACCATCTCGACTACCATAAGACCTTCGAGAACTACCGCGACGCAAAGAAAGCGTTCTTCGACAGCCTCGACAAAGAAGCCTTCGCAATCACAAATGCCGATGACAAGAATGGCATGGTAATGGTGCAGAACTGCAAGGCGAAGGTCAAGACATACTCCATGCGTTCGCAGGCCGACTTCAAGGCAAAGATTATCGAATATCACTTCGCCGGAATGTATCTCGACATGTGTGGACATGAGGTGGGAGTGCAGTTCATCGGAAAGTTCAACGTGAGCAATTTGCTTGCCGTCTATGGCGCAGCGGTGATGCTCGGCAAACAGCCCGACGACATACTCTTAGTAATGAGCACTCTGAAAAGCGTCAACGGACGACTGGAACCCATACAGTCAGCCGACGGGATTACAGCCATCATAGACTATGCCCACACTCCCGATGCACTGGAGAACGTGCTAAATGCCATACACGAGGTGCTCGACGGACGTGGGCACGTTATCACCGTCTGCGGTGCTGGCGGCAACCGCGACAAGGGCAAGCGTCCGCTGATGGCACAGGAGGCTGTGAAACAAAGCGACAAGGTGATTATCACCTCCGACAATCCACGCTTCGAGGAGCCGCAAGACATCATCAACGACATGCTCGCCGGTCTCGACGACAAACAGATGAAGAAAGTGGTGAGCATCACCGACCGCCGCGAAGCCATCCGCACGGCATGTATGATGGCGCAGAAAGGCGACGTGATACTCATAGCCGGAAAGGGGCACGAAGACTATCAGGAGATAAAAGGCGTGAAGCATCACTTCGACGACCATGAAGTGGTAAGGGAATGCTTTGGAAATTAAGAGTGAAGAATTAAGAGTTAAGAAATTATGCTATACTACCTTTTCAGACTGTTTGACCAGTACGACATCCCCGGCTCGCACATGTGGGCATACATATCGTTCCGCTCACTGCTGACGCTTATACTGGCATTACTTATATCTGCATGGTTTGGCGAGAAGTTCATTAAATGGATGAAACGCCGCAACATCTCGGAAACAGCACGCGACTCAAGCATCGACCCGTTCGGAGTAGAGAAGAAAGGTGTTCCCACGATGGGAGGCATAATCATCATTGTATCGATACTCATCCCCGTAATCCTGTTCTGCCGCGTGCGCAACATCTATATACTGCTGATGATTGTCACCACCGTGTGGCTGGGGTTCTTAGGATTTCTCGACGACTACATCAAGATATTCCGCAAGAACAAAGACGGTCTGAAAGGCAAATACAAGATTGTGGGCCAGTTGAGCATCGGTCTCATCGTGGGACTCACGCTCTATCTCAGTCCCGATGCCGTGATACGCGAGAACATGAGCATGGAGCGTCATAACCAGGAGGTGGTAGTGCATAAGACGGAAAAGGTGAAATCGCTTAAGACCACCATCCCGTTCATGAAAGACCATAACCTCGACTACTCGAAGGTAATGTCGTTCTTGGGCGAGCATAAGACGGCAGCAGGATGGGTGCTCTTTGTCGTCATGACCATTCTTGTGGTAACGGCGGTGTCGAACGGAGCCAACCTCAACGACGGAATGGACGGCATGTGCGCCGGCAACTCAGCCATCATCGGCGTGGCTCTCGGCATACTGGCATACGTTTCGTCGCACATAGAATACGCAGCATACCTCAATATAATGTACGTGCCAGGTTCCGAGGAGCTCGTAGTATTCACCTGCGCCTTCGTAGGAGCAATGATTGGTTTCCTGTGGTATAATGCCTACCCGGCACAGGTGTTCATGGGCGACACCGGCTCGCTCACCATCGGCGGCATCATCGGCGTGATTGCTCTCATCATCCACAAGGAGTTGTTGCTGCCGATACTCTGCGGCATATTCTTCATCGAGAGCCTGAGCGTGATAATACAGACACAGTGGTTCAAGATTCAAAAGCGAAAGGGAAAGAGAGTGCGCGTATTCCGTGCCACTCCCATCCACGATACCTTCCGCCGTCTTGACTCACAGCTTGATGCCACAAGCACATATCTGTTAAAGGGATGGCCCCACCACCCATTCCACGAGTCGAAGATAACCATCCGCTTCTGGATTGTAACCATAATCCTGGCGGCACTGACGATAATAACACTAAAGATGAGATAAGAAATGAAAAGGATTGTAGTTTTAGGAGCAGGCGAGAGCGGTGCTGGAGCAGCAGTGCTGGCAAAGCAGAAAGGCTTCGACGTGTTCGTTTCCGACATGTCGAAAATCAGCGACAAGTATAAGAAGATGCTCGACGACCGCGGAATACTGTGGGAAGAGGGCCATCATAGCGAGGAACTTATCCTCAATGCAGACGAGGTAATAAAGAGTCCCGGCATTCCCGACACCGCACCGATGATACAGAAAATAACAGCCAAAGGCATCCACATCATCAGCGAGATTGAGTTTGCAGGCCGCTACACCAACTCGAAGATGATATGCATCACCGGAAGCAACGGCAAGACGACCACAACGTCGCTCATCTACCACATCTTCAAGGATGCTGGTTATGATGCTGGTCTGGCAGGAAACATCGGCAACTCGCTCGCCTTGCAGGTGGCAGAGACACCACACGATTACTACATCATCGAACTGAGTTCGTTCCAGCTCGACAACATGTACGACTTCCGCGCCAACATTGCCATTCTGCTGAACATCACACCCGACCATCTGGACCGCTACGACAACTGTATGCAGAACTATGTTGACGCAAAAATGCGCATAACACGCAACCAGACAGCCGACGATGCATTAATCTACTGGAACGACGACCCCATAATCAAGCGCGAGCTGGAGAAATACGACATACGCGCCGTTCAATGCCCGTTCTCGGAACTGAAGGAAAAGGGCAGCATCGGATATATCGAGGAGGGTCAGTACAAGATAGACTATCCCACCCCGTTCAATATGGAGCAGGAGGCACTGAGCCTCACCGGGAAACACAACATCTACAACTCGCTTGCCGCAGGCATTGCCTCGAACATTGCCGGTATAAAGAAGGAGAACATCCGCAAGAGCCTGAGCGATTTCCCAGGCGTTGAGCACCGTCTGGAGAAGGTATGCGACGTACGCGGCGTTCACTACGTAAACGACTCGAAGGCCACCAACGTCGATGCCTGCTGGTATGCACTTGAAAGCATGAAGACGAAGGTGATCCTGATTATCGGCGGCAAAGACAAAGGCAACGACTACGCACCGATAAAAGACCTTGTGAAAGAGAAGTGTGCAGGCTTGGTATATCTCGGTGCCGACAACAAAAAGTTGCACGACAATTTCGACGCGCTGGGAATCCCCGTGCGCGACACCCATTCGATGAAAGAATGTGTCGAAGCATGCTACGACATGGCCGAGCCGGGAATGACAGTTCTACTATCGCCCTGCTGCGCAAGCTTCGACCTGTTCAAGAACATGGAAGACCGCGGCGAGCAGTTCAAGACACTGGTAAGAAGTCTGTAAATATATGGAGAAGAAGATAGGCAATATATTCAAGGGAGACAAGGTCATCTGGATGGTGTTCTTCTTCCTGTGCATGATAAGCATTGTGGAAGTCTTTTCGGCTTCCAGCAACCTCACGTACAAGAGTCAGAACTTCATCAAGCCTATACTGTTCCACTCCGGAACTATCTTCATCGGCTTTGTCGTGGCTGTGATTACGCTAAACATTCCATGCCGCTATTTTAAGCTGATGACTCCAATACTTCTTCTCGTCTCGGCTATTACACTACTCTGGGTGCTCATCGGAGGAGAATCAATCAACGGTGCCAACCGCGTAATATCACTTCTCGGCCTGACATTCCAACCGTCGGAGATTGCCAAGGGGACTCTAGTACTTGCCACGGCACAAATACTGAGTGCCATGCAGCGTGATAACGGCGCCGACCGAAAGGCATTCAACTACATCATGTTTCTGACTATCCCGACAGCACTGCTCATCGGAGTGGAGAACCTGTCAACAGCAGCTCTTCTATGCGTTGTTATCTTCCTTATGATGCTGATAGGCAGAGTGCCTACACGCCAGTTGCTGGGCCTGGCCGGGCTTGTGGCCGGACTGATACTGTTCGTACTCATACTAATCATGGCTCTTGGTGAAGACGAGACCACAAAGGAAAAGAAGATTGTGGCAAAGACCGAACTCGTTGACAAATCCTCAAAGACAAAGAAGACGAAGAGTATCTTCCACAGGTTCAGCACCTGGAAAGGAAGAATAAAGAAGTTCACTGAGGACAAGCGGCCCTCTCCTTCTGAATACGACCTCGACAACGATGCGCAGGTGGCTCATGCCAATATCGCCATCGTTTCAAGCAATATCATCGGCAAGGGACCGGGCCAGTCGGTCGAGCGCGACTTCTTGTCGCAGGCATTCTCCGACTTCATCTATGCTATCATCATCGAGGAGCTTGGCATAACAGGGGCTGCATTCGTTGCACTCCTCTACATCATACTCCTCTTCCGCACTGCAAAGATAGCAAACCGCTGCGAGAACAACTTTCCAGCATTCTTTGCCATGGGACTTGCGCTGCTGCTTGTGATACAAGCTGTTTTCAACATGATGGTTGCCGTAGGACTTGCTCCGGTCACCGGCCAGCCATTGCCCCTTGTGAGCAAGGGAGGAACATCAACAATTATAAATTGCGCCTACATAGGTGCGATATTGAGCATTAGCCGCTCGGCAAAAATGAATAAAAATATGGAAATATAAACTAAGATATGAGTAACGAGTTAAGAGTAATCATCAGCGGCGGCGGCACCGGGGGACATATATTCCCGGCAATATCGATTGCCAATGCCATCCGCAAGAAACGCCCCGACGCTAAGATACAGTTTGTGGGTGCCCTCGGTCGTATGGAAATGCAGCGCGTGCCGGCAGCAGGCTACGATATCGTCGGACTTCCCATCATGGGTTTCGACCGAAAGAACCTTCTGAAGAACATCAAGGTGCTATACTACATCTGGAAGAGTCAACGCATGGCACGGAGAATCATACGACTGTTCCGTCCGCAGGTGGCCGTGGGCGTAGGTGGCTATGCCAGCGGTCCGACCCTCAACACGGCAGCGGCAATGGGCATTCCCTGTCTGATACAGGAACAGAACTCATACGCCGGTGTTACCAACAAACTGCTTGCTAAGAAAGCAGCTAAAATCTGCGTTGCCTACGACGGAATGGAACGTTTCTTCCCTGCCGACAAGATTATGAAGACAGGCAATCCCGTGCGCCAGAACCTCATCGAGACATCCATGTCGAAAGATGACGCGATAAAAAGCTTTGGGCTCGACCCGACTAAGAAGACAATATTGCTCGTTGGAGGAAGCCTCGGAGCACGCACCATCAACGAGAGCGTGCTGCAGCATCTCGACATGGTAGAGCAGAGCGGAATACAGTTTATCTGGCAGACTGGGAAATACTATAGCGAAGAGATTGCCCGACGCATGAAAGGCAAAGAGCTGCCCATGTTGAAAGTCACAGACTTCATCAGCGACATGGGCGCAGCCTACAAGGCTGCCGACCTCGTCATCAGCCGTGCCGGTGCCAGCAGCGTCAGCGAGTTCTGTCTCATCGGCAAACCCGTAATCCTCGTGCCAAGCCCCAACGTGGCAGAAGACCACCAGACGAAGAACGCAATGGCACTGGTGGAAAAGCAGGCGGCTCTCTACATAAAGGATGCCGACGCTCCAGCGACGCTTCTTGCCACAGCTATTGCAACAGTGAACGACGATGCCAAGCTATGCTCGCTCAGCGAGAATGTGCGAAAACTGGCACTGCCAAACTCGGCAGAGATTATCGCCGACGAAGTAATCAAACTGGCCTTTGAAGGGGGAATATAAACAAATAGGAATATGGAAATAAAAGACATAAAAGCAGTATATTTCATCGGTGCCGGCGGCATTGGCATGAGTGCCATTGCACGCTACTTCATGCACCTCGGTCTGGTGGTTGGCGGCTACGACCGCACACCGTCGGAACTCACCCGCCGTTTAGAGCAAGAAGGTATGCTCATCCACTACGAAGAGAATATCGACGAGATCCCACATGCCTGCAAGAAGCCAGCATCGTGCCTCGTGATATATACTCCGGCCATACCGTCCGACCACAAAGAGCTGCAGTACTTCCGCGAAAATGGCTTTGAGATAGAGAAACGTGCTCAAGTATTGGGCACTCTCACCCGTCACCACAAAGGCCTCTGTTTTGCAGGCACTCACGGCAAGACAACCACCTCGACGATGTGCGCACACATCATGCACCAGAGCCACCTCGACTGCAACGCCTTCCTCGGAGGCATCTCGAAGAACTACGGCACTAACTACATTCTGAGCAACAAGTCGGATTACGTGGTAATTGAGGCCGACGAATTTGACCGTTCCTTCCACTGGCTGCGCCCGTGGATGAGCGTCATCACCGCCACAGATGCCGACCATCTCGATATCTATGGCACCAAGGAGGCCTACTTAGAGAGCTTCAGCCACTATTCGTCACTGATACAGCCGGGCGGAGCTCTCATCATACATCGCGACCTTGAGATGAAAGAGTCGCTGCAGAATGGAGTAAGACGCTACGACTATGGCCTCAGCGAAGGCGACTTCCACGCCGAGAACATCGTCATAGAGAATGGAGAGATAACCTTCGACCTTATCTCACCCATTGAGAATGTCAAACGAGTTTCTCTGGGGCAGCCCATTCCAATCAACATCGAGAACGGCATTGCTGCAATGGCAATGGCACAGCTAAACGGTTGCACTGCCGACGAGTTACGCTACGGAATGCAGACCTACGGAGGCGTTGACCGCCGTTTCGACTTCAAGATAAAGACCGACCGTCTGGTTTTTCTCAGCGACTATGCCCACCATCCGAAGGAAATCTTCGAGAGCGCACGAAGTATCCGTCAACTATATAAAAACCGTAAGATCACGGCCATCTTCCAGCCTCACCTCTACACTCGCACCCGCGATTTCTACAAAGATTTCGCCGATGCACTGAGCCAGCTCGACGAAGTGATTCTGACCGACATCTATCCTGCACGCGAGCAACCTATCGAGGGAGTAACGTCGCAACTCATCTATGACCATCTGAAACCCGGAGTGGAGAAACAACTCATAAAGAAAGACGAAGTAATACCCCTGATAAAGAGCCGCACATTCGATGTGCTCATCATTCTCGGTGCAGGCGACCTCGACAACGACGTGCCGCAAATAGCCAAGATTCTGGCACAAAAATAAAACGTTAGGAGCCGATGCCCATGGCATCAGGAAATTTGATACAATTTAAAATTGAAGCACTTGACACTCAACCTCAACTGGAAGAAAATCTTCCTCATCGTAACAGACATCGCGATAGCATGCTATCTCTTTCTGGCAGTCACGGCATTCAACCGCCCTGACGACTCCCACTTTGTGTGTACAGAAGTGAACATCAAGATTTGCGACAATATCATGGACGGCTTCCTCAACGTCAACGATATCAAGAGCCTGTTAGAACAGAAAAAGATATACCCAAAGCATAAGCTCATGCGCGACGTGAACACTCGCCTCATAGAAGAGACGCTGAAACAGAGCCCGTTTGTTGACGAAGCCCAGTGCTACAAGAGCCACGACGGTCATGTGTTTATCACACTCACCCAGCGTATGCCTATACTAAGAGTAATGTCCGACGACGGCGATGACTACTACATCGACGATGCAGGAGGCATAATGCGCAACACAAAGTATGCCAGCAACATCATCGTGGCAACAGGCAGCATCAGCCATCAGTTTGCGCAGAAGACGCTAAAGGACGTAGGCAACGAAATCATCCACAACAAGTTCTGGCGCAACCAGGTGGAACAGATCAACGTGCTTCCCGATGCAACCGTCGAAATGGTTCCGCGCGTTGGCAACCATATTATATATATAGGTAAGCCCGTGAAACTCGTCGAAAAACTCTCACGATTGGAAAAATTCTACCGCTACGGACTATCGCAGGCAGGATGGAACAAGTACTCTCGCATCAGCGTAGAATTCGACAATCAGATTATCTGCAAGAAAAACAATGTAACGAAGAAGTAAAAACAGAAAAAAATAAATACAAGATGGCAGCAAAGGATTTTATAGTAGCAATCGAGCTGGGTTCATCCAAGATGACCGGTATCGCAGGAAGAAAAAACCTCGACGGCAGCATTCAGGTGCTCGCTGTTGTCAAGGAAGACTCTTCGTCGTTCATCCGCAAAGGTGTGGTATATAACATCGACAAGACCGCCTTATGCCTAACAAACATCGTAAAGAAACTGACGACACTACTGAAGACAGAAATCACGCAGGTATATGTAGGAGTGGGAGGCCAGTCGATACGCAGCGTCAAGAACGTTATCACCAAGGATCTGCCAACCGATACCAAGGTGACGCAGAACATGGTAATCGAACTGATGGACTCCAACCGCAGCATGACTTACGCCGACCAGGAAATTCTCGATGCCGCTGTTCAGGAATACCGCGTTGACCAGCAGTATCAGCTCGACCCCGTTGGCATTCAATGCCAGCGATTGGAGGGAAATTTCCTGAATATACTTGAGCGCAAGGCTTTCTACAAGAATCTGAACAAGTGTTTCGAGACATCGGGCATCCAGGTAGCCGAGATGTATCTTGCTCCACTCGCCCTTGCCGACAGCGTGCTGACAGAAGCAGAGAAACGCTCGGGCTGCGCACTCATCGACCTTGGCGCCGACACCACCACTGTCAGTGTTTACAGCAAGAACCTGCTTCGCCATCTCGCCGTAATCCCCCTCGGCTCAAGCAATATAACCAAAGACATCGCCACGCTTCAGATGGAGGAAAGCGAGGCAGAGAAGATGAAGCTGAAATACGGCTGTGCATACACCGACAACAACGACATCGACAACAATCTGAAATACAGCATCGACTCGGAGCGCCAGGTTGAAAGCCGCAAGTTCATCGAGATAGTAGAAGGACGTCTTGAGGAAATCATCGAGAACGTATGGTATCAGATACCGTCAGAATACTACGACAAGCTTCTCGGCGGTCTCATCCTCACCGGCGGCGGCTCAAACATGAAGAATATCGAGAAGGCTTTCGCCAACCACACGCATATCGAGAAGATACGCATTGCCAAGACAGTGACGCACAGCATCACATCGTCGAATGCCGACATCAACGCCAAGAACGGAATGATGAACACGGTATTAGGACTGCTTGCCAAAGGCGAAATCAACTGCGCCGGCGACGAAGTGGATCCAAACGGCGACCTGTTCAAGCCTGCCAAGCCTGCTACGGGCACAACCAACACCGACTCACGTCCGGCACGCTCGGCAACCGAGACTCCGTCGGGCGTAATCCGCACCGAGGCAGAGAAGCAGAAAGCCGACGAAGAGGCACGCAAGAAGCGCGAGGAGGAGGAGAAGGCCGAACGCGCCAGAGCCGAAGAAGAGGCCAAGAAACGTGCCGAGGAGAAGAGGAAGAACAACATCTGGAACAAGGCATACAGCGGACTGAAGAAATTCGGCAAGAAAATCATCGAAGACGAAGATTAGGCTATGTATGCGCTACGCTAATGTATAATTGACAAATGACAATGGATAACAAATAAAGCATATAGATTATGGCAGATTATAACAACATAGCAACTCCGTTGGACTTCGGCGACCCGGGTCAGGAGCACAGCATCATCAAGGTAATCGGAGTAGGCGGCGGCGGTGGCAATGCCGTTAACCACATGTATCGTGAGGGCATTCACGACGTAACATTCGTATTGTGCAACACCGACAATCAGGCACTCAACGACTCGCCAGTTCCCGTACATCTTCAGTTGGGCAAGGAGGGTCTCGGAGCCGGCAATAAACCCGAGAAGGCACGTCAGGCAGCAGAGGAAAGCATCGACGACATCAAGAACATGCTCAGCGACGGCACTCGCATGACCTTCATCACCGCCGGCATGGGCGGCGGCACCGGCACCGGAGCCGCACCGGTTATAGCTCGCGTGAGCAAGGAGCTGGGCATACTGACTGTCGGCATCGTAACCATCCCCTTCCGCTTCGAAGGTGCGAAGAAAATCGACCAGGCGCTCGACGGTGTGGAAGAGATGTCGAAGCACGTAGATGCACTTCTCGTAATCAACAATGAGCGTCTGCGCGAGATCTATCCCGAGCTGTCGCTCATCGATGCTTTCGGCAAGGCCGACGACACACTGAGCGTAGCCGCAAAGTCGATAGCCGAGATTATCACCGTACACGGCCTTATCAATCTCGACTTCAACGATGTTAAGACAGTTCTCAAAGACGGCGGTGTAGCCATCATGTCAACAGGCTACGGCGAGGGCGAGGACCGCGTGAAGAAAGCCATCGACGATGCCCTCAACTCTCCGCTGCTCAACGACAACGATGTGTTCAACTCGAAGAAGATTCTGCTTTCTATCGCGTTCTCCTCGCAGAAGGAAGGCAAGGACAACTTCATGATGGAAGAGATGAACTACGTCAACGACTTCATGGACAAGTTCGGCGACTTCGAGATTAAGTGGGGAGTGGCCATCGACCCCGAGCTTGGCAAGAAGGTCAAGGTGACCATTCTCGCCACCGGCTTCGGCATCTCCAACGTTGACGGGATGTCAAACCACCTTGAGAAGATTGACCGCGAGAAAGCCAACCGCATGGCCGAGGAGCAGGAGAAGGCGGCAGCCCGCGAAGAGCGCCGCGGACGCTACTATGGCGACCCGGGTTCCAACCGTCGCTACAAGCGCCGCCCCCACATCTATCTGTTCCGTCCGGAAGACCTCGACAACGACGACATCATCTCTGCCGTGGAGTCAACGCCCACATACAAGCGCACACGCGAGATTCTCGACAGCATCAACAGTCAGGGCATCGACACGTCGGGCATCACCGACGACAATGCCAGCCACGACGACAACACCGTGCAGGGAGTGATAAGTTTCGCATAACCTATGCATGAGGGCGGACTGAAAAATGTCCGCCCTCATGCTTATTTATCCTCAAAGAGCTGTTTCACCACCGCGAGCGAACGCAACTCTGGGAAGTTCGGCACGTGCATCTTATAATAAGTCAGCAGAACGTCAACAATGCGGTTACGGTCGTCGCGGCTCATCCTAAACAGATGCATCGTGTCGTAGTTCATGCGCATCAGCGTTGAAATCCTTGCCGCATCAGCCGCTGCGATGAAGTCGCGGTGCAAGGGTACCGCCGACGTAAACTCAGCCGCCCTGATGTCGAACACATCACCCTCGCGATAGCCCTCTATATTAGGCAGGAAACCAATGAATCGCGTAAGCCTCATCATGAACACAAGATGAAAGTTGGCATAGCTGCCCGGACAACCGTCGAGCCAGAGCATACTGGCTTCGACATAGTCGTAGAGATTCTGGTTCTGCTGCTCGCCGCGAGTAGAGGCCGACAGCACCTCAGCTATGAAGAACAGCAAGCTGAGCTTATACTGGTCGAACGGAATCGTGGCGTATGGATGCACAATCCTTACCTCGCGCAGCCTCTGCAGCTGCACCCTCTGCCGCAGGTCGCACTCTATCTCAAGCATCGTCAGCGGTTGGAAAAACTGCTTTCGCATCTTAGCCTTCGCCGAATGAGAGACGCTCACGATAAACTCCACCCGTCCATGCTCACGTGTAAGCATATCCACAATCATACGCTTTTCGCCATACTTCAGCGAATGAAGCACAATAGCCCTTGTCTTTGTCAACATTGCCGCAAAATTAACCAATAATTACCATAAAACGCATGTAAAAGAAGCATTATTTGCTTAAAAAAACTTAAATCAAACATAATTCTGCACTCCAGTCTCTTGACTCTCAACAAAATTTCGTACCTTTGCAGCGCAAAAATCGCAGACGGTCCCTTCGTCTATCGGCTAGGACGAGAGATTTTCATTCTCTAAAGAGGAGT
>CAMOEW010000010.1 GCA_946612625.1 uncultured Prevotella sp.
ATACTCATTTACTTTCATGTTTTGTATGTATAAAGTCAGTATTCTTCCTGTCTATTAGTATGATGTTGTTCATCATCCTCCATGCTAATCCGGGGATTGCTGATATTCTTCCCAATGACTTGTAGCGCAGTTTTTTTGGTATTGAGATAAAGATAGAAATACTCAGGGAGAAAAACAGTAGCCACCATTTGGTGCACCATACAGGAATTATTATTGTCATAAAGACGGTAAAGAACGTGATGATGACTATAAGGATTGAACGTGGTATCAATGCCTGCTGTAGTGTCTTGTCAATATAGTTGATATTGCCACGACGAATTGCCGTGGGAAAATAATGCATCATACTGTACAGACTCTGGATTTGTCCTGTCATCCAGCGGAGGCGCTGGCGTTGGAAATTGTCTTTGTTTGACACCTTCTCATCGAGAACGTCTATGTCTTCTTCATACTTTATAAAGATGCCTTGCCTCATAAGCAATGCCTCAAGCTCGCGATCCTCAACGGCAGTGCTAAGTTTCGATACATTCTCCTTGAACCATGCGAAGTCGAAGCACATGCCTGACCCGATGAGGGCCGACGACATGCCGATGGCGTTATGTGCCTTGCGGAAGATAGTGTTGTTGATTTCCTCGCTGATGCCGTCAAGAGCAGCAATGTCATTGTCGTTGTTCTTGGCGCATCGGTGACACTGTATAGCCTTGAATCCCTGGTTACATGACTCGTTTAGCTGCCGAAGGAAGTCGGGCTTGACAACATTGTCGGCATCAAGGATTACAACGTGGTCGTATGTCCTTTCTGTCCGCTCCATAGCATAGCAGAGAGCATTAGCCTTCGAACTTTTTTCAAACTCGGGGATGAAGAGGCTGGCACCAATGGCAGATAATTGCTCGTTAGTGGAGTCTTTCATACGGTCGGAAATCACGGCAACCGTGAATTTATCCGATGGGTAGTCTTGTTTCAGGCATTCTTCAACTGAGTGAATGATTACCTTGTCTTCTTTGTAGGCGGGAAAAAGGATGAGGAAAGAAACTTTTTTGTTTGTGGGCTTCTTCTGAACGGACTTTCTGCAGAATAAGGAAGCAACAGAGAAAACAACTACATAAAAAACCGATGCGGCCGTGAAAAGCCACAGCAGTATATCCAAAGCGTGTATGTAATCCCATATTGTCATGACAATCACTTTCGCTTTTCTACCCCTTTTATGTGATTGAAGGCATTCTTCATATTTTTGATTTTGTTTTCAAAAGGCAGTTTGTCAACTTTTGCAGCTTTGAATATGCTGACGTAGGACCATAATATGATGAAGGGAGCCTTGATGAATGATTTGTCCCATTTATCGTCAACGAGATAGTTTGGAGTGGCAAGTGCAAATACGAACATCATCCAGACTGCAAGTATCCACCATTTTATGGCCAAGGAAGTATATATAACAGGTAGGGTGATACTCATCAATGCAACAATGCCGACAAGGATGGTTCTCGGAATGAGAAGCCACTGTATTATCTTGTCAGCATGATCGTAGTTCTTGCTGAAAATAGCTCCCGGCAAGTACTTGATGTTGGAAAGTATTGTGCGAAGTTGCGTTTTTGCCCATCTGCTGCGCTGTTGGTTGAAGTCGGCAGTGTGGCGGGTCTTCTCGTCATATACAAGAATGTCGTCGAAATAGTCAACATAAATACGCTGGCGCATGAGCATGGCTTCAAGTTCCTTGTCTTCCCATGCTGTCTTGACATTGACAATATTTTCCTTGAACCATTTAAAGTCGAAAACAATACCACTGCCAGTAATTGCTGACGATAGGTTCAGCGTGATATGGCCGCGACGGAATATCGAATTGTTGATTTCTTCGAATATAGCATCAAGATTGGCAATTGCCGTATCGCGGTTCTTTGATACACGGTGAACTTGGATGGCTTTTGTTCCGGCGCACTCGTAGGCATCGTTCAGCTGTTGTAGGAAGTCGGGGCCTACGATGTTTCCTGCATCGATAATAACCACCAGATCGTAGATCTTGAATTGAGGCAGATTGTTGATTGCGAGTTGGAGTGCCCGGCCTTTGGTGCTGTGACTGAAATTGGGAGTAAGCAAAGTGACGGGATATTGTGCAAGCTTGAAATTCGTGACTTCGTCTTGATGGTCGGAAACGACGGTGACGTCGAACAGACGTTGAGGGTAGGTCTGTCCGAGGAGCGACTTTACTGTCGGTTCTATGACTGCATCGTTCTTGTATGACGGGATGATAACGATGAAGCGGTTCTGAGTCTTGGAAACTGGTATCTCTGTGTGCCTGTTTATCAGTGAAGCTGCTGCAAATAGCGTAAGGTATAACACAGTACCAGCAGCAGGTAAAAATAGTATTATGTCGATGGCGTATAATATATTCCAGAAATCGAAAGTCATAATTTCATCTTTATAAAATCGGTGATTCCACGAATAACAGCTTTCACATGTTCTTTTCTATGGGTCAGGCTGTATCTCATTGCATCTCTCGAACCTACTATGAATATCAGATAAATATAGGTAAGTATCAGAATTGGGAACGAGAAGTTGCGTTTTGCGAAAAGCAGACGGTTGCGCGTCAGGTAATATGTCTTCTGCGGACTGGCCTGCCCTGTTGCCTGACTCTCCTTATGATAAATCGTACATGAAGGGTCGTACCATATTCCATAGCCAGCACGGTGTATCATCATAGACCAGTCGAGCTCTTCATAGTAGAGAAAATAACATTCTGGCATATATCCTGCTCTTTCTATCGCTTCACGTCTGACCAGCATTGCTGCACCATGGGCATATGGGGTAGGACGTGCTGTATCGTACTGTCCGTGGTCGTCTTCACCATAGCCGACAGACCGATTCCGAAGGGTTATGCGTGACAAGCCGGTGAAACCTGCATACTGTATGGGGTTGTTTCCCCATGCAAAGCGGATTTTAGGACATACGATGCCAATATTCTCAGACGATTCCAAGCGGGAAATAAGGGCTTCGGCATTGAACTCTCTAAATATAGTGTCATTGTTTACAAAAAACAGATATTTTCCGTGAGAAGCCTTGATTCCAAGATTATTGCCGCCGGCAAAGCCAAGATTTTTTCTACTTCTTACTACATGTATGTTTGGAAATAGTTTTTCCAGTTCTGTGGCTTCATCTCGCCTTGAGCCATTATCAACCACAATCACCTCAATGTCATCGCTTGAAGGGATGGTCTCTATCAAATCGCGCGTGCAGTCAATGCCGTTGAAATTGATAGTAATGATGGATAATTTACACTCTCTTTGCAAGCTTCTTTTCTAATTTAATGCGTTCTTTCTCCTTTTGTTTTGCCAATTGGACCTCTTCGTATTTTGTCCATTCGTTTTCAATGTGCGGAAGTACATAAACCAGACTGAGACCACCGTAAAAGACAAGACAGTTGGGAAACTGCATAAGTACCTGGTTGCCATAGCCGCCTAATTGCTGCGACACGAAGGCACAACAAAAACCGGCTCCGATGCCTCGTAGAGACGGGCTTTTCAGCTTGAAGAATACAATCCAGCAGGCAAAAAAAAGCATAGCAAATGTCGTGATTAGGAAGGTGGATAATCCAATAATGCCTGTTCTTAACCAAATAAATACATATTCTGAGTCAGGAGGAATTGTAGCCATTTTCCAATATTTGTTATTGGCTGGTACATTCTCGAAATTCATTCCAACACCTATGCCCCAAGGTGCCTCTTTCATGTATTTCCGCATTGTCTGCTGGTTTATGGTGCGTTGATTGGCAGAAGCATCGTTTTTGTTGAACGCTGAGCGCATACGACGAATTTGTTGATTGCCTTGTCCGATATTGGTAAATGCAAGGAAAAAAACGGCCAATGTAAAAACGATGGTGAATGGAATAGCAATTTTAAAAGACTTCGACAGGAAAATATACGCCATAAATCCAGCCATCATACATGCTATGGCAGTTCTTGTACCAGACGGGAACATAGCCCACGTACACGCTAATCCAGTAATGAGAAAGAAATATTTGTGTTTTTTTATTTTGCTGGTTATCCCAAAAATGATAAATGCAACTGCCGTAGAGGCGATGCCGATTCCAAAATTGGCAGCATCGCTATAGATGGAAAAATAGCGTATCAAAGTGCCGCCTTGTATAATATGGGTTGCTCTGCCTGCTCCGTAGAGCCATGCACTTTCCTTAGGTGAAAAGCCAATGTGTTGTTGTTTCCATACCCAGTAAGATGCAAAAAGGGCAAACGCTCCCCACACATATAAATATTTAATTAATATTTTGGGGGTGTTGATGTAAATGGAATATACAAGGAATGCATATAACAGCTGAAATGCCATCAGTCGTGCACCTGTGTACCATGCACCTATGTTAATGCCGAGTCCGCATGTGTCGTTGAATACCTCTATGGTGCAAAAAGTGCACCATGCGAGAAGGGCTACGAGCATCATATTTGCACATCTGTCGAAATGGTTCTCTTTAACGTCGATGATGGCTATAGTGAGCAACAATATTTCCAGCATCTCGTTTGGCAGAGAAATAGGCACTCCAAAGCTTGGAATATTTTTCCATTGTATCAAATAGTTGATAGTGAATAGAACCCAAAATAGGAACATCCGGTATTCAAACGACCATCTGACTGCCAAGATTATTATAGGACTGATGCATACAAGCGCGAAAGCAGAGAAACCAATACTGTAAAACTCGTAAAGGGCAACGACAAATAAGAGAAAGAGTAATATTCCCCTTCCCCCTAAATTTGACTGTAGATTCTTCAGCGAGCTTGAATAAGTATTGTTCATACTTCCTATTTAGCGTGACTGTTTTCAGTGGCTGTCAGTCCGAGTTGCGACATGCGATATACGAAGTTGTTGAACTTGGTGTATGGCGGCAACTGGCCAACAAACTCTTCTACGGCATAGCGGCTGGCCTCTGTAAGATACATGAACAGCGAGTTCTTGTCGTCAAGGCGCTCTTCAAGTTCCTTGAGAGCCTTTTGGTCAACATCCTTCCATGTGCGGTTGGCTCGTGTCACCATCAGATTTATCGTACCCATGTTAAGCAATGCCGACGGGATGGAATTTTCGTCAAGATTCGGGAACTCGATGATGGCAATCTCGTCTGGAAGGATGTCTGGGCAAATGTCCTTTATATCCTTAGCAAGGATGAACTTGCTGTCCTCGGCAAGGAAGTCTTCGTCGTAGGTCAGGCGGCGTACTTGCAGGCCGATGCTAATCCAGTAGTTCTCAAGCTCCTGTGCAAGGTAGCTCTTACCATTTCCGGCATCTGTTGACAGCAGGTTTAGCACGTTTTGCTGGCCGGTCTTGAAATGTGGCAGCAGAGCCTTGCTGAGCTGGTGAAGAGCCATGTCGGAGATAGTCTTGTTGTAGCGGCGGTAGCGCAGCGAACTGTCTTTGGGATAACAGCCCATAACAGGAATCTTTGTTATTCTCTCGGAACGCAAGCGGTCGCGCAATGTACGGTCGAGGAGTTCGATAAGCATGAAGGTTAGAGCTGTCAGGAAAAACGTCATGGCAAATGCGCCGATGAGAATCATGATACGGTTGGTTGGCTGAGATGTCAACGGGAACATAGGCGGATTAAGTACACGCAACGTGGCTGTTGACATCTGAAGGTTCTTTTGGCGCAAACGGGCTGCATTAAGTGCCTTGAGCATCTCCATATAGTTGCCTTCAACAAATCCGATGTGGCGCTCGCGACGGTCTATCTCTGCTCCGATAGGGGAGTAGTAGAGTATCTGGTTGTCAAGTTTCTTGCGCATGATGTCCTGGGCAGACATTTCGGCCTTTACCTTTTGGAGAAGCAGCATCTGATCAAGCCATTTGTCGAGCATTGGCTTTGCCTTGACACCGGTCTCGGTGCTGTATGTGCCGGCTTGAATGTCTTTTGTCAGATTCCTGATTTTCTGAGTTACTCTTTGCAGCTCTTCCTCTGCCTTCGCTAACTCTTGTTGGGCTTCAGTCTCGCCCTCGTCCGACTCGCTGCTCATGAGGCGGAGGTTGGCTATGCGCGACTGTAGGCGCGAGATGTCTTTAATCTGGTTAGAAAATTCCTTGTTCGACTGTATCACCTGAGCACGGTTGCCGAGCTGACGCTCAAGATATTCCATAAGAGCTTTCGATGTCGTATAGTCCATCAACTGGTTGTTGTCGGACTCCTGTTGCTTTGCATCAAGTACAGTGAGCTGTTTTGTCTGTTCGCCGTAATTGATAATCCTTTTTTCTACGTTGTAGTGGATAAGGTCTTGTTCTGCATCATTAAGAATACGGTATAGGCGTGCCACTTCGCGCTCGAAGAACTTGATGACGTTGTTTGTCTCGCCAAATCGTAATTGCTGATATTGGCGGGCAAATACTTCGTTGAGAATGTCGAGAGTATTGTAGGCTATGCCGGCATCGTTGGCTGAATAGGCTATATCTATGATATCACTGTTGTTAAGCTGGAGTACTTTAAGCCGTCCAGTGATGTTGTCGATGCCGAACCACTGATGGCCGTTAAGAAGGCCGAAGATGTAATTGTCTGCCGAAGGCTTCATGTACGCTTTCAGGTTGGCGTAAGTCTGTGATTCGCTGTTATGGTTTATCAGTGCCTTTACATCGGCAGGGACGGTCTGGTTGAGTTGCTGGAAGTGCTCTGCAGATATATAGTTATTGTCCTTGTTCTTGTTTCCGTACATCATGCAACGGGAAAACAGACGCAATGACACTTCCTCAATAGTGTTCTGGGTGGTTATGATAAGCATCAGGTTGACGATATTGGTCTGCTGATTGCCACCGGCAACACCGGTGCCGCCTTCAATGTTGTAGCCGGTTATCATACCTGTATAGATTGTCGTATTGGAATCGTAGATTCTTTCGAGATTTCTCGTCAGGAACCATGCTACAATCATAGCAATCATTGGCAAAATGGCCAAGTACCACCTTATTTTATATAAGAACCTTACTATATACCTAAAAATATCCATAGTCTCGTGTTTTAGTGGTTCGTGTCCTTTTTATTTCCGTCGGAAGTCTTTGCATTTTGTTCTGCCTTTTCGAGAGCCGCCAAGCGCTTGGCATCGCGAATGGTTTCTTTCTTAATTTGTTTGTCAACGGCCTTCTGATGCTTTCGTGCTTCCTTAGCTGTCATCGTGGGGTCGCTGTCAAGAGTGATTTCTGTAGTTGAGTTTGTAATAATAGGAGTATGTGTCAGTATCTCCAATGTAAGAATATCTGTGAGAATTGTGGTTTGTAATTCCTGGAACTCTTTAACCACACTGATTTCATGAAGTCTTGTATAGGCATAGTCTTCTATCTCCATGTTGTCATTGCGAAACTCCTCCTCGTTCAGTGCTCCGGCTCCCTGATAGGCAGCAGCTGCCTCGCTCGAAGTCTTCAGGGCAATTATGTTGTTGGTGATGCGAACGTAAAGTGATGCAATCTGGAGCTTTAGCTGGTCGTAGGCAATGTCTTTCTTTATCTGTGCCTCTTCTACCAATAAGCGCTTGCGCTTAACCGCTGCTCCCAAGTCAAGAATGTCTTCAAAGGGAACGGCAAGATTGACACCGACGTTCCAGTAGCTTTGAGTGCTGCCTTGGAACTGATAAATCATATTGTTGTAGGTTGAAGAGTTGTTGCCCCACATATCGGTCTTGCCATAGCTGTAGCTCGCGTGACCGTGAAGATATGAGAAAATATGCCTCTTTTGCTTTGCCACCTCTGCTTTGGCAATTTCTTTAGCTTTCTCTAACGAAAGAATCTGGGGAGTCTGCTTGGCATTTTCAAAAAGAACTGCCATAGGCGGCAGGTGGAATGTAGAAAAGTTGATGTCCTGCTCCTTGCTGCCATCGAAGAAACCCGCTGTGATGCCGCTTTCGTTGAGCTGAGCTGAAACAGGAACGGATAATCCTGCCATAGCTAACACAAGGAGAATTTGGTTTTTTATTTTCATTTTCTTATTTGTAGTAAAACGTGTTTATTGATGATTTCAATATTTAAACGTTGTCTTTCTGGATGAAGGCAGTGAGCGTGCGAAAGATAATCTTCATGTCAAGGACAAAATTGTATGTTTGTCCGTAGGTTATGTCAAGTTGCTTTCGCTCGTCGGCCGACATGATGCCGCCTTTGCCGCGCTCCTCAACCTGCCAGAGACCGGTAAGACCTGCAGGAGCCATGAAACGGTCGATGCTGCTGTCGATGGTAAGCTTTTCTGCCTCGTAAAGAGGGAGAGGACGGTTGCCGACAACCGACATATCGCCCTTGAGAATATTGAAAAGCTGAGGAAGCTCGTCGATGCTGTATTTGCGTATGAAACGACCCACCTTAGTTATACGAGGATCGTTCTCTATCTTGACGAAGGCATTGTTGATTTCCTCTTCCTTCTGCTTGGAGAAATCACTTTCTGCCATTACAAAGTCATCGCCGACAAGCATAACTTCATCGTCGCTGATCATCATGTCTGACTCCATACCTTCACTAAGCATTGCCATCTCTGCCTCGTCGCCAAGCGGAGAAGTAATGGTCTTTTTCTCATTGACTTCTCCGTCGTCATGTTTTTCTGCATATTGATTGTGTTCCTTGCTGAGTTCTTTCAAACGCTGGTCGGCATCTACATACATGCTTCGGAACTTAAGGAAATCGAAGATAGTATAATTCGTTCCAACACGTTTGGACTTGAACAATATCGGTCCTTTGCTCTCTAAGCGGATGGCTATTGCTGTGATGATAAATACTGGAGAAAGCACAATAATTGCGAAACTGGAGAAAACAATGTCGAACAGACGTTTCCAAATAGGTATCTTAAAACGGAGGATGCTTGTCTTAGGAGCCTCGTCGTCGAATAGTATGCTTTCCCTGTCGGCAATGAATTGTATCTTCTTGTTTAATTCTGTAACCGAAGCCTCGCGGTCTATTGTGTCGCTGATGCCGCAGTCCTGATATATTTTTCTATCTTCATCGGAAAGCTTGTCGGTGAGAAGAATTATATATGTATTCTTACATTTCTTGTGAAGATATGTTATTGCCGTAATGTCTTCGTTTCGCACGTTGCACTCAAAGAAGACAATAAAGTGCTCATTGGGTACATGGGGAGTACATAGCAAAGCGGCATCTTTGTATGTAGTCGTCATGCGTACTAGAATACCGGGCAAATACTTAAGGCGCTCCTGCGTAAGAGGGTTTTTACCTAAATATACAATCCCTAACATTATATTGGTATTACTTAATTTGGCAGAATTTTCTTAACTCTTATCTTGAGCTCCATAGGATTGAAGGGCTTTACAATATAATCTACGGCTCCTATCTCAAGAAGACGAATACGCTCGCTGGTGCTGTCCTCACTGCTGAGCATGATGACGGGAATATGCTTGAATAGTTCGTTCTGCTTTATCCATTCCAAGAAGTCGTCGCCGCGCATGCCCGGCATTCGGATGTCAGAGATGATGAGGTCAGGAGTGTTTCCTGCCTGTAGCCATTTTACTCCCTGAAGACCATCGGGAAGCCATTGAACATCATAGTCGCTCATCAAGTAGATTGAAAGTACTTTTGCGATGGTCTCTTTATCATCCAAAATTAAGATTTTCTTTTTCATAGATTTATTGTAATTTTGTATAGTTTCATAATTTCTTGTTGCAAAGGTAAACAAATATTTTTAATTGAAGTCAAATAAAAATAAAAAAATCGTCAAAAATGCAAAAAAAGTTGCAAATACAGAATATTTTTCTGAAATTTGCACTATTAAAACTTTATTGTTGAATTATTCAAGAAATAATTATGGCTAAAAGATTATTGTTGGGTTTTGATGTGGGAAGTTCGTCAGTAAAAGTTTCGCTGGTGAATTTGGAAAATGGCAAGTGTGAAGCTTCGGCATTTTATCCTGAAAAAGAGGCTCCGATAACGGCATTGAAAGCAGGGTGGGCTGAGCAGCAACCAGAAATGTGGTGGAATAATGCCAAGCTTGGTCTGAAGAAAATAATGACGGAGACCGGAGCTCATGGCGAGGATATATCCGCGATAGGAATTTCGTATCAGATGCATGGATTGGTATGTGTGGATAAAGAACAGAATGTCCTGCGACCGTCGATTATATGGTGCGACTCAAGGGCTGTTCCATACGGAGAGCGGGCTTTCAATGAAATAGGACCGGAAAAGTGCTTGTCGCACCTGCTGAATTCTCCAGGAAATTTTACAGCTTCGAAACTGGCATGGGTGAAGGAAAACGAGCCGGAAATATTTAAGAAGGTGTATAAAATCATGCTTCCCGGCGATTTCCTTGCGATGAAGCTTAGCGGGGTGATAAACACTACAGTAGGAGGATTGAGCGAAGGAATGTTCTGGGATTTTGAAAAAAACAGTGTGGCAGACTTCCTGATGGATTACTATGGATTCGATAATTCTGTTATTCCGGATATTGTACCGACATTCAGCGTACAGAGTACTGTATCGGCACAGGCTGCGGCTGAACTTGGTTTGTGTGAAGGAACTCCAATATCGTATCGTGCCGGCGACCAACCGAATAATGCAGTTTCGCTAAATGTGTTCAATCCCGGGGAGATTGCCTCGACGGCCGGAACGTCAGGAGTGGTTTATGGAGTGCTTGGAGACGTCAATTACGACAAGAAAAGCCGTGTAAACACGTTCGCCCATGTAAATCACAGTGCTGAACAGACACGTTTGGGAGTACTATTGTGTATCAATGGAACTGGTATTCTCAACGCATGGGTGCATCGTAATATCACGCCGGATATTTCGTATGAGGAAATGAATGACCTTGCAGCACAGGCGCCAATAGGTAGTGACGGTATATGTGTCATACCATTCGGAAACGGAGCAGAACGTGTACTTGAGAACCGTGAGGTGGGCTGCTCGTTCAACGGAATAAACTTCAATAAGCATAGTAAGGCACATCTTGTAAGGGCTGCTCAAGAGGGTATTGTATTCTCGTTCTGCTATGGAATGGAAATTATGCAGCAAATGGGAATGGATATCAACACAATACATGCCGGAAAGGCTAATATGTTCCTCAGTCCTCTGTTTAGAAACACTCTTGCAGGAGTAAGTGGTGCAACGATTGAACTTTACGATACGGACGGAAGTGTCGGAGCTGCTAAAGCTGCAGGAATAGGAGCGGGTATATACAAAGATAACAAAGAAGCATTCTCGACATTGGAAAAATTGCAAGTTATTGCACCAGACGACAAGAATAGGGATGCATACATAAATGCGTATGAGAATTGGAAGGAACAACTCGGGAAAATATGAGATTAGGTTTTGATAACGATAAATATCTGAGAATTCAGTCGGAAAGGATAAAGGAACGAATAGCAAAGTTCGGTGACAAACTTTATCTGGAGTTTGGAGGTAAGTTATATGATGACTATCACGCCAGCAGAGTATTGCCTGGGTTTCATCCAGACAGTAAACTGAAGATGTTGATGCAACTCAAAGACGAAGCAGAGATAGTTATTGTTATAAGTGCAGAGGACATTGAGAAAAATAAAATCCGCGGCGACCTCGGCATAACCTACGACAAGGACGTACTGCGTCTGCGTGATGTCTTTACAGACAGAGGGCTATATGTAAGCAGCGTGGTCATCACTCATTTTAACGGACAGGCGAGTGCCGTAGCATTCAGGGAAAGACTGGAACGGCTTGGTAAGGTTCGTGTTTACTATCATTATCTTATTGAGGGATATCCTACCAATGTGGAACTTATAGACTCAGACGACGGATTCGGCAGGAACGATTATGTTGAGACGACGCGTCCGCTTATTGTGGTAACGGCGCCGGGACCAGGCAGTGGAAAAATGGCAGTGTGCCTTTCGCAGCTTTATAATGAGAATCGTCGTGGCGTGAAAGCGGGATATGCAAAATTTGAGACTTTCCCTATTTGGAGCATTCCACTAAAGCATCCAGTTAACGTTGCATATGAGGCTGCTACAGCCGACCTGAATGATGTGAATATGATTGATCACTTCCATTTGGAGGCATATGGGCAAACGGCAGTGAACTATAATCGTGACATTGAGATATTCCCTGTGCTGAATGCAATTTTCGAGGGTATTTATGGAGACAGCCCATACAAGTCGCCTACGGATATGGGAGTAAATATGGCTGGATTCTGCATATGCGATGATGATGTGTGCTGTGAAGCTTCGAAACAAGAGATAATACGCCGCTACTATACTGCGTTATGTAATATGACTGACGGGCGCAACAATGACCAAGAGATAAACAAACTCTCGCTGCTGATGAAACAGATGAAATTGTCAACTGCTGATCGCCGTTGCACCGTGGCCGCATATGAAAGGAAGTTGCGCTCGGGAACACCATGTTCAGCCATAGAACTTGCAGATGGTACACTGATTACGGCGGAAACAAGCGCCTTGCTCGGACCCTCTGCAGCACTATTGCTCAATGCTACCAAACATCTGGCAGGAATCGATCACGCCACAAAATTGATACCGCAGGATATGATAGTGCCTATTCAGCGTATGAAAACATCTATGCTCCATGGGAATAACCCGAGGTTGCACACTGATGAAGTGCTCGTAGCTTTAGCTGTGCTGAGTCAAACTGATGATAATTGCAGAAAAGCACTGGATGCCATACCTAAGCTCGATGGTTGTCAGGTTCATGCTACTGTCATGCTAAGTGAAGTGGATAGAAAAATCTTTAAAAAGTTAGGGTGTGGGTTAACTACTGACCCCGTGAAAAAATAAGTGCTGTAAAATTTGGAGTTTTGGAAAAATAGGTGTAATTTTGCACGATAAACTTAAGAACCATAAAAGTATCTCTATTAATGGAATCGGGTGGAACATTGGAATCGCAGATAAATAGGAGTGAATATAAGATTCTGATAGTTGATGATGTGGTCAGCAACGTTTTGTTGCTCAAGATATTATTGACTAACGAGAAATTTCAGGTATGTACAGCCAACTGCGGTAATGCATGTATTGAACAGGCGAAGAAAGAACATCCTGACCTTATCTTGCTGGATGTCATGATGCCGGATATAAATGGTTTTGATACGGCGATAATCTTGAAAAAGGACCCTGAGACAAAAGATATTCCGATTATTTTCCTTACCGCACTGAATAATCCCAGTGACCTTGTTCATGGATTCCAAGTAGGAGCTAATGACTTTCTTACGAAACCATTCAATAAGGAAGAGTTGGTAATGCGCGTCATGCACCAGATATCGCTTGTTGCGGCAAAGCGCATTATTGTGGAACAGAACGAGGCGCTACGCAGAACCATTTCAAACCGAGACAAGATGTACAGCGTAATAGCTCACGACCTACGCTCACCAATGGCAAGTATTCGTATGGTTCTAAATCTGTGTGTCAATGCTGTTTCGCCGGATGTTGTCGGAGAAGAAATATGGAATCTGCTTGATAAGGCAAACAAAGAGTCGGAGGAGACTCACGATTTGCTTGACAACCTTTTGAAGTGGACAAAGAGTCAGACTGGACGACTCAATGTCGTTCTGCAAGACCTTGATCTCGACGACATCATTCCTGGTGTTGTTGATATATTTAAGATGATTGCTGAGACCAAGAAGATAAAGTTGACATATCAGGCCTGGCCGGAAACGCTTATTGTGCGTGCAGATAATGATATGATGAAAACCGTGGTGCGAAATTTCCTGAGTAATGCCATAAAATTCACACCAGACGGCAGCAGTATAGAAGTGTTCACGAGGAAAGATGGAGATTTTGCTTCTGTCAGTGTGCGCGACCATGGCGTAGGAATTGAGCCAGACAGACTCGACGACTTGTTTGTCAAAGGAGAGTCAACCAGCGGAACAGAAGGGGAAGAGGGTAGTGGACTCGGCTTGCAACTCTGTGCTGATTTCGCACGAAAGAATGGAGGTGATGTCAAGGTGGAGTCTGTTTTAGGCGAAGGTTCAACATTCACGGTGACAATACCATTGAAACAAAGCTAATATCATGGCAGAACAGGATAATCGTCCACGAAGGACTGCTAAAAAAGCAGTCAATATAGATAATACATATGCTCATCTGCAGCCACAGGCCTTGGAGGTAGAGCGGGCTGTACTGGGTGCCCTCATGGTTGATAAGGATGCTTATGCCGTTGTGTGTGAAATCCTGTATCCGGAGAGTTTCTATGAACCTCGTAACCAGATGGTTTATGCTGCAATACGGGAACTAAGTATGGCTGAAAAGCCGGTTGACACTCTTACGGTTACCGACCAACTCGCAAAATCAGGACATTTAGAGGAGGTGGGAGGACCTGTATATATAGCTGAGCTCAGTACTCGTGTGGCTTCTTCGGCTAATGTAGAATATCATGCTCGAATAATTGCGCAGAAATTCCTTGCCCGACAGTTGATTTCCTTTGCTGGTGTAATTGAAACCAAGGCCTTTGATGACACTATCGACATAGACGAATTGATGCAAGAGGCTGAAGGCTCGCTCTTCGAACTCTCGCAGAAGAACATGAAGAAAGACTACACCCAGATCGATCCGGTTATAAAGAGTGCAGTCGATGTGATTCAAAAGGCAGCACAGAATAAAGACGGACTAACGGGTGTTCCTACAGGATATAATAAGCTTGACGATATTACAAGCGGATGGCAATCTTCAGACTTGGTTATCATTGCCGGTCGTCCTGCAATGGGTAAGACTTCTTTCGCTCTGTCAATGGCAAAGAATATTGCAGCCGACTACAAGGTTCCGATGGCATTCTTCTCACTCGAAATGAGTAATGTTCAGCTTGTGAACCGCCTGATTAGCAACGCATGCGAAATTGAGGGCTCAAAGATTCTCAACGGTCAGTTATTGCCTGATGAATGGGAAAGGCTCGACAAACGTGTGAATAATCTTATTGGAGCTCCATTGTATGTCGATGACACTCCAGGACTTTCTGTATTTGAGCTACGCACAAAAGCACGCCGTCTCGTGCGTGAACATGGTGTAAAGATTATAATGATTGACTATTTGCAGCTTATGAATGCGAATGGAATGCGTTTTAGCAGCAGACAGGAAGAGGTTTCAACGATATCGCGTTCGTTGAAAGGGCTTGCGAAGGAACTCGATATTCCTATTCTTGCACTCAGTCAGCTTAACCGTGGTGTTGAAAGCCGTGAAGGACTGGAAGGCAAACGCCCACAACTTAGCGACTTGCGCGAGTCGGGGGCTATTGAACAAGATGCAGATATGGTATTGTTTGTTCATCGCCCAGAATATTATCACATTCTGCAAGACGAAAATGGACGTGACCTCAGGGGGATGGCTCAGATAATCATAGCCAAGCACCGCAAAGGAGCAACTGGCGATGTTTTATTAACTTTCCGTGGAGAATTTACTCGTTTTGAGAATCCTGAGGACAGGCGGCTAAATAACAAACAGACAAGGAGCATGGGCGGCGAAATCGTCGGCTCGAAAATAAACGGAGGTTCGGTTGCTCCTGTCGTACACGATGACACCTTTCCACAATATAGTGATGATGGTAGTCAAGAACTTCCACCATTTTAAATTGCATTTATTTCCCGTATTTGTCTATAAGTGACTGAGCTTGCGTATCTCCAAGCTCTTTTGCTTTGTTGAGGTTTTTTATACCTTCAGATTTGTTTCCTGCCAAGCATTGGGCAAGACCGAGAAATAGTGCTCCGTCGCTGTTAGTGGCTTCCAATGATATTATCTGTCTGGCTGTTTCCATTGCTTTGTCGTAGTAACCGACTCTTATTTCAAGCGAAGCCTTCTCTGCCATGTATTCTGTGTTATTGGGCGACTTGTTCAATGCTTTCGTGATATCATTAAGTGCTTGTTGGAACATCCTCCCTTCAAGTTCTGCCTGATAGCGAAGAAAATAGAAACCGTCGTTCACGTTTATCTCGCCCATTGTCATCTCATAGTCGTTGTAGTCAGCAACAGCCTTACGGTATTCGCCTTGTTTTATATGCCATTGTGCACGTATAAACAAATATGAAGCAGCTTCCTTGAGATATGGTTTGGAGAATGTTGCAATTGCACTATCGAGAAGGGCGATGACTGTTGTAGTGTCGTGTTGTTGCTCTTTACATCGAGCAGCTTGATAATAGCCTATAGGGGTTTTCTGAGTTGTGGCTATGTCCATGTACATGTCGAATGCTTCATCGTATTTACGTTGCGTGAAGAGAATGTCTGCCTGGAGTTGACGGTACTGAACATTGGGATTCTGACTGTACGCCTTTGTTGCCTCATCGAATGCTTTGTCAAGTGACCATGCAGGGTAGGGAAGGCTTTCCTTATATACCTCCTTCATGAATATCATTCTTCCGAAATTGAAGTGCAAATCATCTTTTTTATCGCATTTTTTCAATCCGTTTTCTATAATGTTGTCTATATCGGCAAACCTGTTGCCTTTGTAGGCTTGGCGTGCTGCTGAAATATAGCCGTCGGTTGATGACGGGTATTTCTGAATGAAGTCTGTGATTACAGATTCCAAGCGAAGCGAGTCGTATGCACTTTCGGCAATATATAGCATCAGTTGTGCCTGTTCATAGTTGTCGGGAATATCGGCCTTTATAAATGTTGATTTCATCTCACTGCTGTTGAGACTCAGTCCGGTCAGTTTCAAGTCGTTTGCAAATAATGATGATATGGCTGAGGTCGTTGTGGCATTGTCTTTTGCCGACTTCTGAATCATACCAACGACATCGCCATTAGAATTTACTGCTGGACAACTTGTCATTTCATCGGGAGTTGCAATGTTGATGGTGTAATAATCGTAGTCTTTTTGTATTTTCTCTGCCTTTATTATCTTTGCCTCTATACTGCTGAAAGTATTCTTTCCTTTAAATGGTATTATCCAGATCGCTGCATCTTCTGTTGATGTAGCCAGAGACACAGGAATCGATTTTTTTGTACTTACGCGAAATTTGGCCACATCGTACATATAGTTAGCGCCGAGCATACATTCTACCGGATATTCTTTTCCTGATACATCGATGATTACGGCTTTATGAGCATTGACAAATGGCTCGAAATTACTTACAGCCTCGCCATTTGGACCGACGTAGAATCCATTACTGCTTGAAAGTAGTGCTCCTTCGGCATTGAACGTTTTGAGCGTAAACATTGATTTCGACACTTTCTTGGTGTCGGGTTGAGCCATTGCATGGTTAGGTGATATAATAAAAACAATGAATGATAAACTTATCAAAATATTATTGATTGTGCATTCTATTTTTCTCATCTTTTGTGTTTTTAATTTCGAAGAAGTTCTTTTGCGTTGTTTATTGCGGCTTCGGAAATGTCGGAACCGCTTAGCATCTGTGCAATCTCATTGATTCTTTCGTCGGCAGTAAGCAGTTGCATACGACTTGTGGTGCCATTGTTCGTTTCTTCTTTGAAAACTTTATAATGGCTTGTTCCTTTTGCTGCAATCTGGGGAAGGTGTGTAATGCTTATGACTTGTCGGCCTTGCCCTCCCATTTCGTACATTATCTCAGCCATCTTCTCTGCTATTTTACCGCTTACGCCGGTATCTATCTCGTCGAAAATGATTGTCGGCAGTTTGACGGCTCCGCTAATCATTGCTTTCATGGCGAGCATGACTCTTGCAATCTCGCCTCCAGAAGCCACTTGGGCTATGGGCTGCATAGGTGTTGAAGTGTTTGCGCTAAACATCATTGACACTTTGTCCTGCCCGTTACTACTAAGAGAACCGCTATTTATGACTTCAACTTTAAATCTTATATTCGGCATACCTAATGATATGAGTCTGCTGAGCATTTCTTTCTCAATGACGGTTGCCGCCTTCTTTCTGAGTGCTGTGAGTATGTCTGCGTGATGCTGGCAGTCTTTACGGTACTGTGATAGTTGGGCTTCAAGTTCGTTGAGGGTGTCGTCGCTGTTCTCTATGTCACTAAGTTTTCGCTTCAATCCTTCGCGGAGGCTTATCAGTTCGTTGATATTGTTGCAACGGTATTTCTTTTGTAAGTCGTATATACGATCGAGCCGATTGTTTACATCATCAAGTTCGGATGGATCGAAAGCAATGTCAACAAGCATTGACTCCACTTCCTCCGAAATGTCCTTAAGTTCAATGTAGGCCGTGTTAAGTCTTCGGGCAAGTTCGCTTGCTCCGGGCATAACATTTGTTATTCTGTTAATTTCGTTCTGTGCTTTTCTAATGCTTTTCACAGCTCCGCATTGATCGCCTGAAAGATTGTTACTGCTATTGTATAAGGCAGTCTTTATTTCTTCGGCATGCGACATTTTCTCGCTTGTAGCCTCCAACTCTTCTTGCTCCCCACTTATGAGATTTGCATTCGTGAGCTCTTCATATTGAAACTGCAGGAAATCCAGATTCTGCCGGCTCTGTTCTATCTCATGACGCAACTTGTCAAGCTGTTGTTCTGTCTCATAATATAGTTTATATATATTATTGTATGTTTTAAGATGTTCATTGTCTTGTGCAATAATGTCAACTATATTTAATTGGAAGTCATGTTTGTTCAGCAAAAGATTCTGATGTTGGCTGTGTATATCCACAAGTCTGTCGCCGAGTTCTTTGAGCATTGTTAATGCCACAGGAGTGTCGTTAATGAACGCACGGCTTTTACCAGAAGTGGTAAGTTCTCTCCTTATTATACAGTCACTGGCATCGTATTCAATGTCGTTCTCTGTAAAGAACGACTTCATGTCATAATGCGAAAGTTCAAAATGAGCCTCGATGACACATTTTTCGGCACCATGTTTAATGGTTTTCGAGTCGGCACGCTGTCCGAGCAGCAAGCCTATGGCTCCGAGAATGATACTCTTTCCAGCTCCTGTTTCTCCTGTTATTACTGAGAAACCAGGCCGGAAATCGATGTCAAGAGTGTCAATAAGGGTAAAGTTCTTTATGTAAAGTTGCGTAAGCATTGTCTATTTTCGAATTTTATCCCATGCGTTGCTTTGTGAGGCATTCAGTGCCATCAGCATTTGATAAATGGTTTCCTTTTCCTTTTGAGTGCCCTTGCCATTGTATATATTAGCCAATTCATCACGTTTGTAGTCGGTCCATATCTGTGGTAAAAGGCTGAGCGGACGGTTTTCGTGAGCCTGTTTCAGATTGCTAAGAGCCTCTGTGATATTCGTGCGCCCTCGTTCTGGGTTGGCTACCATCTCATCGAGTCCTTTGCGATAATAGTCGTATTGGAGTTGACGGAATGGCTTCATTGATTCCTCAAGATAATCGTTTATGATGGCAAATCTGTTTTTTGAATCCTCAAAGCTTTTCCATCCGGGATATTCAAGGTTCTGGCAGTTATTCACTAAATACATACATCTTTGGAGTATTTCTGTTCCACCCATTGGTGCGAATGTGTCAAGGTCAAGCCCAATAATCAGATAGGCATAGTAGGCAATGAGAGCCGTCAGTTGATTGTCAATGTTGTCAGGGTTGAAATTTAGTTGGTCGAACTGTGCGAACTGGAAGTTAAAATTGTTATCGCGGTTGTTGTATATAGTGCTGTTATATTGTGAATTATATACAGGCCTGTTAGCTTGTATAATGGCCGTACACTCTATAATGTTCTGCGACTTGTCGTATTTTGTTACAGTGAGATTGAAATTGCATTGTATGCGTTCGTTCTCTTGAAACTGCAGTTCGGTCCATTGGCGTTCGTTTATAAACTGTTCCAGTGTCTGTTTCAGGTTCTCGAATACGCCGACATCGGTATTCCCGATGCTTTGATGGTTAATGTTTAATTTCACATTCAGCTCTTGTGCAGAAACTGACTGGATAGTTGATGTGAAAATAAGCATTGTCAGTGCTATCTGACAGAGCACTTTATATTGGTGTTTTTTATTGATTATACTTGTGTTCACGATTCTGAGTTAAATATTGTTGAACAAAGAGTTCATGCTTCTGTCATTAGTATAAGTTTTTTTACACGAAATAGTACAGGAATGTCGCTATTCCTTCGAGAGCCGGCTTGCGTTGGTTCTCTATTTCAATTTTGAACTCAATTTCACTTTTGCATACACCGCGCAGGTTTTGAATATTGTGAAGTTTAGTGGTCATGCGTACTCGACTGCCGGTAAGCACCGGCTGACCGAACTTCATTTTATCCATACCATAGTTAACAAGCATCTTAATGTTATTTACTTCAATGATTTCATTCCAGAAATGCGGCAGTAACGACATCGTGAGGTAGCCGTGGGCAATAGTGCTTTTATATGGACTTTCTGTCTTTGCACGTTCTACATCAGTGTGAATCCATTGATGGTCGAGCGTTGCATCGGCAAATAGATTGATACGATCTTGTGTTATTTCAAGCCATTTGCTTGTGCCGAGTTCTTCACCAATATGTGAAGCGAACTCGTCGTAGGAATTAATGATAAGTTTGTTCATCGTATATTTACTTTAGTCAAATTTCAGGGAAAGTTCGTCACTGATTTTCTTCATACAACAGCTGGATCCGTCGAAACAATGGGTGCAAATCTGACATTTGGGCAGTCCGATGCTCTTTACAATAGATTCAATCTTGTTGAATTTGAGAGATGTAAGACCGAGGCGTTTACGAATTTCTTCCACCATTCGGTTGTATTCGGGTGATCCTGTGTTGGAGTATTGCTCAAGGTTTTTGTTCTCGTTGCCCTCAAAGTCTTTGATGATACGGCGAGTGATGAGTTCCATGTCGCTCTTACTTGAAGTGAAGCCAACGAATGGACATCCATATACTAATGGTGGGCAACTGATACGCACATGTACTTCCTTTGCTCCGTTGTCGAAGAATGTGCGCACATTATCGCGCAATTGTGTGCCACGTACAATAGAGTCGTCGCAGAAGGCAATGCGTTGGTCTTTCAGAATGGCGGGGTTTGGTATAAGTTTCATCTTGGCAACGAGTGCCCTGCGTTCCTGATTGCTTGGAGTGAACGAGCGTGGCCATGTAGGAGTATATTTCAGAACGGCGCGTTTGTATGGTACATTGTGACCATGCGCATATCCTAATGCCATTCCCACACCAGAGTCGGGAATACCGCACACAAGGTCAACTTCTGTATTGTCTTCTTTTCCCATGATTTCGCCATTGCGTTCGCGTACATCCTCAACGTTGATGTCTAAGTATGAACTTGCTGGAAAACCATAGTATATCCACAGGAATGAGCATATCTGCATTTTGTCATGGGCTTCCTGAAGCACTTCATAGCCTGTGGAGTGCATTCTTATGATTTCTCCGGGGCCGAGGTCGCGAACATACTGGAAGTCCAAGTTTGGAAAAGCGGATGTCTCGCTCGTTACTGCATATCCAGAGTCTTTCTTTCCGATGGCAATAGGGGTACGGCCTACCCAGTCGCGAGCTGCGATGATTCCGTCTTCGGTAAGAATGAGCATTGAGCATGAGCCTTCAACCTTGCGATAGACATTGTTTATACCATCAACAAAGCTGTTACCCATATTAATCAGAAGAGCAACAACTTCGGTCTGATTTATGTTATTCGCCGACAACTCACTCAGATGCATGCGTTTCTCAAGAAGCTCTGAGGCAATTTCGCGAAGGTTGTTTATCTTTGCCACTGTTACTACGGCATACCTGCCGAGATGAGAGTTGACGATTATAGGCTGTGGATCTGTATCACTGATTACCCCCAGTCCCTCTTGCCCGCAGAAAGAGTCGAGCTCATCTTCAAACTTTGAACGGAAATAGTCACGCTCAAGGCTGTGAATTTTACGACTGAAGCCTTTTTCCTTGTCGAATGTTACCATGCCGGCACGTTTTGTGCCAAGATGTGAATTGTAGTCTGTTCCATAGAACAGATCGTTCACACAGTCTTTTACCTGAATTGTACCAAAAAAACCACCCATTAGTTCTTTTATCCTTTAATCTTTTAAAATACTTTCATTATTTTCCTTGTTCTCCCAAATAGCTGTCTTTGAATCCAAGGAAGTAGAGTACTCCGTCTAGTCCGATGGTGTTGATGCTCTGCTTGGCATTAGCTGCTACTCGGGGTTTGGCATGGAAAGCAATACCAAGTCCTGCTTCGCTCAACATCGGCAAGTCGTTGGCACCGTCGCCAACGGCAATTGTCTGAGCAAGATTAACTTTCTCTACTTGTGCTATTAGTCTCAATAGCTCTGCCTTGCGTTGACCATCGACAATTTCTCCTACGTATTTGCCCGTCAACTTCCCGTTCTCGTCAATCTCCAGTTCGTTGGCATATACGTAGTCAATGCCGAAGCGTCGCTGCAGATAATCACCGAAATAAGTGAATCCGCCGCTCAGTATAGCTATCTTGTAGCCAGTGCGCTTGAGTACGGAAATAAGACGGTCGGCACCCTCTGTGATGGGTAGATGTTCGGCAATGTCCTGCATGACGCTGATATCGAGACCTTTCAGCAGTGCCACACGCTCAGTAAAACTCTCTTTGAAATCTATCTCGCCTCGCATAGCACGTTCGGTAATTGCTTTTACTTTGTCGCCTACTCCGTGTCTTATGGCAAGTTCGTCAATGCATTCAGTTTGTATGAGAGTTGAGTCCATGTCAAAACAAATCAAGCGACGTGCACGTCTGTACATGTCGTCTTTCTGTAGCGAGAAGTCGATTTCCATCTTAGAGGAAAGTTTCAGCAGTTGGGACTGCATTTCGTTACGATCATTGATTGTTCCGCGCAATGAGAATTCTATGCAGGCACGAATATTTTTCGTCGGGTTCTGAATACTCATGCGACCGGTCAGGCGAAGTATAGAGTCAATGTTCAGACCCTGGTTTGCTATAACCTTTGTGGTTGCCTCAATCTGACGTGCCGACAGGTGACGCCCGATGATAGTGAGAATATAGCGGTTCTTTCCCTGGCGGCCTACCCATGCCTCGTATTCGTCGTCTGTGACAGGGGCAAATCCTATGTTGACTCCAAGTTCTGTTGCTTTAAACAACAATTCCTTCATTACCTGTCCTGACGAATTTTCTGAGATGCGTATGAGTATGCCGAGTGACAATGTGCTGTGGATGTCTGCCTGGCCAATATCAAGAATCTGAGCATCATATCGTGCAAGAATGCCCATGATAGATGCTGTCAGTCCAGGACGGTCTTGACCTGTGATTCTTATCAGAATCTGTTCTTCTTTTTTGGAGACTTGATTGTCCATTATCTGAAATTTTCTGCGAAATTAACTATTTTCTGAATACTATGCAAGTTTCAGTATGAATTATTCCTTTGAATAATTGTTTTCTTGATTTAATTTTCCCATGAATGTGAACCATTTGGGATACTCACGATGTATATCGATAGGTTTATGGAACAGACCGAAAACGCTACTTCCGCTTCCCGACATGCTCGCATAGGTTGCTCCAAGTCTGTAAAGATGTTCTTTGATCTGTTTTATTTCGGGATGTAATGCAAACACATTGTCCTCGAAATCATTGATGAGCCTGCCCTTCCATGTCTTCACCGGTTGCATTACTATTTTGTGACAGTTCTCTGCAGGGTAGTGTGGACGTATGTTTGAAAATGCTTCCTTTGTAGGGACTGCTATGTCAGGCTTTACAACTGCGATATACCAGTTGCTTAGGTCGAGGTTTATTGGATGAAGATCTTCTCCGATGCCTTCGGCATAAGCTGGCGTACTTTTGATGAAGAACGCGCAGTCAGCGCCAAGAGTTGTAGCTTTTTTTTCCATTTCCTCGTTGCTCATCCCCAGAGAAAACATCTTGTTAAGTAGTGTAATCATGTATGCACAGTCACTTGAGCCGCCTCCCATTCCTGCCTGTGTGGGAATGCCTTTATATAAATGTACGTGTACGCGAGGAAGGTTGAAGTCGTTTTTCAACATATTGTAAGCCTTGACCACGAGGTTATGCTGTTCGTCTCCTTCAATTGGAATATTTGTCAATTTAATGTCGCAGTCGATTGATGACGGGAAATCACGGTTCATTTCCACAACTTCGAGAGAATCCCTAATTGGTACAGGAAAGAAAACGGTCTGAATGTTGTGATAACCGTCGCTACGACGTTCCACAACATTCAGACCGAGATTTATTTTTGCTACTGGAAAAGTAATCATATTGTCTTTTCGTCTTTTCGTTTCGGTTCAGTTGCTTCGCTTTTTGGCATACTGCTGTTCTCTTGTTGTTGTGGACTTGCTGTTCCGTCAGTATTGTCTTGTGGAATTATTTTGCCGTTTGCATCCATTGTTTCAAACTCATCTATGGTAATACTGTCGGTCATCGTAGAGTCACTGTCACGACGTTGTCGGTAGCTAGCGCAGTTATACATCTCATAATTGATTTCTTGACTCGGTTTGTTAAACTTTCCATGATAGTGTTTGAATGTAGGGTCGGAGAGTACTGCTTGATAGAAGTAACCGCAAATAGGCAATGCTGTGCGGCTACCCTGTCCCAACGCTCCGGTTCTAAAGTGAATGCAACGGTACTCGCCACCTACCCATGCTCCACAGACGAGTTTCGGGCTTACACCTACAAACCAAGCATCTGAGTGATTGTTGGATGTTCCGGTCTTTCCGCCGAACTCTGTATCTGTTATCTTGCCTACATATCCCCATAGACTCATACTAGTTCCACCGGGTTCTCGCATTCCTCCCATAAGCATTTGTTGCATGAGGAATGCGCTCTTGTATGAAATAACCTGTTTCTCTTCAGATGGAGCTGTGTATATTTCATTTCCGTCACAGTCAAGAATCTTTGTAACAAGTATAGGTTCATGCATCTTTCCGTCGTTGACAGCTGTAGCATAGCTGTTGACAAGTTCCAAAAGGTTTACGTCGCTGGAGCCGAGAGCCAACGATGGCGTCTCATCTAATTTGCTTTTAATGCCCATGGCATGTGCGGTGGCTGCAATGTTGCTTATGCCCATTTCCTGTCCAAGTTTCACTGCCACCGAGTTGATGCTCTGTGCGAAGGCTGCTTTCAGTGGCATGGAATCGCCTGTAAAGTAGCCGTTGGCGTTGGTGGGCGCCCATGTTGTCTCTGCCTTTTTGATTGGGTCATACACCTTCATCGCAAAGTATGAATCGCGACGTTTGTCGCATGGTGTCAGTCCTTGGTTCATCGCCTCGGTATATACAAATAGTTTGAATGTAGAGCCTGGTTGGCGCATTGCCGTCACTTTGTCGTATTTCCATGTCGTAAAGTCTATGTCGCCTACCCAGGCTTTTACTTGTCCTGTTTCTGGTTCTATTGCTACGAAACCGCAGTGCATGAAATGTTCCATATATCTGATGGAATCCATGGCCGACATTTCTTTTTCTATAGTTCCGTGCTCATAGTCGAACAACTTCACTGTATGTGGGAGGTTCATGTAGTAGTTAACGGAGTCAGGGTTGTCGGGGAACTTTTGAGTCAGCTTCTTGTAGTATGGGGTTTTCTTAGCAAGATCTTCTATGAAGTGAGGAATCTCGACGTGATGCTCATCTTGCCAGGGATTAGTAGTTCCCCAATGATTATTGAAATTGCGTTGCACTTGTTTCATCTGCCTGATAGCCGCTTCTTCAGCATATTTCTGCATACGCGTATCAATAGATGTATAAATCTTAAAGCCGCTGGTATATAAATCGTAGCCATTGTCTTTGCACCAGTCCTTTAGATAGGCGGCGACAGCTTCGCGGAAATATTTTGCTTGACCATCGTAGTTGCTCTCTACGCTGTAGTCGAGTTTTATGGGCTTGTTTTTCAGAGTGTCGTAAGCTTCTTTTGTTATGTCATTATGGCTCACGAGGTTCTGAAGGACTATGTTTCTGCGTTTGAGGCTATTTTCTGGATTTATGAGTGGATTGTAGTATGTAGTTGCCTTAAGCATTCCCACAAGAACAGCAGCTTGATCAACGGTGAGGTCTTTCGGGGTGTTTCCGAAGTATGTCTTACATGCTGTTTTTATTCCGAATGCATTAGATCCGAAATCGACCGTATTGGCATACATTGTAAGAATTTCATTTTTGTCAAAGAATAGCTCTATCTTTACAGCTGTAATCCATTCTTTACTCTTCATGATGAGCATTTTCACCCCGGGAATATTTCCGAGTACTCCAGTGGAATATTGCGTTCGAACACGAAACATATTCTTGACAAGTTGCTGTGTGATAGTTGATGCTCCTCGGGCATCGTGATGCACCACGGCATCTTTCAGTGCCGCAAACACTCCTTGAAAATCAATTCCAAAATGATGGAAGAAACGTTCGTCTTCAGTGTCTATAAGTGTTTTCCAGAATATAGGATTTACATCGTCAAATTCTACTGGTGTACGGTTCTCGCTGAAATATTTTCCTATAAGTTTTCCGTCAGCACTGTATAGCTCGGATGCCTGTGCTGTCTGTGGATTCTTTATCATGCTCAGACTTGGTGATTTTCCGAAAAGCCAAAGAAAATTGATATCCACCATCACAAGGTAGAGGATGAATGCCATAACGAAAGTGGCTAATGCAGAAATCGTTTTGATGTACCACGGGCGTCCACAAAACAGTCCCTTATACCATGCCCAGCACGAGCTGAACTTACTCTTAACATTGAGATTTCTCATATTCGAGATTGATGAAATTCATTATATGTTCTGTGTCATCTGGATGAAACCAGTGCATTTCTTTGTCACGTTTGAACCATGTCAATTGTTTGCGTGCGTATCGGCGTGTATTGCTTTTGATTCTTTCCACTGCTTCGTCGAGAGAGTAAATTCCGTCAAGATAGGCGAACAATTCTTTGTATCCCACAGTGTTTAGGGCATTTAAATTTCTTTTTGCATAAAGTTTTTTTGATTCTTCAAGCATTCCGCTTTCCATCATCATGTCAACCCTTTTGTTTATCCTTCCATACAATTCCTCGCGTTCGCGGTTTAGCCCTATCTTTATTATTTTGAATGGGCGGAGGCATCGCTGTTGCCTTCGGAACGACGTGTAGGTTTTTCCTGTCATATAGCATATTTCCAACGCGTGTACAACGCGTCTTGGGTTTTTGTGGTCAACAATGTCGTAGTGTTCAGGGTCAAGAATCTTCAGTTCTTCGAGTAGTCTGTCGAGGCCTTCTTCTGCCAGTCTTTTTTTTAGCGTGGTTCTTGTCTCTTCATCCACATTTGGTATGTCATCGATACCGTTGCATACAGCGTCTATATACATCATGCTTCCCCCACTCAAGAGATTTATATTCCAACTTTGTTCACTAATTAGTTTCAGTACATCTTGTTCGTACATCGAAGCATTATAGTAGTCTTCAAGATTTAGTGTACCAACGAAATAGTGATGAACTTTCTTAAGTTGTTCCTCAGTGGGCATTGCCGTTCCAATTTTCATGTCACGGTATATTTGTCTTGAATCTGCATTGATGATAGGTATGCCATAATGTTCGGCAATATCCATGCAGAGGTCTGTTTTGCCAACAGCGGTAGGTCCGGTGATAACTACGAGTGTCTTCAATACTCATTTTTTAAATTTTCAGGTCTCGTATCACTCCGCGTTTTGATTCCTCGATGAACTTACAGATGTAAGCCACTTCTTTGCTTTCTGGATATTTGGCTCTTGCCTCAGCGATACCGTCCTTGAGAACTCCTTGTGCATATATTATGCGATAGGTGTCGTGTATGGTGTCGATGGTTTCGTTTGAGAATCCTCTGCGTCTGAGTCCGACGAGATTTACTCCACAGAATCTAGTCGGCTCTTTTCCGGCTATGATGTATGGAGGTATGTCAAGGCTGAATCGGCAACCTCCCTGAACCATCACAAAGCCTCCGATTCGGCAGAACTGGTGGCAGAGTACAGTTGCGCTGATTATGGCATTGTCGTCGATTTCCACTTCTCCAGCGAATTTTGTAGAATTGCCAATGATGAGTCCGTTGCCAAGTACACAGTCGTGTGCTACGTGCATGTTTTCCATCAGAAGATTATTGCTTCCGATTATAGTTTTTCCTTTGCTTGCCGTACCACGGCTAAGAGTAACGTTCTCTCTTATGCTGTTATTATCGCCAATTATGCAAAGTGTCTCTTCACCTTTAAATTTAAGATCTTGTGGCTTAGTGCTGATACTTGCTCCTGGAAAGAATTCATTGTTGTTGCCTATGCGTGCGCCGGTATGTACTGTAACGCTGTTGTACAGTTTATTGTTGTCGCCGATTTCCACGTTCTTGTCTATGTAACAGAACGGTCCGATTATATTGTTGTCGCCAAGCTTTGCAGCCGGATCGACATAAGCCATTGGACTTATTTGATTCATAATAGAGTTGGGTTATTTGTTTTTTACTATTTGTGCCGTAAACGTTGCTTCTGCTACGACATGGTCACCAACAAAGATGTATCCGTGCATTGACGAAATACCATGGCGAACCGGTGCCAGCAAATCTACTTTGAAAATAAGTGTGTCGCCAGGTACCACCTTTTGCCTGAATTTTACATTGTCTATTTTTATGAAATATGTGCTCCACCTTTCCGGCTCTTCGAGCGTATTCAGCACAAGCAGACCACCACATTGTGCCATGGCTTCTATTTGAAGCACTCCCGGCATTACGGGTTCCTGTGGGAAATGTCCTAGGAAAAAGGGCTCGTTGCTTGTAACGTTCTTTATACCAACGATGCTTGTTGCTCCGAGTGCTATCACTTTATCTACGAGTTGCATTGGATATCTGTGTGGGAGCAGTTCGCGTATGCGGTTTACATCCATTATCGGTTCGTCGTTAGGATCGTACAAGGGAGCTTGGATTTCATGCTTGCGAATTTCCTTCCTCATTTGTCGGGCGAACTTGTTGTTGATGGTGTGTCCAGGACGGGTTGCTACGATACGTCCCTTGATGGGTTTCCCTATAAGAGCCATGTCGCCTATTATGTCTAGCAGTTTGTGGCGCGTGCATTCGTTTTCCCATACCAGTGGCTTGTGTTGAATATATCCGAGTTCGTTTGCGTCGCGGTGTTCTACTCCGAGTTGATCTGCAAGATTGTCAAGTTGTTCCTGCGTCAATTGTCTCTCGTAGATTACAATGGCGTTGTCCATGTCGCCTCCCTTAATGAGATTAGCCTGCAGTAATGGGAAAATGTCACGTACAAAGACAAATGTGCGTGCAGGTGCTATTTCCGTGGCGTAGTCTTCTACTTTGTCGATAGTGGCAAACTGGCTATTGATGAACTTTGACTCGAAGGAACACATTGCTGTAATGCTGAATTCGTCATCGGGAAGAATAGTGATACATGAGCCGGTTTCGTCGTCTTTTACCTCTATTTTCTTGCGAATTATATACCAGTCTTTTGGTGCATTCTGTTCTTCTATACCTACTTCTTTGATTTTCTCTACAAACTTTATTGCACTTCCGTCGAGAATCGGAAACTCAGGACCGTTAACCTGTATGAGACAGTTGTCTATGCCAAGTGCATATAGTGCCGACATACCGTGTTCGATGGTTGATATCCGAACGTCGCCTTTGCCGATAACGGTGCCTCGTTTTGTATCAACCACATTTTCTGCTATTGCATCAATGATTGGCTGTCCTTCGAGATCAATGCGCTGTATTTTGTAACCGCTGTTTTCCGGTGCTGGGTTGAATGTCGCAGTGAGGCTCAATCCTGTGTGGAGACCTTTGCCGAAGAGCGAGAAACTGCCTTTAAGTGTCTTTTGTTTCATCATATCTTTACTTCTTTTCCAATTCTTCTACTTTTTTCTGCAAATCACTTAATTGCTTGAAAATATCGGGTAGCCGACGGAACAAGGCTTGCGACTTGAAATAAGCCTTGGGTTCCATAGGCGGTGTTCCAATCAGGGTGCTGTTCTCTTTAATATTACCTGGTACTCCCGATTGCGCTCCGAGGTTAACTTTGTCACCAATATGCAGGTGGCCTGCCAGGCCTACCTGTCCTCCGAACATGCACCAAGAACCTACCTTCGTACTTCCTGCCACTCCTACTTGTGCTGACATGACTGTGTTTTCGCCTATTTCGCAGTTGTGGGCTATTTGTATCAGATTGTCGAGTTTTACTCCTTTGTGTATTATGGTGCTTCCCATCGTTGAGCGGTCAACACAGGTGTTAGCTCCTATTTCCACATTGTCTTCTATGACAACAATTCCTATTTGCGGAATCTTGTCATAACCTTCTTGGTTGGGTGCGAACCCGAAACCGTCGGCACCAATGACCGTGCCGGAGTGAATTGTCACATTTTTTCCTAATATGCAGCCTTCGTAAATGGTTACGTTGGGATAGATAACAGACTCTTCTCCAATGGTTACTTTGTCCCCAATCACAGCATGTGGATATATCATTGCTCTGTCGCCTATGACGACTCCGTCGCCGATACATGCGAAGGGGCCAATATATACGTCTTGCCCGATTATTGCCTTGGGTGAGATGTAAGCAAGTTTGTCAATGCCTGTTTTCCGAGGCATTGTCGATGCGTATAGCTGCAACAATTTAGCTACGCTTTCATATGCGCTCTTAACGCGTATGAGCGTCGTGCTCACAGGCTTTTCCAAAGCCAAACTGTCATCAACGAGTACTATAGTTGATTTTGTGTCGTATATGTACTGGATATATTTTGGGTTTGAGAGAAACGAGATAGCTCCTTCCTTACCCTCTTCGATTTTTGCGAAAGTGTTGACTGTGGCATCTTCGTTTCCTTCCACTCTGCCGCCGATAAACGAGGCTATTTGTTTAGCTGAAAATTCCATTATTTTTGTTAATTGCAAATATTTGGTGCAAAGATAACAAAAAAAGTTCAAACTCGTTGATAACAGAGATAATATTTTCGTATTTTTTTTGATAGAAGATTAACGTTTATGATTTCTGATGCTTCAGAAATGTCTTTTTTTGTCCCGTCTTTGTAAAGAATAGTGATACTGTCATCGTTGGTGTCGTACATGTCTTTCTCAATAGTATTCACGCTGTAGAAGTAGTCCGTTTCTTCCTCCTTGATGTTCAGTTTTTCTGCAATAGTTTGTTTCAATTCATATATCTGTTCTTCTTTTATAGGTTTTTCATGCACTTCTACTTTGAATATGTTCCTGTTTAGCATATCGTCTGCGAGAGTGGCAAGAATTTTGTCGTTGCTGTGTTTCCATACTTTCATACTGCTCCAGATGTCATTGTCGTCCAGCTCCTCATACATCGTCAGAGCTTCGCTGTGGTTTTCAAACCACTGCGCATCAACGTTGTTATATAGAAAGTATCTCAGTGCAGGAGGTGCAAATACTTTATGTCCCTCCATGGCAATATGCTTTGCTCTCATGAGTGTGTTGATGAGCATTTTTTCGTACGCCACCGCAGTCTTGTGCAGATATACTTGCCAGTACATCAGCCGTCTTGATGTGAGAAAATTCTCTATTGAGTATATCCCATTTGACTCCACAACGAGTCTGTCGTCGTCCACGTTGAGCATCTTTATTATTCTTGCGCTACCGATGTTTCCTTCAGTTACTCCGGTGAAAAAAGAATCTCGTCTGAGATAGTCCAGCCGGTCCATATCGAGCTGTGAACTGATAAGCTGGTGAAGGAACCGTTTGGGGTATTCGTCTTTGAAAATACTTATTGCAAGGTTCAGTTGTCCTCCCATATCACGGTTTATCTGTTCCATCATCATCAGCGAAATGTCCTCGTGCGAGATACCTTTGATAAGCGTATTTTCTAGTACGTGCGAGAAAGGCCCGTGTCCTATGTCGTGCATTAGTATTGCTGCTTCTACGGCTTCAGCCTCTGAGTCGAAGATGAAGTTCCCTTTAAGTTGCAATGACATAACCGCCTCACTCATCAGGTGGAATGCTCCGATGGAATGCTGGAAGCGTGTGTGGCGTGCCGATGGATATACAACAGATGCCAGTCCGAGCTGGTTTATCCTTGTAAGTCGTTGTATAAGAGGATGCTTTACGATGTTGAGAAGCAGTCCTCTCGGGATTTTTATGAATCCGAATACTGGGTCGATTATTATCTTGCTGTCGTTCACTGATACATGTATCTCTTGATGCTTTTCTTCGGCGTCTTTTCAAATTCCTTTTCTTGTATTTCGATTTCGGCTATTTTCTCGTATGCAGGTAGTACTTGGTTCAGTTGCTGTCGGTTCTGTTCCATTACGTTCTTTATATCGTCGGCATTAAGATTTATAGCCTTTGCCTCGTCATAATCGGGATATACCAATCCCACGAGCTTTGAATCGCGCTGTACAACCACGCTCTCCACGACGAGAGTCATCGAATTAAGCTTGTCTTCTATTTCTTCCGGGTAAATATTTTGTCCGTTGGCACCGAGAAGCATGTTTTTCGAGCGTCCGTTGATGAATACGTTGCCCTCATAGTCCATTGTTCCGAGGTCGCCTGTATGGAACCATCCGTCGCGGTCGATGGCTTCTCTTGTAGCTTCTTCATTCTTGTAGTAACCGAGCATGACGTTAAGTCCTTTGGTCATTATTTCTCCTGGAATATTCTGTGGGTCGGGCGAGTCAATCTTCACTTTCATGTGCAAGGCTGCCTTTCCGCAACTGCCTTGCTTGAATGTATGCCAGTCGGCATAGCATATAATAGGAGCGCATTCCGTGGCTCCATAGCCAACGGTATATGGGAAGTCTATTTTCTTTAGGAACGACTCCACCTCTTGGTTGAATGCGGCTCCACCGATGATTACTTCGTAGAACTTTCCTCCGAAAGCATTGACCACCTGTTCGCAGATTTTCTCATGCACTTTCCTGTTTACTACTGGCATGTTTAGGAGAAGTTTCATTCGGTTGTTCTGAATTTTCGGGAACACTTTCTTCCTTATGATTTTCTCTATTACAAGCGGAACGGCAATGATAATTGCCGGTTTCACGTCTGCGAAAGCCTGTGCTATGATGGCCGGTGACGGTATGCGGTTAAGATAGAAAATGTGGCATCCGTGAATGAATTCAAAAACGAACTCGAAGGCCATTCCATACATGTGTGCCATTGGCAGTATGCTTATCACCTTGTCGCCACGGTTGATTGTTTTTCCTAGTACGCTGTATGCGAAATCACAGTTGCTCCAGATGGCACGGTATGGTATCATTACTCCCTTTGAGAATCCAGTTGTCCCGCTGGTATAGTTGATGAGTGCCAGTTCGTCGGGGTCTTCATCTATATAATAATGTACGTGTTCCTTTCTAAAATACTTCGGGTATTTCTTTCCGAACATTTCGTTCAGATGTTCTCGTGCGTATGTAAGTTTGTCGGTTCGTGAGAGCATGAGCGAGTAGTCGGGGTTGTTGATTATACCCTCAAGCTTTGGCATCTGTGTCGGGTCAATGATTGTAGCCACATGGTCGCCCACGAATAGCAGTTTTGCCTCGCTATGGTTCACGATATTGTGTATCTGGTCGGGCATGAACTCGTGTAGTATAGGTACTGCGACAGCACCATAGGTGAGCGTAGCCAGGAAGGCTACTGCCCAGTGTGCGCAGTTTCTTCCGCAGAGTGCTATTTTGTCGCCTTTCTCCACTCCGCTGTTCTCGAACATAATGTGCAGTTTCTCTATTTTCCTTGCTACGTCGTGATATTGCAATGTTGCACCCTTGTAGTCTGTAAGGGCATCAAGATCCCAGTTGTCTTTTATGCTTTTTTCCAGTATGGCATTAAAACTTGGTACGTGTTCCATATTTCTTTTGTTTTGGATTTTAGTTGTATAGGTATCGTTTAATACTCTTTTTTGGTGTCTTGGCAAACTCCTCTTCTTGGATTTCAATTGCTGCCAGTCGGCTGAATGTGGGAAGTTCCGCATTGAGTACTTTCCTGTTTTGCTCCATTATTCCTTGCAGGTCGCTTGTCGAGAAGTTCATTGCTGTTGCCTCGTCGTAGTCGGGATGCACGAGTGCAATTATCTTTTCGCCTCGCTGTATTACAATGCATTCGCTGACGAGGGCCATCGATCCAAGCTTGTCTTCGATCTCCTCCGGATAGATGTTCTGGCCGTTAGCTCCGAGCAGCATGTTCTTTTTTCTTCCCTTAATGAATATATGTCCGTCGGCACTCATTGTTCCAAGGTCGCCGGTGTGGTACCATCCGTCTTCGTCAATGGTGGCGCGAGTCTTTTCTTCGTTTTTATAGTATCCAAGCATCACATTTTTTCCCTTTGCAACAATTTCTCCTGGAATTACCTGTGGGCGGCTGCTTAGTATCTTAACCTCCATGTTGTCAACGGGCGTTCCGCAACTGCCGGGAACGAAGTCGTGGTAGTCGCTGAAGGAGATGAGTGGAGCGCATTCAGTGGTGCCATAACCAACGGTAATGGGAAAGCCTATCGAGACAAGAAAATCTTCAATCTCCTGATTAAGTGGGGCTCCCCCCACTATCACCTCATAGGCATTGCCTCCGAATATTGTCTTCACCAGTTCACAGATTCGCTCTTTCACTTTCTTGTTCACTACCGGCATTTTCAACAGCATCTTTATGACATTGCTGTCAATGAGTGGGAACACTTGCTTGCGTATTATTTTCTCCACTACGAGTGGTACGGCCACGATGACGTATGGCTTGACTTCTGCTATTGCCTGCGCAATTACTGCAGGCGAGGGCAGTCGTGTGAGGAAAGAGAGGTGGCAACCATGTACAAATGGGAAGAAGAACTCGAATGCCATGCCATACATGTGGGCCATAGGCAGCATGTTCAGCGTCGAACTGCCGTGTGGCACATGTTCGCCAAGCATTTTTATGCAGTATTCGAGGTTTCCGCAAATTGCCCTGTATGGTATCATCACCCCTTTCGAAAATCCTGTTGTTCCGCTGGTATAGTTGATGATGGCAGTTTCGTCGGCTTCGTCTTTATGGTAGGTAACGTCGTTTGCCCTGAATGCGTTGGGGTATTTAGAACCGAACATTAAATTAAGATGTTCGCGCGCGTGTGTCAGTGTTTCCGACCGCGACATTACTAACGACAAGTCTGGTATGAAAATAACCCCTTCGAGTGCCGGCATCTCGTCGGCATTGATAGCCTTCACGACGTAATCGCCCACGAATAGAAGTTTGGCTTCACTGTGGTTCACCACGTTGTAAATCTGTTCTGCACTGAATTCGTTCTGCACCGGCACCGCCACTGCACCGTATGTCAGTGTGGCAAGGAAAACCACCGCCCAGTTAGCACTATTGCGACCGCAGATGGCGATTTTGTCACCCTCCTTCACGTTGCTGTTTTCGAAAAGAATGTGTAGCTTCTCAATCTTCCTTGCTACGTCATGATACTGTAGAGTGATGCCTTGATAGTCAGTCAAAGCATCCAGGTTCCAGTTCTGCTTTATAGATTTTTCAATATAAGAATTGAAACTCACAAAAGTATTCATTGCACAATTTACAAAAATTTGTGCAAAGGTAATTTATTTCTTGCACATTTCCAAAAAAAATGTGCAGTATTTTACTCGAATCTTATAGATTTTGCCGGTTTGATGTGAGATACGACATAACTTGGGGCAATTAGAACAGTTATGCAGACCAAAAGTGTTGCAATATTGAGCATTAATGTCAATGGAATGTTAAGTTCTGTTGGTGCCTTGCTGACGTAGTATGTTTGCGGGTCGAGTGTGACGATGCCTGTAGCCTGTTGCAATATTACGAGTCCGATACCTATGACGTTTCCGATAATCAGTCCTTTTCCGATTACGAATACAGCGAACCACAGAAATGTATGGCGGATAGTGGTATTGTCGGCTCCCAGTGCCTTGAGAGTTCCGATCATCTGTGTACGTTCGAGTATGATGATAAGCAAACCAGAGATCATAGTAACGCCTGCCACGCACGCCATCAGCGCGAGTATTATCCATACGTTCATGTCGAGCAGTTCTAACCAAGAGAAGATATTGGGATATGCTTCGTATATGGTCTGTGACATGAAAGTCTGTCCCAGCCGGTCTTGGGTCCGGTTTACCTTTTCTATGACGTTCTGTGCCGTTTGTTCTATTCTGCCGAAGTCGCCAACGATGAGTTCTGCTCCATTGCACATGTCATTGCTCCATTCGTTCAGTTTCCGGGTGGTGTAGATGTCGGTATAGCAAAATGCCTTGTCGAACTGCGACATGTTCGACTCGTAGATGCCAGCCACGCTGAATTTCCTTGCCCTCACGTTATCTTCTCCAATGAAATAGGCATACAGATGGTCGCCCGTTCTTAGCTGCAGTCTGTTGGCTGTCATTCTTGATATGAGAATTTTGTTTGAGCTTGTCGAGTCGCTGAAGTGTGGAATATCTCCATTTGTCAAGTTGTCTCTTAGGAATGTCATGTCGTATTCCTGGCCAACACCTTTGAATATTATTCCGAGGAAGTCGGCATCGGTCTTGAGTATTCCTTGAGTGTTGGCAAATCTTTCCACGTGTTTTATGCCGTCAATGCCTTTTAGCATTCTCATCATGCTGTCGCCAATACATACGGGGTAGGCATCGCTCTGCTGCAGTGTCATGAAGTTCTCTACCTGAATGTGGCTGCCGAATCCTATCACCTTGTCTCTGATAGTGTGTTTGAATCCTAACACCACCGCCACCGTTACAATCATTACAGCCAGCCCTATCGCCACGCCTGCCGTTGCAATATGAACAGCAGGGCGGCTGACTTTGTGCTTGTCGCCGTCGTTCTTGTAAATATGTCTTGCGAGGTAGAGTGGGAGATGCATTAATTGTTAATCTACAACTGGCAATCGTGTGTACTATTCTGTTCGTCCTGGGTATGCCTCAAGAGCCTTCTGAAGCACAATGAGTGCCCGGCAGAGGTCTTCCTTCTTCAGTACGTATGCTATTCTCACTTGGTTGATGCCGGCTCCTGGAGTGGTGTAGAAGCCTGCAGCCGGTGCCATCATTACGGTTTCGCCCTCATAGGTGAATTCCGATAGGCACCAACGGCAGAACTTTTCCGCGTCATCAACGGGTAGCTTGGCTACCGTGTAGAATGCTCCCATTGGAATGGGCGAATATACTCCCGGTATTCGGTTAAGCCCGTCAATAAGGCACTTACGACGTTCCACATATTCGTCGTAAACGTCACGGTAGTATTCTTCTGGTGCATCAAGCGATGCTTCAGCAACAATCTGTCCTATGAGTGGCGGTGAGAGTCTTGCCTGGCAGAATTTCATCACTGCCTGTCTCACTTCCTTGTTCTTGGTGATGAGTGCTCCGATGCGTATTCCGCACTCTGAGTAGCGTTTCGACACTGAGTCGATTAGTATTACGTTCTGTTCGATACCCTCCAGATGACACGCCGATATATAGGGGCTACCGGTGTATATGTATTCTCGATACACCTCGTCGGAGAAGAGGTACAGGTCGTACTTCTTTACCATGTCCCTTATCTGGTTCATTTCTCGTCGTGTATATAGGTATCCGGTAGGGTTGTTTGGGTTGCATATCATTATGGCTCGTGTCCGGTCGTTGATCAGCTCCTCGAATTTCTCCACTTTAGGCAGCGAAAAACCCTCGTCGATGGTTGTCGCAATAGTACGTATCTTAGCTCCGGCAGAGATGGCAAATGCCATGTAGTTGGCGTATGCCGGTTCCGGCACGATAATCTCGTCGCCAGGGTTCAGACAGCTCATGAATGCGAATAGTACAGCTTCACTTCCTCCGCTTGTAATAATAATATCGTCGGCAGTTACGTTGATGTTGTATTTGGCATAATAATCCACGAGCTTTTCCCTATATGAAAGATAGCCCTGCGACGGTGAGTATTCAAGAATAGTACGGTCAATGTGCTTCAGCGCGTCGAGTCCCACCTGCGGTGTGGGCAGGTCAGGCTGTCCGATGTTCAGGTGATATACTTTTGTGCCGCGTTTTTTTGCAGCGGCTGCAAGAGGAGCGAGTTTCCTTATAGGCGACTCAGGCATTTCCAGTCCTCTAACGGATATTTCCGGCATCTTTTTTCCTAATTTAATAAAAATCGGGTGCAAAGTTAACGAAATTATTTCTTTTTCCGTGTATCATTTGCTGAAAAAGTTGTATCTTTGCACCGCTTTTTTTAATTTTCGGTAAGTGAAGAGAATATGAATTACGAAGAGCTGATAGATTCGCGCAGAGGCGATGATTCCGGGAAGCTGAGCCTGCCTTACGGAAAGTTCTACCGCACTCAGTCAGGTGGCAAGTATGTATATGTGGTTGATGTATATGAGCGTCTGTCTTCCAATATCGTCTTTGCCAAGGCTCTCGAAGCCGACAGCGACCAGAACCATAAATTCATGAATTCGTCGCAACTGCACTATAATCTTGTAAAGCGCGACGACAGTCATATCACGCTCGAATTGGAGCATGGTGCCTTCGTGTCGCTGAAGGAGTATGTAATCGATCATCCAGCAGCAGTGCTGCGCGACTCTTTCCTCTACACTATCATTGGCGACCTGCTGCGCATCAGTTCGTTGCTTCACGAGAAGGGTCTGTGGCACGTATGTTTTTCTCCTGAGACGGTTTTCTTGCGTAAAAACAGTGACACTCCGTTGCTTCTTGTTCATGGTTCTCGTTTTCTTGCGATGAGCAATCCTTATGACCTCTACTGTGATGGTACCGAATACTTCGTGGCTCCCGAGGTGATGAATTCCGGAAGCATTGACCAACGTTGCGACATCTATTCCATTGGCAAGCTTATAGAGTGGCTTTTCCGCGAATCTAATATGCCGTCGTTTTTGAAGAGTGTTGTAGGCAAAGCCACTCAAGAGTCGCCTGAGGACCGTTACGAGACTGCCGACAAGATGTGGCGTGACATCAATCGCCGTCGTCGCATGCGATCAGAGGCTATATCTCTGTTGACAGCTATTGCCGTTGCCGCTGTCGTTGTAGGTATATATTTCTCTATGATACCCGAACCTGTCGAGGTGGAGTATGTCAAGCCGGCACCGAAGAAGGCTACTGATGAACTATATGAGCATGGTTTCGATCCTTACAAGGACATGGGAATCATCGACGGCAGTGATATCAGTCCTGCAATGCGTGACTCTATGGCTATGTATCAGGCAAAGAGCGAACAGATTTTCCGTAAACGCTTCGAGCAGGAAGCGGAGCGCATACTCGACGAACTGTATAGCAACAAGTCGATGGCATCGGGGCAGTCGCAGTTTCTCTCTCACAGCGAGGAAGCGTCAAAGAAGCTGCAGGACATACAGCTGCGTTTGGCTGATGAGTCGGGACTCGACGATGCAAAGAGTCAGAGTATAGCTGCCAGTATTATCGACCGCATCACAGAGGCAAAGAAACCAAAGAAATAAATAATTACAAATATAAACTTATGAGAAGCAGAACAGCAATATGGTTTGAGTGTAAAATCCGTTATGAGAAAGTGATGGACGACGGACTCCCGAAGAAAGTCACAGAGTCATACGTAGTTGATGCCCTCAGTTTTTCCGAGGCCGAGGAGCGCATCATTGAGGAGATGTCATCGTATATCAGTGGCGAGTTTGACGTGGCTGATATCAAGAAGTCAACTTACAAGGAGATATTCTTCAGCGACGACGACAGTGCCGACAAATGGTACAAGGCAAAGTTGCAGTTCATAACTATCGACGAAAAGAGCGAGAAGGAGAAACGCAGCAATGTTTATTATCTGGTTAATGCCGGGTCGTTCAACGGTGCTGTGAAGAATATCGATTCGGTTATGGGCGAGACGATGATTGACTTTGTGATCAGCTCTGTTCAGGAGACGACACTAATGGATGTTTTTGAATATAAAAAGGAGGAGGCCAAATCATAAATGAACTATGATGTAAAGGGAAATCTCAGGCAGGTCCTCGGCAATCTGCCTACGGGAGTACAGCTTGTGGCAATCAGCAAGTATCATCCCTCAGAGTATGTTGTCGCCGCCTACGATGAAGGGCAGCGCGTATTTGGCGAGAGCCATGAGCAGGAGCTGTCGCGCAAGTATCAAGAACTGCCGAAAGACATCCGCTGGCATTTCATCGGTCATCTGCAGACCAACAAGGTTAAGTATATTGCTCCCTATATCAGCATGATTGAGGCGGTAGATTCGCTTAAGCTGCTTCGCGAGATCGACAAGCACGCCGCTCGCAACGGCAGGGTTATTGATGTATTGCTCGAACTGCATATTGCCGAGGAGGAGACGAAGTACGGATTGCGGCGCGACGACCTCTTCGACTTGCTCGACGGTGGAGAGTGGCGCTCGATGAGTCATGTGCGCATCTGCGGGCTGATGATGATGGCCTCCAATGTCGACGACGAAAGCCAGATATGCTCTGAGTTCGATCTTGCCGCAGCCATCTTCGACGAGGTGAAGGCAAAGTATTTCGCCGATGCCCCTTGGTTCCGTGAACGGTCGTGGGGTATGAGTCACGACTATCTTCTTGCCGTAGCCCACGGCAGTACTATGGTACGCGTAGGCACAGCGATATTCGGTCCGAGGATTTAGCTGATGCCTTTGTGTTGGGATGAAAGAATACAATACATATATCTTCGACCTCGACGGTACTCTGCTTAATACCCTTGGCGACCTGGCTGCAAGCACTAACTTTGCGTTGCGGTCGTGCGGAATGCCGGAGCACACGGTTGACGAAATCCGCTGTTTCGTTGGCAACGGAGTGAGAAAACTGATGGAGCGTTCCGTTCCCGGAGGCGACAGCAATCCTTTGTTCGACGAGGCATTCAGTATTTTCAGACGTCACTATATGGAGCATTCGCTCGACACTACAGCTCCCTATGACGGCATCGTTCCGATGCTTCGTGAAATGAATCGGCGTGGCAAGAACTTGGCAGTGGTGAGTAATAAGTTCTATGCTGCAACGCAAGAATTGGTGAACCATTTCTTCGGCACTCTGATACCTGTGGCAATAGGCGAACACGAGGCTGAGGGAATAAGGAAGAAGCCTGCCCCCGACACCGTGAACGAAGCATTCCGGCAGCTGGAAAGGATTACGGGTACGAGCATAGCCGAGCTGCGCCGGTCGGCCGTGTATGTTGGCGACAGCGACGTTGACTTCATGACGGCTCGCAACTCAGGACTTTCGTGTATTTCGGTATTGTGGGGATTCCGCTCGCGTGAATTCCTGGAATCCATCGGGGCGCGGACATTTGCAGCGAATCCTTCTGACATTATTTCTGGTAAATATGCAGAAACGGCAGGCTGATGACTAAAAAATGTGTTTTTTGAAATAAATAACGAGAGAATAGGCAACATATTGCAATCTTTTTTGTAATTTTGCAGCCGAAAAGATAAACGATATTTCCATATTATATGATGCATAATATCTTCAAGGGACTGGGCATAGCGCTCATTACCCCGTTCAACGAAGACGGTTCGGTGGATTACGCCTCGCTGCGTAATCTGCTTGACTATCAATTGAAAAATGGTGCCGATTTTCTGTGTATATTGGCAACGACAGGTGAAACACCTACGCTTACTGCCGATGAAAAGCTTGAGATAAAGAATCTCGTGGTTGATAAGGTGGCAGGGCGTATCCCTATACTAATGGGATGCGGTGGCAACAATACAGCAGCCGTGGTAGAGGAGCTTAAGACCGGCGACTTCCGTGGTATCGATGGTGTGCTCAGTGTTTGCCCCTATTACAATAAACCGTCGCAGGAGGGGCTCTACCAACACTTCAAGGCTATCGCAACAGCAACAAAACTGCCGGTAGTATTATATAATGTACCTGGGCGCACGGGTATAAATATGAAGGCAGAGACCACCGTCAGGCTTGCCACCGACTGCAATAACATTGTGGCCATCAAGGAAGCCAGCGGAAATTTGGAGCAGGTGGATGAAATTATCAAGAATAAGCCACGCGACTTTGATGTAATCAGTGGCGACGACGCACTGACCTTCCCGATGATCAGCTGTGGGGCTGTTGGCGTTATCAGCGTTATCGGAAATGCTCTGCCCAAGGAGTTTTCTAAGATGATTCGTCTGCAGATGAGGGGTGAATACGATGGGGCAAGAAAGATTCACCACAGGTTTACCGATCTCTTTTCGCTGCTTTTCATCGATGGCAATCCTGCCGGAGTGAAAGCAATGCTCAGCGAAATGGGTATGATCAAGAACATTCTGCGACTGCCGCTCGTACCGACGCGTATTTCAACATTGCAGCGCATGAGTGAGATAATGAAAGAGCTGAAAATATAGGAGAAATGCTGCAAAAAAAAATAAATTGCATTTTTTTTCTGAAAAAAAGCGAGAAAAATTTTGTGGTTTGCCGAAAAGTTTGTACCTTTGCACACGCAAATCACAAATGAGGCGCCCTAGCTCAACTGAATAGAGCATCTGACTACGGATCAGAAGGTTGCGGGTTTGAATCCCTCGGGCGTCACAAAAGAAGAGACAGAACGAAAGTGAAGTCTCTTTTTTGTGTAGATATAAT
>CAMOEW010000011.1 GCA_946612625.1 uncultured Prevotella sp.
AGGAACAACTGCTTCGCAACGATGATTCCGCGCTTGTGGTGAGAAAGACCTATACCCCACTCGACCTTACGCTTAGTGCCAAGGAACGGTCAAAAATTATCGATGGTACCAATCTGAGCTACATTAGGATTCCACTCAACAAGCCCTATTATAAGAAAAATGCCGACGGCAGCTACCGTAAATACAACAATATCGGACATTATTTCTACGAGTCATACAAGGCAAATCCTCACTATTTCACCAACAACTACGAGTTCAACCAATATGTTCTTCCCGGATTTTATATCAAGACTACTGACGGCACGGGAGTGATGTCGAAAGTATATACCACAGAGTTGCTGTTCCATATCAAATATGCCAAGACCGTAGGCGATTCGTTAGTAGGCCATCAAAACCAGATAGTTACCCTCTCCGGCACTGAAGAGGTAATGATTACCAATACTATCAAGAACGACACAGCCCAGATTCACCGTCTTGTTGCCGAGGACACTCTATGCACTTATCTCAAGACTCCGGCCGGAGTGTTTACCGAGGTTACGCTGCCTGTCGAAGAGGTTATGCACAACCACACACGCGATTCGCTCAGCCTTGTAGAAATTTCATTCCAGAAGTACAATCAGCGCGACGAAGCTTCGCGCATTAGTGCTCCAACGTCGGTTCTTATGCTTCCTGTTGACAGTATGATACCGTTTTTCGAGAAGAAGAGCATCGAGAACAACCTGAACTCGTTTATAGCAACCCTCGATTCAAAGAACTGTTATACGTTCAACAATATAGCTCCTCTTATTGTTCAAATGTACCATAATCGTAGCTCCTCTCCCAATTGGAACAAAGTGTTGCTCATACCAGTAACCCGCAAGACAAGCAGCTCGACGAGTACAACAACAGCTTCGATAAGCAATGAAATGGGATTATCGAGTTGCCGTTTGGTAAAGGCAGGCGATCCCAATCACGACCCTGTGAAGCTATATGTCATTTACAACCGTTTCAGAAAGGATTAGTACGTTGATGGCCGATAATTTCCTTGAACGACATTACGTCGAATACGAACAGCGTAAAGCCGACTACATTCGTCGCAAGCGTCATCTGCCAAAGATGCCCCATCGTCCGGAACGTCCAGACGATGAGGCACTTTAGCTGTCAAAAGTTTCTTGACTTATTAGAAACTGTCTGAATTATAATCACACTATTCTGAGCTTTGCAAATTTTAACAGCAGTTGTTTCGTCCCTACATTTCGGAACTCTACAGTTGCTTTCCTGTTCTCACCCGTGCCCTCTACCTTCACCACTGTTCCTATTCCGAAGCGCTGATGTTCCACGGTAGCACCTTCGTTAATGGCACATTCTTCGCCATGGGTGGGTGTCGTAGGACGTTGTCTCCCGTTAGCAATGCTAAGCTGCCGTTTGAATCCGTCGGAGAAGGGGTCAACAGAATATTCTTCCTTTCTCGGAGCCACTATACGTGGTTTAGGGTCTGCTCGGAACTGTGTTGCTACGGGCCTTGGGTTCTGCTCCCAGCGATTAGCCGGCCGGCTCGCTCGTAAGGAATAATGCTCGGCTCGCTCGATTAGTGTCTGGTCGATGTCCATGATGAATCTTGAAGGAGTATCGTACTCCATGCGTCCATAGCGGAAGCGGTTCTGTGCACAAGTCAGAAAGCAATGTTTCTCTGCACGCGTAATGGCTACGTAGAGCAGGCGGCGTTCCTCTTCCAAGTCGCGCATCGAGTTGGTACTTAGTGGCGAGGGAAATATGTTCTCCTCAAGTCCGACAACGAACACTGTAGGAAATTCAAGTCCCTTAGCACTGTGAATGGTCATCAGCGTCACCTTTGGTATATCTTCGCTCTTGTCGCTGTCGAGGTCGGTCAGCAATGCCACTTCCTGTAGGAAGTCGCTGATGTAAGTGTGTTCTTCACCACTCTCTTCTCGACGTGTCTGTACAAAGTCTTGTAGGCTGTTGAGAAATTCCTCCAGATTCTGCTGACGCGAGATGTCCTCAGGAGCCTTACCCGAATATAAGTCGCGACTTATTCCACTGCTTATTATAATATCGTGTCCGAGTGTGTATGCATCGTCGGTATCCATGCGCTCCGCCCATCCAGCAATCATCTGGCGGAAACTGTCAATTTTCGTATAGGTCGTCTTGGATAGTCCTATCGGAAATAATCCGGGCTGCTCTATTATCTGCCATAGGCTCACTCCGTAGCGGTTTGCTCCTTCGATGATTTTATTTACAGTCGTTGCCCCGATGCCGCGTGTGGGATAGTTGACAATACGCTTGAAAGCTTCCTCGTCGTCTTTGTTTGCCACAAGTCTGAAATATGCAATCACATCTTTTATCTCTTTGCGCTGATAGAAACTCAGTCCACCGTAGATTTTGTAAGGCATACCACGCTTGCGCAGTTCCTCCTCGAACGTTCGGCTCTGTGCATTGGTGCGGTATAGGATGGCGAAGTCACTATATTCGCAGTGCTCGACACGCCGGATTTCTTCAATGTTTTTTGCCACTATAATCGCCTCTTCTTTGTCGCTGTATGCTTCGGAGAGTTTCAAGCGCTCTCCATGCTCGTTGCGGCTGAAAACATCTTTCGGTATCTGCCGTTTGTTCTTGCTTATCAGACTGTTTGCAGCCTTCACTATAAGCTGTGTACTTCGGTAGTTCTGTTCCAGCTTAAAGAGCCGGGCATTGTCGTATGCCTCGTTGAATGTCAGAATATTGTCGATATTTGCTCCACGAAAACTATATATGCTCTGCGCATCGTCCCCGACCACACATACGTGCTGATGTTCCTTTGTCAACTGCATCACAATTTCCTGCTGTACGAAGTTTGTGTCCTGATACTCATCTACGAGCACATAGTGAAAGCGCTGTACATATTTCCGCCTTATATCATCATGGTTGCGGAACAATTTCCAAGTATATACAAGTAGGTCGTCGAAGTCCATGGCATTTGCCTGGCGACATCGGTCAACATACCTTGCATATACAGCCTGCAGTTTGTCACGCTTCATCTGGCGGTCGTCTTGCATCATAGTAGAGCCGATATAGTCCCGTGGCGAAAGCAAATGGTTCTTTGCCATACTGATACGTGCTGCCACGGCTGAGCCCTTATATACTTTGTCGTCGAGTCCCATCTCTTTGATTATCGACTTTACCAGCGACGCAGAGTCGGATGCATCATATATTGTAAAATTAGAATTGAACCCAATTTTCTCTGCCTCTGCTCTCAGTATGTGTGAGAATACAGAGTGGAAGGTACCCATGTTGAGCCTCTGTGCGCGTTCTTTTCCCACGAGCTTTCCTATACGGTCTTTCATCTCGCGTGCTGCCTTGTTGGTAAAGGTCAGTGCGAGGATGTTCCACGGTTTCAAGCCACTTTCCAACAGAAAAGCTATCTTATATGTCAGCACTCGGGTCTTGCCCGAACCAGCACCTGCAATGACGAGTTGCGCTCCGTCGCAATACTCCACAGCCTGGCGCTGGCTCTCATTAAGTTCAGAAAGCAATATGTTCTTATCCATGTCGCAAAGGTACATTAAAAATCCGACTTATCGAAATAAATCGGATTTTTTCTTTCGTTTTTCACTGCTTCTCCTCGATGATATTAAGCATCTTGAATGTAGCCTTGATGGCAGCATCGGTCTGGTCGGCATCAAGCCCTCGCGTGCGTATAAGATGACCGTTGTCGTTCCATGTGATTATCGTCTGTACAAGAGCGTCGGTACGGCCACCGGGAGGTATGCTCACCACATAATTATGGAGTATGGGGAATGTCCGCCCAAGATATTTCCGATAGATATAACGTAGCGCTTTCACAAAGGCATCATATTGTCCGTCGCCCGTTGCAGCTGCCTCATACTGTCGCCCGTTGATTTCCACCTTGATGTTAGCTCCCGGTTTCAGTCCGTAGGCTGTTGATACGACATAGCTTACGAGTTTCACCCTATCTTCTGGAGCATCGTGTTTCAAGACGTCGCTGACGATATACGGCAAGTCCTCCTGCGTTACGATTTCTTTCTTGTCGCCAAGTTCTGTTATACGCTGTGTCACACGGCGCGTCTGTTCCGGGGTCAGTTCAAGTCCGAGTTCTTCCAGATTCTTTGCGATATTCGCCTTGCCACTGTTTTTGCCAAGGGCATACTCGCGCTTACGTCCGAAACGCTCGGGAACAAGATCATTGTAGTATAGCTTGTTCTTGGTGTCACCGTCGGCATGAACTCCGGCAACTTGCGTAAACACATTATCACCCACGATAGGCTGATTTGGTGCGATGGCAATGCCGCTGTATCCCTCAACCAGATGGCTGATGTCGTTAAGTTGACTCTCATCAATGCTTGTTACTGCATGAAACTGGTCCTTCAGTATTGCTTGTACACTTGCCAAAGGAGCATTGCCACAGCGTTCGCCAAGCCCGTTGACCGTTACATGCAGTCCACGCACTCCGCCAAGCACTGCAGCAAGCGAATTACTCACGGCAAGGTCGTAGTCGTTGTGGGCATGGAAATCAAAATGCACATTGGGATAGCGACGGCGCATCTTTCTGAAATATTCTATAACCTGCAATGGGTTCATGATGCCAAGGGTGTCGGGCAACATAAAGCGCTGTACACCGCAGTCTTTCAAGGCATCGACCATCTGATACACATACTTGGGCGAATCTTTCATGCCGTTCGACCAGTCTTCAAGATACAGGTTGACGCTGATACCGCTTTCTATGGCATAGCCGATAGTCTCGAGAATATCTGAAATATGCTGTTCAGGGGTCTTTCCGAGCTGTTGCATACAGTGTTTCTGCGAGCCTTTGGCAAGGAGGTTCATCACTCGACAGCCACAACCAGCTATCCAATCAACGCTGTGTCGGCCATCAACGAAACCGAGCACCTCGACCCTCTCCCCTTTACCTATCTGGCGTGCGTAGCGGCAAATCATTCTCACCGCCTCACGTTCACCTTCCGATACACCTGCACTGGCCACCTCGATACGGTCAACATTAACCTTGCTGAGGAGCATGCGAGCAATGACGAGCTTCTCATGTGGAAGAAAAGACACACCACTGGTCTGCTCGCCATCGCGCAGCGTACAGTCCATTATCTCAATTCTTTTCTCTCCCACTCTTCTGTCTTTGCCTGATTCTGTACTAAGAAGTCAATGTCGTCGAGGCCGTTGATAAGACAATGCTTCTTATATCCATTGATATCAAAATGCTCGCTACGTCCGGTAGCCTTGTTGGTGACAGTCTGACGAGGCAAATCTACCTCTACTTCTATCTTAGGATTGTCACTGATGCTGCTGAAAAGTTCAGCCAGGAAGTCCTCACTCACAACCACCGGAAGCACAAAATTGTTCAGTTCGTTGTTCTTGTGGATATCTGCAAAGAAAGAGCTGATTACAACCCTGAATCCATATCCAGCGATAGCCCATGCCGCATGCTCACGGCTGGAGCCACTGCCAAAGTTTTTTCCTGCCACGAGAATTACGCTTCCGTCGTATTTTGGATCGTTGAGCACAAAGTCGCTGTTCAGTGTTCCGTCAGCATTATAACGCCAGTCACGGAACAGATTGTCGCCAAAAAACTTCTCCTCACGTGTAGTTGCCTTGAGGAATCGTGCCGGTATAATCTGATCGGTATCTACATTCTCCAATGGAAGTGGTACGCAAGTACTTGTGATTATATTGAATTTCTGTTTAGCCATTGTTAAATTGTCGATTATCTATTATCAATTAAATCAACTCTCTCGGATCTGTGATAACACCTGTTACTGCAGCGGCAGCCGCAACCAAGGGTGAGGCGAGTATTGTTCGTGCTCCAGGCCCCTGACGCCCTTCAAAATTACGGTTAGATGTAGAAACACTGAGTTTTCCTGCAGGTATCTTGTCGTCGTTCATCGCGAGACAAGCGGAACAGCCCGGCTGACGTATGGCGAAGCCGGCATCCTCGAGCACCTTGTCGAGACCTTCCTGACGTATCTGACGGTCAACAGCCCATGAGCCTGGAACAAGCCAAGCGATAACGTTGTCGGCCTTCTTCCTTCCCTTCACGATAGAAGCAAACGCACGGAAATCTTCTATACGACCGTTGGTACAGGCACCGAGGAACACATAGTCAACATTCTTACCCAGAAGTTTCTCGCCAGGTTTGAACTGCATATAATTGAGGGCTTTGTCAAAACCCACCCCGCCTTCTTTAGGAATTGACTCGCTGATGCCGATGCCCATACCGGGATTAGTGCCATATGTAATGCGAGGTTCTATATCCTTAGCATCGAATGTCAGTTCCTTGTCAAACACAGCATTGTCGTCACTCTTCAAAGTTTTCCAGTAGGCAACGGCCTTGTCCCATTCGGCACCCTTTGGAGCAAAGTCACGCCCCTTAATATATTCAAAAGTCGTCTCATCGGGTGCTACGAATCCACCGCGCGCACCCATCTCGATAGAGAGGTTGCAGAGTGTCAGACGTCCTTCCATTGACATTTCGCTGACCACCTCACCGGCATACTCTACAAAATAGCCCGTGGCACCGCTGGTAGTGAGCTGCGACATCAGATAGAGAGCCACGTCCTTAGCTGATACGCCCTTGCCGAGTTTACCGTTGATGCTGATGCGCATCGACTTCGGCTTTTGCTGAAGAATGCACTGCGATGCCAATACCATCTCCACTTCAGATGTTCCGATACCAAAAGCCACAGCTCCCATAGCTCCATGGGTAGAGGTGTGGGAATCGCCACATACGATGGTCATCCCCGGTAGCGACAGACCTTTCTCCGGACCTACTACGTGTATTATTCCATTCGACGGATCCATCATACCGTAGTGTGTCAGTCCGAATTCCGAAGCATTACGTGCCAAGGTATCTACCTGTGCCTTGCTCACGGGGTCATCGATTGGTTTGTCCTGGTCATGGGTCGGCGTGTTATGGTCGGGCATACAATATATATGGTCGGGGCGGAAACATTTCAGTCCACGAGCCCTCATGCCATCAAATGCCTGCGGCGATGTCACCTCATGACAGTACAGACGGTCAATATAAAGCTGGGTCGGACCATCGGGAACAATCTGTACCACATGCCGGTCCCATATTTTGTCGAAAAGGGTGTGTCCCTCATCACTCCCGTGAAACCTAATTTGCTCGTTGTTTTTATCCATAATCATTATCTTAATAATTGTAAGGGTATGTGCTGTCTTATCTCAGAGTGAGGGGTTGGGACGCTTAAACTTATTGATACAGTCGATGTATGCCTCAACAGAAGCTGTCACAATGTCGGTATTAGCCCCGAAGCCATAGTAGAGACCGCCGTCGTATTCTACCTGCATGTGTACTTTACCCACATCGTCACTGCCCTTCGAGATAGCCTGTATAGTAAACTCCTTCAGCGTCATCTGCTTCATGATAATGCGCTTCAAAGCCTTGATAGCGGCATCTACAGGACCGTTTCCTGAAGCGGCTGCCTCGAACTTCTGCCCACTGATATCGAGCCCTATCGATGCAACGCTCTTCACGCCCTTACCCGTGGTTACCTGTAGGAAGTCGAGCTTCACGGCATGTGCCTCGGCAGTATCAGCCCCGGCAAGCATCAGAACGTCGGCATCGTTCACTTCTTTCTTCTGGTCGGCCAGTTGGAGGAACTTCTCGTAGATGGCATCGAGTTTCTTTTCGTCGTTGATGTCCACTCCGTTCACATGCAGACGATGCTTCAGAGCTGCACGGCCCGAGCGTGCGGTAAGTACAATCGAATTGTCGTCGATACCTACATCCTTCGGATCCATAATCTCGTATGTCTGCGCGTTTTTCAGCACTCCATCCTGGTGAATACCGCTCGAATGTGCAAAAGCATTGCGTCCCACGATAGCTTTGTTGGGCTGCACAGGCATGTTCATCAAGCTCGACACCATGCGGCTGGTGGGATAGATTTTCTGAGTGTTGATATTAGTGTCTATGCCAAGACCCTTATGACAACGTAGAATCATGGCAATCTCTTCGAGCGAGGTGTTACCGGCACGCTCACCGATTCCATTGATTGTTACCTCTACCTGACGTGCACCACCCATCACACCTGAGAATGTGTTTGCAGTTGCCATTCCCAGATCGTTGTGGCAGTGGGTTGATATCACGGCTTTGTCGATGCCGTCAACGTGTTCCTTCAGATATTTTATCTTTTCATAGTATTCCTGTGGCAAACAGTACCCGGTAGTGTCGGGAATGTTCACTACGGTAGCACCAGCCTTGATGACCGCCTCTACCACGCGTGCAAGGTATTCATTCTCAGTACGTCCGGCATCCTCGCAATAGAACTCCACGTCTTCAACGTATTTCTTCGCGTATTTAGTGGCGGCTATGGCGCGCTCAATAATTTCCTCGCGGTTTGAGTTGAACTTGTATTTTATGTGCGAGTCGCTTGTGCCTATACCAGTGTGGATACGCTTATGCTTGGCGTATTTCAAAGCATCGAAGGCTACATCGATGTCTTTCTGCACTGCACGCGTTAGCGCACATATCGTAGGCCATGTCACAGCCTTTGAAATCTCAATAACTGAATTGAAGTCGCCGGGACTCGAAATGGGGAATCCTGCTTCAATAACATCCACGCCAAGCTGCTCCAATGCCTTTGCCACCTGAATCTTCTCCACAGTGTTCAACTGGCATCCTGGAACCTGTTCACCGTCGCGAAGCGTAGTGTCGAAAATAAATAATCTGTCGCTCATATTCTTATTATTTTTTTACTCTCAAATGAAAACAAGCCTTTCACACCCGGAAGTGAGAAAGACTCGAAGGCTGAATGAACTCATTTCTATTTCCTGTTTATTCTTTAACGGCTGCAAATTTACATATTTTCCACCATACAAACAAATAAATCGAAACTTTTTTCGCGAAAAATTTGCTTTTTTGTTCTTTTATTGTAACTTTGCCGATAAATTGCAACTTACGAACAAAAATATATGAAACGACTATTGCTGCTGACAATATGTTCCTTATACATATTTTTATATATAGGTGCACAACGTGCTGATTACGGAAAACTATCGCCCATGCTTCGCAGTTTGGTGCGGTCGGAACAGAAGAGACACATGACACCTTCAGCCACGAAAGACAACCGTCAGGTTTGTGCCTTCGTGAAGGTGAAAGACGACGGCGAACAACTGCTACGTTCTGAGGGATGCAAGGTGCTTACCAGGGTGGGTAATATCTGCATTGCAAGTATTCCGATTCAAAGCATTTCTTCGCTTACTCGTGACAGTCGTATTCTACGCATCGAGGCACGTTTGCACAACATGCTACATACCGACTCGGTAGCAATCCAAGTGAATGCCATACCAGTATATGAAGGTCGTAATTTACCGCAAGCATATACCGGCAAGGGAGTTGTGATGGGAATCATGGACATAGGATTCGATCTCACTCACCCGAACTTCTACGACAGTACAGCCACAGACTACCGCATCAAAACTTTTTGGGATCAGCTGTCAGCCGACACTATAGGCAGCCGTTTATACGTCGGGCGTGAATATACATCACGCAAAGAGCTGTTAGCATTAGGACATTCCCGCGACGGACTCGACCATTCACACGGCACCCACACCCTGGGCATTGCGGCAGGCAGTGGCTACAACACGCAATATCGCGGCTTGGCTCCCGAGTCAGACATCTGCCTTGTTGCCAATGCCGTGACCGAAGATACTGTGTTCATAGATTCCGACGACTATTATAAATACACATTCGCCACCGATGCTCTCGGATTCAAGTATATCTTCGACTATGCCAAGGCCCACAACCAACCGTGTGTCATCTCGTTCAGCGAAGGCAGCAACCAGGACTTCCGGGGGTATGATGCCCTGTATTACGAGATGCTCGACAGCCTTGTGGGGCCAGGTCGCATCATTGTGTCATCGGCAGGAAACCAGGGACAGGTGATGTCTTATTTTTGCAAAAAAAAGGGCGAGAAAAGCAGTGGCACTTTCGTCAGTAGATACGATAACAACGAAATGACCATTACACTGAAGTCGGCCGACGACTTCGATATGCGGGCGGTGGTTTACAGCGACAGTAACGACACTTTGACCGTCAGCATGACGGGCGTCTTACAGCAAAAAGATTCGGTGCTCGAAACTCAAATAGCCACATCATGCGGAGAAACTATCAGAATATTGATTGAAGCTTATCCATCCAGCTTTTCCGACGCTGAGACTTGTTATGACGTAACCTTCACATCCGAGAACGCTCCATCGCTTGGAGACCTACATCGACTTTCTGTCGAAGTAATCGGCACGGAAGCATTCGTTGAGGGCTACCGCATGAACGGCAGTTTCATCACAGACAGCAAGAATCCCGCTCTGTCGGCAGGTGAATATACCAACAACATCTTTTCTCCGGCAAGCGCGCCGGCGGTAATATGCGTCGGCTCAACGGGCTACCGCCAGTCGATTGTCAATTACCTTGGCGAGACACAAGAGTTTGTGGTCGGACCATACGGAAAACGAACAGAAACATCGTCTGTAGGTCCGACCTACGACAAGAGAATAAAACCTGACGTTATGGCCCCGGGCATCAATGTCATCTCATCATACAGCAGCTTCTATATGGAAAACCATCCTAACAACTATGACGTGCCAAGTGCCATAAGCAGTTTCGACTTCAACGGCCGTACATACTGGTGGAGCAGCAACAGTGGCACATCAATGTCATCGCCTGCTGTAGGTGGTGCTATAGCACTGTGGCTTCAAGCATGTCCCACACTAACTCCAAAGGAGATAATGGCAGTCTTTGAGCGAACATGCCGTCACAACGAACCTGAATTGCACTATCCCAACAACTACTACGGATATGGGGAGATAGATGTTTATCGCGGACTACTCGATGTGTTGAAAATAGATAAGATAGAAGGCATCAGCACTACCCCCACACCGGCAAATCTACGACTATGTGGAAATGGTGATATGTATATCCATCTATCTCGCCCTGCCACACAGAACTTCTCCGTCAGCGTTTTCACGCTTTCCGGACAGCGAATACATCGACAGACGCTCCCAGCAGGATCAGAAAGCTATACAATACAGCTGCCCATGATGCAGAAAAATAATATCTACGCTGTACAAATAAACGGAGGACCTGAGATAAAAGGTTCAATGCTCGTCAGACGATAGTATGCCTGACGAAAAAGACGAGCCTGAATTTCCGTCAAAACTTATTTTTGAATTCTGTTATAGGTTCTGAATAATTTCAGAATTTACTTTTCATTTCTTTAGTAAGTTTCGAGCGAATCAGAATTTACTTTTCATTTCTTTAGTAAGTTTTAATCAGACCAAAATTTACTTTTCATTTCTTTAGTAAATTCTGATTCGATGCTGTTGCTCGATAATAATATGCAACAATGGCTCCGGAGATGTTGTGCCACACGCTGAAGATGGCTCCCGGTATAGTGGCCATCGGATAGGCTGCGAAATGTATGGTGGCCAGACTGCTGGCCAGACCGGAATTCTGCATACCCACCTCGATGGAGATGGCTTTTCGCTTCTGATCCGGAAGCTGCAGTAGCCATCCTATGAGATAGCCCAGACCAAGGCCGCAGACATTGTGCATCATGACCACTACGACTATCAGCAGTCCGCCGGCCAGCAACTTACCGGCACTGGCAGCGATGACGATGGCCACGATGAAAGCAATGGTTATCGACGAGAAGGCAGGGAGGTAGTCGATAGTCCGATCGGTCAGTCGAGGCCATTTCCACTTCACTGTCAGTCCTATGACAATGGGCAGGATGACCACCCAGAGAATGCTCAGAAACATGCTGGCCACATCGACATCGACGCTCTTGCCCGCCAAGGCCCACGTCAGCAGGGGTGTCAGCAGCGGAGCCAGCAGTGTGCTGACACCTGTCATTCCCACCGAAAGTGCCAGGTCGCCTTTAGCCAAATAGGTGATGACATTGGAGGCAGTACCTCCCGGACAGCAGCCCACAAGCACAACGCCAAGTGCCAATGCGTCGTCGAGACGGAACAGCCAGGCCAGCAGCCAAGCCAGCAGCGGCATGACAGTGAACTGTGCCAGACAGCCGATGAAAACATCCTTTGGCCTACTGAACACAATCTTGAAGTCGTGCAGGTTCAGCGTCAATCCCATGCCAAACATGACCACTCCCAAAAGGTAGTTGATGGCCTTGGTGGGTACCCTTGACGGCACTTCCGGGAAAGCCAGAGCCAGCAATGCTGATACAAGCACCAGCAGCCCCATATATTTAGAGATATAATGACAGAGTTTCTTCATGATGCTGCAAAGGTACACTTTTTTATTAGAAAAAGTACACAATTCGGGAAAAAAATTGTAGCTTTGCAGCATGAACACAGAAGAACAACAGAAAAGAGACGAGCAATACATGCTCCGTGCCCTCGACGAAGCTCGTCAGGCCTTCCAAAAAGGCGAAATCCCCATTGGTGCAGTCATTGTGTGTCACGACCGTATCATATCGCGTGCCCACAACCTCACCGAGACCCTGTGTGATGTCACGGCCCATGCCGAGATGCAGGCCATCACTTCAGCCTCAGCACTTCTTGGCGGCAAGTATCTCACCGACTGCACACTCTATGTCACAGTGGAACCGTGCTCTATGTGTGCCGGCGCACTTGGTTGGTCTCAGGTTCCACGCATTGTCTATGGCACTGCCGACCCCAAGCGCGGCTATCATCTGTATGCCCCTCGCAGTCTGCATCCACGCTGCAGTGTCACATCAGGCATTATGGAAGAAGAGTGCCGCCAGCTGATGCTCGATTTCTTCAGAAAATTGCGCTGACAACGTTAGCCGTAAATGCTTTTTCCGTTTTTTTGATACAAACAGACTTTTAATTCCGGATTTTTATTTATCTTTGCACAATGAAACTGTCTGTAGTGATTCCAGTCTATCGCGTCGAGTCAACGCTGCTGCGTTGTGTAAGCAGCGTGTTGCAACAGTCTGTTGCCGACATGGAGATTATCCTGATCGATGACGGCTCGCCTGACAGTTGCCCTGTTCTGTGCGATTACCTGGCTTCTCTCTATAATTCGATAAAGGTTATCCACAAGGAAAACGGCGGTCTCAGCGATGCCCGCAATGTCGGCATCGACATCTCGAGAGGCGAATACATCACCTTTATTGACTCCGACGACTATATCGATGCCGACACATATCCAGCACTGCTTGACTGGCTTGACTCTAATCCCGGCTGCGACATCGTGGAATATTCCGTTGCCGATCGGTTGCCGCTTAACGACCATACATGGACCGACATAGACAGATACTGGATTGAAACACGTGCATACAGCCACACTTACGCATGGAACAAGATATACCGTCGCCGTCTGTTTTCTACCGACATTCGTTTTCCTGTAGGTAAAGTGTTCGAAGATGTATATACCTACCCTCTCCTTCTGAAGAGAGCAAAAAGTGTAGCCACCTCGTCGAACGGCATATACCACTACAGCCTTAACCCCGACGGCATCACAGCCACAGCAGGCGGAGCCGAACTGCAACAACTGCTCGAAGCCCATCTCGGTAGCAATATGCCTATCGACGACCACTATTATATGTATTTGGTGAATATTCAAATTGACGTGTGCGAACGTCTCGGCATTGCTCCTCAACTTCCTTTGCGCCGTATTGACATCTCGCATCTGAAGTGTAAAGAAAAGATAAAAGCCATTTTGCTTAAATTATTAGGAATAAATATATTATGCAAAATAATCAGACAATTTCACAAAGTAAGGAAGCCCAGCCGCTTGTGAGTTTCATCGTCACCGTATATAATCTTCCCATACAGATGCTGTGCGAATGTATCGACAGCATCCTCGCATTGTCACTGCGACAGTCAGAGCGCGAGGTTATCGTCATCGACGACGGTAGCACTGTAAGTCCTGTCAACAGTCTCGTTAAATATAGTGACGACATTATATATATACGCCAAAAGAACCAAGGTGTGAGTGCCGCCCGCAACACCGCACTACGCATGGCTCATGGCAAATATATCCAAATCATTGACGGCGACGATGCGCTGATACGTGCCCCTTACGAGCATTGCCTCGACATCATACGTTTCAGCGGCAATGCCGACATGGTGCTATTCGACTTTTCGCGCCATCGCAACGAACCACTGAACTGCAGCGATAGCGAACAGCCATGCAGCGGCACGGCATACATGCACAACCACAATATCCATGGTTCAGCATGGTCGTATCTTTTCCGCCGTGACGTTCTTGGCTCTCTGCGTTTCACTCCCGGCATCCGCTATGGCGAAGACGAGGAGTTTACGCCTCAGTTGCTGCTGCGTTCCGAGAATGTATATCCCACGACAGTGAAGGCTTATTTCTACCGCAACCGTAAAATGTCGGCAATAGCCAGCAGAGACAGCGACCATGTGCGTCAACGTCTCGACGACACAAAGACAGTGCTTCTACATCTGCAGGAGATTTCATATTACCTGCCACATGCCGAACGTCTGGCGATGCAACGTCGGATAGCCCAGCTCACGATGGATTACATTTACAACACCATCATCCTTACGCGTTCAGAGACAGTACTCAACGAGCGACTTGCCGAACTCACCGACAAGGGACTATTTCCTCTGCCCGAAGCCGACTATTCGACAAAGTATGTATGGTTTCGCCGTATGACAAATTCGCGCCTCGGCATTTCCGTTCTGCTACGCACACTTCCATTGTTAAAAACCGAGCGATGAAAATACTGTTACTTGGCGAATACAGCAATGTCCACGCTACGCTGAAGGCAGGTCTTTCAGCGCTTGGACACGATGTTACACTGATGTCGAACGGCGACTTCTGGAAAGACTATCCACGCGACATCGACGTCGCACGAAAGCCTGGCCATCTGGGTGGCATAATGCTGCTGACTAAGCTCTGCTCTCTTCTGCCAAAGATGCGCGGATATGATGTTGTGCAACTGATCAACCCACTATTTTTCGAGCTGAGAGCTGAACGGCTGTTCTGGTTCTACAGATACCTGCGACGTCACAACGGCAAACTGATACTCTGTGCTTTCGGCATGGACTACTACTGGGTGAGCCGCTGTACTTACGACAAACCCTTGCGCTACAGCGACTTCAATTTTGGCGACACAGTGCGTACAGATGCTACGGCATTGAAAGAACAGGCAGACTGGCTTGGCACTGCCAAAGAGCGGCTCAACAAGCTTATAGCTCACGATTGCGATGCCATCGTCACCGGTCTCTACGAATACCATGTATGCTATCAGCCTCTTTTTCCCGAAAAAACCGTATTCATACCATTTCCAGTCAGACTGCCCTCAAACAATGTCACTGACAGGGCCGACCAATCGAAGACAGTGTTGTTCATCGGCATAAGCAAGTCGCGTTCCGCATACAAGGGCACCGACATCATGTTGCAGGCAGCCAAGGCTGTCGAAAGCAAATACCCTGACAAGGTGCAGATAAACATTGCCGAAGGTGTTCCTTTTGCCAAATACACCAAGCTGATGGAAGGTTCAGACGCCATTCTCGACCAGCTATATGCCTACACCCCGTCGATGAATCCATTAGAGGCGATGGCCAAGGGAATCATCTGCATAGGCGGCGGCGAACCCGAAAACTACGAAATTATCAATGAGACCGAACTGAGGCCGATTATCAACGTCGGTCCTACCTATGAGAGCGTATTTAGTGAGCTTGAACATCTTGTGCTCCATCCAGAATGTATTCCCGAGCTTAAGCGACAGAGTGTGGAGTATGTACGCCGCCATCACGACTATATCAAGGTAGCCCGACAATACGTTGAGTTATACACTGCCTAAAAATAGACAACAAAAAGGCCGTCGCATTGTTGCGACAGCCTAAATTACTGTTGGATTGCTTAGTGTTCTGATGTTATGCCTCAGCAGGAGCGGCCTCCTCTGCAGGAGACTCTTCAGCAGCATTGGCAGCAGCCTCTGCCTCTGCCTTAGCAGCAGCCTCAGCAGCCCTTTTCTCTGCAACCTGTGCAGCCTTTGCTTCCTTGATTTTCTTCTCGGCAGCAAGCTCCTTGGCGGCAGCATCCTTCTTTGCCTTCTCCTCGTTATTGCGCACTGCATCAAGTCCCTTCTGCTTGTCTGCTTTCCATGCGTCGAACTTCTTCTGAGCCGTAGCCTCGTCGAAAGCACCCTTTGCTACTCCACCACGCAGGTGTTTCATCAAATATACGCCCTCGTCGCTCAGAATGTTGCGTGTAGTGTCTGTGGGCTGAGCACCTGTCTCTACCCAATAAAGCGCACGCTCGAAATTCAAATCCACAGTGGCTGGATTGGTATTAGGATTATACGTACCAATCTTCTCGATAAACCTACCATCACGTGGTGCTCTCGCGTCGGCGATAACGATGCGATACACTGCATATCCCTTGCGTCCGCCGCGTTGCAATCTGATTTTAGTTGCCATTTTTTACTTTTAAACTTTTTTACTTTTAAACTTATAATTTGAATCTCATGCTATTATCTCGTAATAGCGGCTGCAAAGGTACTATAAATAATCGAGAATTGGCAATTGACCATTGACTATTGACTGTAGATTAATTATTTTTAACTCTTATCTCAGTTTTTCTTCAGTGCGAATCCAGCTTTCATGCCGTTCACGCTCTTCATTAGCGATGCTACAGTCTGCAGCGAGGAGTTGTTCGAATTGCCGGCGATGCCCTTGAACAGATTCAGCAGCTTTGTGGCGTCGGCGACGAACATCAGTTCCTTTCCTTCAAGTTGCGTAGTCGTCTGCACGGTTTTCATGCCAGCAAAAGTTAGGTTAAGTTTCGAGTTCACAACCTGCCATTTTCCACTTACTCCCTTTTTACCTTTTATGGTACTTGTAAACGTACCGTCTTCCTTGAAGACAACAGTAAGACTACCTGGCTTTATACCGTATTTCGATAGATACGTCTGCAATGTGCTCTCTATCTTGTTGGCTGCTATCTTTGAACCAGCCTTGGCAAGAATGTTGTTTGACTCGAACATTATTGCGGGTTCGGAATACGTCCAGATTCCGACGAGGTTCTCTTTCGAAGCTTGTTTGCTACCTTCAAATACAGATACGAGGTTGTTAACTGCACTTGATGTGTTTCCTCCAGTAACCTGGCTTACAATCTTTCCGAGGTCGATCTGTGCCTCAGCACTCATAGTGCTCATCATTATTGCAGCAAAGACGAACACCTTATTAAAATATTTATTCATTAGTATGTAAATTTTTTAAACGGGTGCAAAAGTAGCATTTTACCCATAAATAGCCAAAAAAAGAGTGAGAAAATTTTCGATTATAACTTTTTTTGAGTATTTTTGCAATCGTTTATGTCGGATGCTAAGGTAACAACCACAGAACTTTCGGTTCTAATACCAGAGTACAACCACTCATGCTATGAGATGGTTGCAGCTCTGCACAGACAATTAGAGACAGCAGGCATCGGCTATGAGATATATGTTGCCGACGACGGCACCACCGACGACGACATCATACGCAGCAACGTTCGCATCAATGCCCTGCCCCACTGTCTGTATATAATTACAGGGCACAATATCGGCCGTGCAGCCATACGCAATCTTCTGTTGAAGGTGAGCCACGGCCAATGGCTTCTGTTTCTCGACTGCGACATGGAGATACCGTCGGACGGCTTCATTTCAGACTATTTGCAACATGCTGCTGGCAACGCCGATGTCATCGACGGGGGCATCCGTGTAGGAGGCAATGAGACAATGCTGGGATGCAATCTACGCTATCTTTACGAGAAACGTTCCGAGCCACGTCATCGAGCATCGGAACGAAGGAAAAATCCATACCACAGTTTCCGTACCACTAATTTCATGATTCGACGAAGCGTTGCCGAGCTAATCCGTTTCGACGAACGGTTCCGGATCTACGGCTACGAAGATGTCATTTTCGGTAAGCAATTGGCATCTCACCGGGCACGCATTCTTCATATCGACAATCCCACTGTTCTGACCGACTACGAAGACAACACCGCATTTCTTCTCAAGACTGAGGAGGCAATGCGCAGCCTGAACCTCTTCCATACCGAACTCTCGGGCTATTCCAGTCTGCTCAGCATCATTGACCGCTGGCGGATGGTTATGCCCGTAATAAGCATGTGCTACCGGTTGCTGGGACCATGTATGCGACGAAATCTCATGGGACCACATCCCATCCTTACATATTTTAATATATATAAGCTCGGCTATTATCTGTCACTAACAAATTAATATTTTACGCGTATGAAACGATTTGCATTCAAGATGTATCTTAAGCCAGGCTTCGAGGCTGAGTATGCCAAGAGACATGCTGCCATCTGGCCAGAGTTGAAACAGATGATTAAGGACCAGGGAGTGGGCAACTACAGTATCTATTGGGATCGCGACACAAACATTCTCTTCGCCTATCAGGAATGTTCTGGAGAAGGCAACAGTCAGGACACCGACAACGTTGACCCCATTACCCAGAAATGGTGGGACATGATGGCCGACATCATGGAAGTGAATGCAGACAATTCGCCTGTCACCATCCCCCTCGACGAACTATTCCACATGGACTGAAGAACGTTCATCAATGCAAGGAGGGCAAGCCGATCGGCTTGCCCTCCTTGCTATTAATATATAACGTTGTTATCTTAGAAGAAAAGATAGCGGTTGTCAACAACCTTTGCTTTCATGTAAAGCTCATTCATGTAGCGACTGGATGCCTGGACTGCCATCTGACGCAACTGCGACTCCATAGCTTTCTCGTCGAACTTGGCATTTGGCTTTTGCTCCTTGTTGATGAGTTCGAAAAGATAAGCACCGCCATTACCCTTGACAACCTTCTGGCTGAAGCTGCCAGCCTTGGCTGCTGCCACAGCACCGCTAAGAGCAGGCTCGCTCGAACCTGTAGCCTGAACAAATACAGGTGCGGAGAATGTAATCTGAGGAACGGTATCAACTTTCATGCCCTTTGCCTTGGCTTCAACAATGCTTTTCACACCGGCATACTGCTTAGCAAGCATTTCGAACTTTTTATCACGTATTACCTCGTTCTTCACCACATCCTTTACATCATCGAGGGTGCGGAAACCAACAGGATGTATTTTGGTAAGGGCAACGACAAGAAGGGTATTGTTGCTGCCACACTCATAGAGAGGAGACACATCGCCAACCTTCGCGTCGAATAGCCACTTCATAGTCTCACGTGTAGAACGTATGCCTGCTACATTGTGCTCGGCATTGGTGATGTCGGCACGCTCCATAACACGGTAGCCGTACTTCTCTGCATTCTTCTCAATACCGTCAACAGTTTGGTTCTCGCTTACAAACTGGCTGAACTTATTGTATGCATCAGAATATGTATTCTTTGAAAAGTCGATGGTATGCTTAACCACTGCAACATCGTATTTGTCAACCATAGCACGGCGAGCAGTCACTTGAATGATGATATTGCCCTGGCTCAGAACGATATTCTTCAGTTCATTAACACCAAGTGTATTGAGCGAACTGATATAATTCTTGCTATCAGTATCAATGGTCTGAGCGTTCTCATACATTGCCGAGGTCATCCACTGCTTCTTACCTTCCTGCATGTATTTTTTTGCAAGAGCCTCGAAATCGGCACCGCTGCTAAGAGCGGTCATAATGCTGTCGGCACGCTTGTGGGCGTCGTCGGCATCGGTACCAGATACCTGAATCTGACGGTATTCTACAGAGTCGGGCAAAGAGGTCTTTGCAATCAGTTTTACCACATTAAGAGTATTGTCGCGAGTTGTCTCAAAAACTGCCGAAACCTGTCCTGCTGACATCGAATCAACTTTGGCGGCAATATCCATCGGCATAGCCTTACGCGTTACGAGTATGCCGGTATATGGAATCTGAGACTGAGCCTTTCTTACGGTTGTTGCCACATCAGCATCGCCTTTCAACTGAGCTGCTGCTTCGTTCATAGTCTTCACAAGAGCATTGCGGTCGGCAGCAGAGGGAAGCACCTCAAAAGAAACATACTTAATGTCACGGCTCTCTACAAATTGTTCGTACATTTCCTTATCCTCGTCGTACTTAGCCTTTAAGTCGGCATCTGTCACCTCAACCTTGTTGTCGTTAATCGATGAATATGGTGCCGACGCGAGCAGGATGTTCATATTAGTGTTCTGATCGTCGAACGACATTTTTGCAGATACTGGATTCGAGAACAGACATCCGGCCATAAGAGCATTGTACTTCATAGCGAGAGTCTGTTCGCGCAATGTGCGCTCCATGAACTTCCAGTAGTTGTAGATAGACTCATACTGCTCGGCTGCCTGTGGGTTCTGTGTACCTATGTTCTTGTAGTCGTTGAGGAATTTCGTGAGCATGGTGACGTCGAAACGACCTGTCTGCTGATTGACGAACGGTGTCTGAGCAAGCAGGGGATTGGTGCCTTCCTTAAGAATGTTCTGAAGCTCTTCGTCTGTTACTGTCAGTCCAATCTTTGCTGCCTCAGCTGAGATTATGGTGTTGGAGACAAACGAGTTCCATACCTGATCCTTAATCTGGTTGATTTCGTCTTCAGAGAGGTTGTCACGCCCCTGAGTCATCTTTATCACCTCCTGATACTCGTCAATAAGTGACTGAAACTCCTGTACTGAGATTTTCTTGCCTAACACTTCGCCGACCTGCTGACGCTGCTCGTTGTTTGTTGCCTCACACGAACGGAACATCTCCTCGGCAATGAATGCGAAAAGGGCCAGACCAATTACTGATACAAGGACCGGACCCCAGCTTCTGATTTTTCCAATTGCTGCCATTGTTTACTTTGAATATTATTATTTTTTTACTTTTTCTCAATTCAGCCGACAAAATTACAAAATTAATGTCAAATAACCACACAAAATACTGAAAAAAAAGTCTATTCAGTAACTTTTAGCCTTACTATCTCGATTTTTGTCATTGTATTCTTGATAATTTTAAACTTGAACTTGCCAATTTCGACTATTTCGTTCAGTTTTGGCAGACTCTGGTATTCATGGAGGATGAGTCCGCTTACAGTCTTGTACTCGTCGCTCTCGGGAAGGTCGAGGTCGAACATCTCGTTGACTTTTTCTATCTCAAGGCGTGCAGAGAGGATATAATCGCCGTCGTCTGTGCGCTTAGCAACATAATTGGTATTGTCGTGCTCATCCTCGATGTCACCGAATATCTCCTCAACAATATCTTCCAACGACACTATACCGCTGGTACCGCCAAATTCATCAACAACGACTCCAAGTGTTTTCTTCTGCTGAAGCAGCTGGTGCATGAGCTTGTTGGCAGCCATAGTCTCGGGAACAAACAAGATGGTGCGTATCTGGCGGTTATCGAGTTGCGATAACTTTACGTTGTCGTCTTTCAGACGGAACATTTCCGAAGAATGTATATATCCCACGATATGATCGATGTCTTCCTTATAGACGATGATTTTTGAATATCCGCTCTCAATAAAGAGACGCTTCAGCTCGCCTACGCTGGAATCGATCTCGATACACTCTATTTCTGTTCGAGGCACCATGCAGTCGCGCACTTTTTTATCAGTGAAATCGAGAGCATTCCGAAAAATTCTCACTTCCTCGTCGATGCTTCCATTTCCTTCCTCCGCATTATTGATGCTTGCCTCGACGAGATAGTCGAGATCAACTTTCGTGAAGCTTTTATCATCGTCGCTTTCGTCTATGCTAGCTCCGAACATCCGCAGACAGCCACGAGACACCGTTGAAGTGAAACGCGATATTGGATAGAGAATGATATATATTACCATAGCCGGAACAGCAAACACAGTGAGCATGGTATTTGGACGGCTTTTGAAAAGATTCTTCGGTATAAACTCGCCCATAAACAACACCACAAGGGTTGAAAGTAGCGTGTCAGCAGTCACCCTTGCACCGTCGTGTAGATCATAGAAGAGTATTTGGTCGAAGAGCTTTGCAAAAAGAATACCGTAGATGACAAGCGCAATGTTGTTGCCCACGAGCATTGTGCTTACAAACGTGTTTGGTTTGGAATAGAAATAGGCTATGCACCTCTGTGACAATCCATTTTTCTCACGGTCCATCTCTGCAAGCATTCGGTTACTCGAAACGAATGCTATCTCCATTCCCGAGAAGAACGCGGAGAATAGCAGGGCTATTATCAAACCTATTATCAGATTGGTCATATCTACTGCTGAACAATTGGTTTTGGCGATGCCTTATGTTTCTGGGCGGCCGGACGCTGCTGGGGAATCACTGTCGTGGTATCTCCAGGGACGGCTGCCGGAGCAGTGGCTGTATCACTATTCTCGAAATCAGACTTCACAAACGAACCAACAGAATTAGAAATGGTGTAGTGGTTCATGTTCTCATCACTGCGGAAATACGTACCTTCCATAGTGCGCTCAGGAGTAAACAGTCGCGAAAACTTGTATGAATATATCTCGTGCTTAAAGCCATCCCAGAACAGCTCTTCGCTACGAAAGATCATTCCGTTGACATTACGCAGACAGACGCGTCCACGCAATTCCCATAGTTTTTGCTTGTCGTAATACCATGCGGTGTCGGCCTGTACGTATGCCTGAATATGAAACTTTTCGTCGAACTGCTCGAAGAACACACCATTGATAAATGTCCAGCGCGATGGTTCACGGACAGTATTGACATCCCACGTTTCGGCTACTATCCGGTATTTAGTGATGCCGGAGTCGGAGATAAGGGTATTAACCCCATAGCTCACCATCATCGAAACCGAATCACGGTCATGGATAGCCGCTGCAGTATGTTCCTTCTCCTCAGAGCAAGCAACAACTGTCGTCAAAAATAATATAAATAATGTACGCGCGAGAGATTTCAATTTCTAATTCAGGAATATTAAGCATGTAATCTTATTCGAACTTCCACTTACTAAACCAACGTTCGTTGAATGTAAGTCCAATGTTTATGCGGAACTGGTTTTCGCTTATCAGTCCACTCGCACTGCGATTGAGCCATTGAGCGCTAATGTTTACATACGAACGGTTGTTCCATGCGTTCGTGATAGGAATACCGAAACCAGCACTCACGCTTATCTCCTTCGGACCACTGTTGCCATTTACTTTATAATATGATGTGGCGTAAGACACTCCCATACGATAATTGATACGCTTGAAGATACTGCGTGCCATGGCGTTAGGAATATACTCACCTCCTACTGTCACCTTATGGCGGTCGCTGAGCATTCCCGACTGCATCTCATATCTGAGACGGTTATTTACGTTACTTGCTCCGCTGACATTGCCAGCAACATCGTTGGCTACGGGATAATCGAGTTTTCCCCACATCTGCAGGCTATAGTCGAAACCTACCCTGAATTTGTTTATCCGGTTGTATGACGCTCCCACGCCAAAACTCGTTGGCAGACTATAGGCATTGTCAATAGAGATAGTATCGCTGAAGGTCGTGCTTTGAAGAGCCTGATAGTTGCGCATGACAAGGTCGGCATCACCGTGCATCTTATGACCCACTCCGAAGATTGCTCCCACGACGATGTTGTCAGTCTTGTTGACGTTCTGAGTCCACTGGGCGCCAAAGTCAAGCTTGTAGCTGTTTATTCTTCCAGAATAGACACGCGACAGATCGTTGGAATAAGTCTTTGATATAGCTGATGTGGCATATCTCTCATACTTGCCCCACACATAAGCTACATTGAAACCCAGCGACAAGTTCTTCCATAGATTCCATCCAGCCCCCAGAAACACCTCATTAAGTCCACCGTTACCATTGTAATTATATACAGTGATATAATCTTTCGAAGAAGATTGTGCGCTATAGTCGTATCCGATGCTCGTAAGAGGAAGAATGCCCAAGCTGACACCTACCTTTGGAAGCAGGCGGAATGTAGCAACAGCATACTCAAAATTGGCATTGCGTGCATTTTTCTTGTTGCCATTCTCCTTAAAATTAGTTATCTGGGCAGAAAAACCTGCATCGAAAATCATCGTGATGGAATCGATAGAAGAATACGATGCGGGATTAAGCACGTTAACCTGGCCACCTGCTCGCATACCTATACCCAAGCCATCCATAGCACGGTTAAATCCCTGACTCTGGTCATCCAGAATTCCCAAACCGAACTGACTGTAAGGTGTGTTTGTACCACTTTGCGCCATTGCGCCAACAGAAAGAGCCAAAGAAATAATGGCAATATATATTCTCTTCATATTCATTTGTTGTACATCAATATATGGTTCAGCCCTTCAGAGACTAAATAATCGTCTGCAAAGGTCGGAGTTTTTTCTGAAATATGCAAATACTTTTGCCCTCCACCAGTTAAATAAACCAAAAGGTTTGGATATTTTAATAAATAATCGCTTATATACCCGTTAATTTCATATTCCACGCCTTTTACTACGCCACTTCTTATTGCCGTTTCTGTAGAATATCCCAAATCAGGCACATCGCCCTCGGCTTCAACCTGCGGCAACGAGGCTGTGAACTCGTGGAGAGACTTCAGACGCGTCTCCACTCCAGGAGAAATGTTACCACCAAAATAGTCGCCAGCGACTGTAACAAAGTCGTAGGTGATACAAGTGCCGGCATCAACTATCAGCACAGGACAGCCTTCCGACTTCATCCATGCTCCCACGGCAGCTGCAAGGCGGTCGGCTCCCAATGTGGCAGGAGTTTTATATAATATATTCAAGGGGGTAGGTGTAGATGCAGGATGCAGTTCCATTACGGGAAAACCTAACGAATGGACAACCGACATGAAAGCGGCTGTCGGCTTTATAACAGAAGACAATATACCCCGCTCAAAATGGTGACTGTTGCAAAATATTGCTATTCTATTCCATTCTCCATCAGCGATAGCAAGCTCATCCATGAGCTGGGAGCCATTGAACGCAATAAGCTTCGTCCGAGTGTTACCTATATCTATTGTAAGGTTCATTTTCATGTCTTTTTGCTTTCGCGCTGCAAAATTATTGAAAAAAATCGAGATAATAGAATGAAAAGTGAAAAAAAGAGAGTAATTTTGCAGCGTGAAAAGAAATATAAGGATAAAAACATATATTTTTTACTTTATAATGCTTCTTTTGTGTGGAGGCACGGCTGACGTATTGGCACAGACAACAGGCGCAAACACAAAGAATGAATATTCAACGGCTGATTCGATGGAGATGCAGATGGACTCCATTGAATTCAGTCTTATCACATGCGCACCACACGAACAGATTTACAGCCTCTATGGACACACTGCCATCAGGATGATCGACCGTAGGAAATCAACAAGTCCTACTGATTCAGACGTGGTATTCAATTGGGGAGTGTTCGACTATAACAAGCCACATTTTGTTTCTCGATTTGTATTCGGGCTGACCGACTATGAGCTCGGTGTCTTTCCCTTTGACTCTTTTTGCAAAGAATACCGTCATTGGGGCAGTCAGGTGACTGAGCAGGTTTTGAACCTCACGCCAACTGAAAAAGCGAATCTCCTATATGCCATTATGCTCAACTGCTCAAAGGAGAACAGGGTATATAGATACAACTTTTTCTACGACAACTGCAGCACACGTCCGCGAAGAATAATTGAGGGAAGCTTGAACGGCGAACTTCTATATTCTGAGCGACAAGACTATGCCCCAAGTTTCCGCACGATGGTAAGAGAAAAGACCAGAAATCATCCATGGGCTACTTTCGGTAACGACTTCCTGCTTGGAGTTGATGCTGACCAGCCTACGAGCAGAAGCGAGCAGGAATTTCTGCCAGAGAACCTGATGTATGATTTCGACCAGGCTCAGATATACAGCAATGGAGAATACCGTCCATTGGTTAAAGAGCGCAGAATGGTAGTCAGCCCTGGAGTTCAGATAATAGAAAACGATTTTCCCTTGTCACCTACGTGGACAGGAATTCTCATTCTGGCTGCAACACTGATAATTATTCTGACAGAATACCGACGTCACACATACTATAAACTATATACCGTCTTATTGATGACCATAGTAGGAGTCATGGGATGTGTACCGACAATAATGATATTTTCAGAGCATCCGACAGTGAGTCTTAACCTTCAGATTCTACTGTTCAACCCTACTCACCTAATGTTTATCCCAGCGGTGATTCGTGGAAAGAATTCTACTTACATGAGGCTGCTACTCGCGATGTTTATAGCTTTTGAAATCGGAGCTATCTTCCAAAGCTATGCCGACGGCATACAATTTTTGGCACTATCATTGCTAAGTAGGGAGTGGATAAGGTTAGGAGGCTACGCCCCCAGCGCCGAAAGAAGTGAAAACAAGAGCCTACGCTCCCAGCACATGAAAATTTGAAGAGATGAATCGCTGCATATACATAACACTGCTTACAGTACTCGGATTTAACTCTGATTCCATCGCACAGTCGATGAAACAGCCTCCACGTTTGGTGGTCAATATAACCATTGACCAGCTGCGCAGTGATTATCTTGAACTTTACGCGCCGCTCTATGGCAACGATGGTTTTAAGCGACTGCTCAATGAAGGCCTTGTCTTCGCCAACGCGTCTTACCCTTTCGCTCCCGTTGACCGCGCCTCTGCCACGGCATTGTTAGCAACTGGCACGTCTCCTTATTATAATAGTATCGTTGCAAGCGAATGGCTGAACAGGAACACGTTGCAACCCGAGAGTTGCGTGAAAGCAACGGGCAAAGCGCTCCTTTCACCCGAAAACATTCTCACATCTACCGTCGGCGATGAACTGAAAATGGCGACACAAGGTCAGGCAGGAGTGTTTTCGATTGCTCCATACTCCGATGCTTCCATAATTTCTGCAGGCCATGCCGCCAACGGAGCTGCATGGCCAAAAAACGGCAAGTGGGAAAACAGCGGCTATTACTCACCGGCTAACTCATTGCTGCAAAGCTACTGCCGACGACAGACGGTCACTCACGATATCAACAAAAGCATCATCGACCTTGCACTGAGCATCATCCACGACGGCACGGCAGGTGCCGACAGCATCACCGACATATTGAACATTATGTTCGCACGGTATCCATACACTATCGAAACGAAGCCACACACAGGCGATAGGATGCTTGAGGCCTACACCAGTCTTGATAGGAATATTGCAGAGCTGGTAAGAGCTGTCGAAGACAGAATGCCGTTGGAGCGCGTGCTTTTTGTACTTACAGGAACAGGTTACAGCGAGGAAGAGGAAAAAGACAACGAACGATTCCGGATTCCAACAGGCCAATTCAATATCACCCGCACAAAGAATCTGTTAAACATCTATCTGTCAGCAATATATGGCAACGGGCAGTATGTCGAGGCGAACTACAAGACACATCTCTACCTGAACAGAAAACTTATCGACCGGAAAAACATTAACTACAGTGACGTGCTCAGGCGGTCACAAGAATTTCTGCTCGACATCAGCGGAGTGCGCAATGTATATACGAGCCTACAACTGAGACTCTCCGACAGTAATTTTATACGCAATATAAGAAACGGTTTCTATTCCGAACGTAGCGGCGACATCATTATCGAAGTGTCTCCGGGGTGGAAAACCATTGATGAAGACAGGAACACGTCCTACACACAGAGACTTGGCAACATTCAATTCCCGATAGTATTCTTCGGAGCCGGCATCAACCATGAATGCATCACCTCGCCGGTGACCACCGACCGTATTGCTCCGACAATAGCCAAGACAATAAGGATAAGAGCCCCGAACGCTTGCACAGCAATACCGCTGTTCTAATAGAGAATTGATAATTGTAAATAGTAAAATAAGTATAATAGTAAATATAATGAATTTTAATAGTTTTTTAAAGTCATTGTTCGGTGACAAATCGTCACGCGACAGGAAACTGATACAACCACTGGTAGAAACAGTGAAGGCTGTATATCCCGAAATCGATGCCCTGAGCAACGATGAACTGCGAGCACGCAGCAAGGCAATACAACAACAGGTACAGAGTGCAGGCAAAGATCAGAAGGAACAGATAGCAGCCCTGAAAGCAAAAATTGAGGACACGCCTATCGACGAGCGTGCCGACATATTCAACCACATCGACAAACTGGAGAAAGAGGTGCTTGAAGAATACGAGAAGGCCTTAAACGAAGTAATGCCACAGGCATTCGCCATAGTAAAATCGACAGCACGCCGATTTGCAGAGAACGAAGAGACCATTGTTACAGCCACCGACTTCGACCGCAATCTGGCTGCCGATCCCCGCAAGGACTTCATTACCATCGATGGCGACAAGGCGATATACCACAACCATTGGACTGCCGGAGGCAACGACTTGAAATGGGAGATGGTCCACTACGATGTACAGCTTTTCGGAGGCATCGTGCTACATCAGGGAAAGATAGCCGAGATGGCTACAGGCGAAGGAAAGACTCTCGTGGCAACACTCCCCGTCTATCTCAATGCACTCACCGGTAATGGTGTACACGTAGTGACAGTGAACGACTATCTGGCAAAGCGCGACTCTGAGTGGATGGGGCCTCTTTATATGTTCCTCGGGCTGTCTGTTGACTGTATCGACAAGCACCAGCCAAACAGCGAGGAGCGCCGCCGAGCATATCAGGCCGACATCACCTTCGGAACCAACAACGAGTTCGGCTTCGACTATCTGCGCGACAATATGGCAATATCGCCGCAAGACCTCGTGCAACGTTCCCACAACTTCGCCATCGTGGATGAGGTCGATTCAGTTCTTATCGACGATGCACGAACACCTCTCATCATCTCTGGTCCGGTGCCAAAGGGCGACGACCAGATGTTCGAGCAGTACCAACCACTGGTGGAGCGGTTGGTAGAAGTGCAGCGCAAGCTCGCCACACAGTATCTTGCCGAAGCAAAGACTCTCATCACCGAGGGAAACAAGCTAATAGAATCAGGACAGAAGAAAGAGGGTCAGGAAAAGCTCGACGCAGGATTCCTTTCGCTATACCGCTCTCACAAAGCCATGCCCAAAAACAAACCACTCATCAAATACCTCTCAGAGGATGGCATCAAGTCGGGAATGCTCAAGACCGAAGAGATTTATATGGAGAACAATAACCGCCGAATGCCAGAGGCCGTAAAGCCACTCTATTTCGTGGTTGACGAAAAGCTCAACTCGTGCGACCTCACCGACAAGGGTACCGACTGGCTCTCCAATCAGGTGAACGACAAACAACTCTTTGTACTTCCTGACATTGCATCTCAGCTATCGGCACTCGAAGTGGAAAAAGGATTGAGCGACGAGGAGCGTGTAAACAAGAAAGACGAGCTGATGAGTCACTATGCCGTGCAAAGCGAGCGCGTACACACTCTTCAGCAGCTACTCAAAGCCTACTGCATGTTCAACAAGGACGACGAGTATGTGGTTATCGACGGCGAGGTAAAGATTGTTGACGAGCAGACGGGCCGTATCATGGAAGGTCGCCGCTGGAGCGATGGTCTGCATCAGGCCGTTGAAGCCAAGGAGCACGTAAAAGTGGAAGCTGCAACGCAGACATTTGCCACCATCACGCTGCAGAATTACTTCCGTATGTATCACAAGCTGGCTGGTATGACCGGTACCGCATCTACCGAGGCAGGCGAGTTCTGGGACATCTATAAGCTTGACGTGGTAGAGATTCCCACCAATCGTCCGGTGATACGCAACGACCAGAACGACCGCGTGTATAAGACTGCGCGCGAGAAATACAATGCCGTAATCGAGGAAATTGAGCTGATGCGCAATAGCGGACGCCCCACCCTCGTCGGCACCACATCCGTGGAAATATCCGAGTTGCTCTCGAAGATGCTCTCCATGCGCAAGATTCCACATCAGGTCCTCAATGCAAAACTGCACCAAAAGGAGGCCGACATCGTGGCTCTCGCCGGACAGAGCGTCAACGGCCTTGGTGCCGTCACCATAGCCACCAACATGGCCGGTCGTGGTACCGACATCAAGCTGTCGCCCGAGGTGAAGGCTGCAGGCGGACTGGCAATCATTGGCACCGAACGTCATGAAAGCCGACGCGTTGACCGTCAGCTACGTGGACGTTCCGGACGTCAGGGTGACCCTGGAAGCTCTATTTTCTTCGTATCGCTTGAAGACAAGCTCATGCGACTGTTCGGTTCAGAGCGTATCGCAAGCATCATGGACCGCATGGGATTCAAAGAGGGCGAGGTAATCGAAGCTCCGATGATCAACAAGAGCATTGAACGTGCACAGAAAAAGGTAGAGGAAAACAACTTCGGCATCCGAAAGCGCCTGCTCGAATACGATGATGTGATGAACAAACAGCGAACCGTGGTATATGAGAAGCGCCGCCACGCCCTCATGGGCGAGCGCATAGGCATGGACATCTCTAACATGATATGGGACCGCATTGCAAACATCATCGAGAACAACGACTACGAGGGTTGCAAAGAGGAGTTCATCCATATCTTCGCAATGGAGGTTCCGTTCAGCAGCGACGATTTCATCAACAAGAACCACGACGACCTGGCCGAAGCTGCATTCCAGACGGCAATGGATAAATTCAAGCGCATCACAGAACGAATTCAGACCGTTGCAATGCCCGTAATCAAACAGGTGTTCGAGAATCAGGGCCAGATGTACGAGCGCATAGTCGTACCTATTACCGACGGCCGTCGCATGTATAATATTGCTTGCAATCTTGAGCAGGCATACAACGACGAATGCAAGACCATTATAAAGGAATTCGAGAAGCAGATTCTGCTGCATATCATTGACGACTGCTGGAAGGAAAACCTTCGCGACCTCGACGAACTGAAGCATAGCGTGCAGAACGCATCCTACGAGCAGAAAGACCCGTTGCTCATCTTTAAGCTCGAAAGCGTGAAACTCTTCGACAGCATGGTGAACAACATGAATAACCGCATCGTAAGCATTCTCATGCGCGCCGCAATCCCCGAGATGCAACAGGAGCAAGTGAGGGAAGCTGCTCCAGAGGAGCACACACAGCGACATCAATACACAGAAAACAAGCAGGAGTTGACGCAGGAGCAGCTTACTGACCCCAACCAGGCAGCGGCAGCCGCCCACGACACGCGTGCACAACAGCCGCGCCAGCCCATCATGCGCGACAAGATGCCTGGGCGCAACGATCCATGTCCCTGCGGTAGCGGCAAGAAATTCAAGAACTGTCACGGCAAAGGACTGGTATAAATTTAGAAGCCGACGCTCTTCCTGCGTCAAAACACTTGTAGAATAGAATAATGATAAGAATAGACAATCTCAAGAAGCAGTTTGGCGAGAACGTCGCCTGTGATATCCCGTCGCTGACAATCGGCGACGGCGATATCCTTGGTCTTGTCGGCAACAACGGTGCCGGCAAGACTACTCTCTTCCGCCTGTTACTCGACCTGATAAAGGCAGACGACGGTGAGGTAAGTCTCGATGGAATAAACCCGGCAGAGAGTGAAGAGTGGAAGCAAACCACCGGTTCGTATATTGACGAGGGATTCCTCATCGACTTTCTCACCCCGGAGGAGTTTTTCAAGTTTCTTGCAAAAATATCAGGAATATCGCAGCAAGAAGCCGACGAACGTCTGCGTGACTTTGAGCGTTTTGCCAATGGTGAGGTGTTCGGCCACAATAAGCTCATACGCAACCTCTCGGCAGGCAACAAGCAGAAAGTAGGAATAATATCGGCACTCTTTGGACGGCCAAAGACAGTTATCCTCGACGAGCCGTTCAACTTCCTCGACCCGTCGAGCCAGAACATCCTGAAGCAACTGCTCACAGACTACAACAAGGCGACCGGCGCAACAATACTCGTGAGCAGCCACAACCTCGCCCACACCATCGACATCTCAACGCGTATCGTGCTACTTGAACATGGAAAGGTGATTGAAGACCTGCCTAACGACGGAGGAAGCGCCGCCAAGCAACTTGACGAATACTTTAACGTTTAGACACTGTCAATCCGAGCGGAATGCTATTCAATTCATTCGAGTTCCTGCTGTTCTTACCGACGGTCTTTCTGCTCTACTGGTTCGTATTCCGCGAACGCAGAGTTCAGAACATGTTCATTGTGGTATGCAGTTATATATTCTATGGCTGGTGGGATTGGAAATTCCTTTTCCTGATAGCTTTCACATCGCTATGCAGCTATATCAGCGGCATATTGATAGAGAGACATGATGGCAGGCGCCAATTGCAACAATGCATCAGTGCGTCCAACATCATCATCAATCTGATTATCCTTGGAGTATTCAAATACTACAACTTCTTTGTTGACAATATTGCGGTGATTACGCGGTCTTTTGGCCACGAACTCGACTGGCCGACGCTCAACATCGTACTCCCTGTAGGCATCAGTTTCTACACATTCCAAGCCCTGAGTTATACCATAGATGTGTATAGAGGTAACATCCGGGCTACCCACGACCCCATTGAGTTCTTTGCCTACATCAGTTTCTTCCCCCAGCTTGTAGCTGGTCCTATTGAACGTGCGACAAACCTTCTGCCACAATTCCAGTCGAGGCGGTCGTTCGACTACGGCAAAGCCGTTGACGGATGCCGGCAGATGCTCTGGGGATTTTTCAAGAAGATGGTGGTAGCCGACAACTGCGCCATCGTTGTGAACAAATACTGGGATTCCTACGACATGTATCCCGGCGCACAGCTGCTGGTAGTGGCCGTCCTGTTCTCTTTTCAGATATACTGCGACTTCTCCGGCTACAGCGATATAGCTATTGGCAGTGCTCGTCTTCTCGGATTTAATCTGAAGCGAAACTTCCACTATCCCTATTTCTCTCGCGACATTTCAGAGTTCTGGCGCAGGTGGCACATCTCGCTGATGACATGGTTCCGCGACTACATATACTTCCCCCTTGGCGGTAGCCGCTGCTCACGGGCTAAAGTCATCCGCAACACCGTTATAGTATTCTTAGTAAGTGGCCTTTGGCACGGTTCAGACTGGACGTTCGTCGTCTGGGGGCTCTACCATGCACTTCTGATAGCCTTGTTCATGACGCTCGGACTACGGCATAAATATGAGCATGTAGCAGCTTACGGTAAGAAGCTACCGTCGCTCAAAGAACTGTCGCAGATCATGCTTACGTTCCTGCTGGTAGTCGTAGGGTGGATTATATTCCGTTCGGAAAATATTACCCAGGCAGCAGGATTCCTTTCGCAGATGCTCTCTCCCACCCTGTTCCACTTCATCGGACTGCACGACACTCCGGTACTGTTTTATTGCCTTGCAGTCATCATCATCGAATGGATTCAGCGCGACAAGGAACATGCCCTTGACGTAGGCGCCGTGAAGTCACGCTTTACGAGATATGCCATCTACACTGCCGTAGTATATGCTATATATGTGTATGCTCCTAAAGAGATGAGCGAGTTTATCTATTTTCAGTTTTAGCACCATGAAGAGTTTCATCCTGAAGATTATAGCATTCTCCGTATGCCTTGCCGTGCCGCCTTTCATCTTGCAGCATATATACGACAATGCGGCATGTTCTTACGACAAGACATGGCTTTATCATGAAATAAGCACAGCCTACAAGGACAGTTCGAATGCCGACCTGATTATTCTCGGCAATTCGCGCGGAGCCAACTATAATGTTGAAATTATCGACTCGACTCTGTCGTTGCGAAGCACAAACCTGGCCATTGCCGGCTATCCCTTCGACTTCATCTACAATATAATGTATAAAGGCTACTCCCGACATAACCGAAATCCCAGATACATTATTATTGACATCGGTCCTTGGGTTTTCTTCCACGACGTGAACCCTAACTACCGAATCGAGTTTCTGCCATATATCGACCGGCCGGAATTTGAATTCTTGATAAAGAAGTGCCCGGAGCTTACGCCTGCCGACAAGTATCTGCCGACGAAATACATGGGACTCGTCTCACAATGCATCACAAACTATATCAATTTTGTATTTTCCGACAGCGTGCAGCCGGAAACGCAATCAGGCTATCAACGAGTCTGCTTTGGCGAAGAAAAGTTCCATCCGTTGGAAAACGATTCCGACAAGGTTGCTCTGTTCATCAGTTTCCTTAAGGAATGCAAAGCCAAAGGCATAAAGGCGGTCATGATTTGCTCACCCATGCACACAGTGGATGCCTGTCCGCATTTCGACATGAAAAAATTCACGGAGATGGTAAATGCCATCTCCGCGAAAGAGGGAGTACCGTTTATAGACTATACGCGGCTCTATGGTTCGGATACTCTGCGTTTTTCAAACGAGATGCACCTCAACGACGAAAGCCAGAAAGCCTATACGCATACAATTTGCAAGGAGCTGAAATCACGCGGCTTTATTCCTTGAACAGATCTTTTATACCGCCGATGCTACCCATAAGATTGGTAGCCTCGTATGGCAGATACACGGTCTTTGTCTTATTGCCGTCGGCTACCTCGGCAAGCATCTGAATGTACTTCTGGGCAAGCAGGTAGTTGGCCGGATTGGTGGTCTTGCCCACTGCCTCGGTAATCAGCTCAATAGCCTTTGCCTCGGCCTCGGCTTTGCGGATGCGGGCCTGAGCCTCACCGTCAGCTTCGAGTATCGCTTTCTCCTTGGCAGCCTGAGCCTTGTTAATTACAGCAGTCTTCTCACCCTCCGATGCCAGGATTTCTGCCGCCTTCTCGCCTTCGGATGTAAGAATCTGGGCACGCTTGTTACGCTCTGCCTGCATCTGCTTCTCCATCGCATTGAGCACGCTCACCGGTGGTGTGATGTCCTGAAGCTCCACGCGGTTCACCTTTACTCCCCACTTGTCGGTAGCATCATCGAGCACGGCACGCAGCTTGGTATTGATGGTATCGCGGCTAGTGAGCGTCTCGTCGAGTTCCAGCTCACCGATGATGTTACGCAGTGTGGTCTGGGTGAGTTTCTCAATGGCATTTGGCAGATTTGAAATCTCATATACAGCCTTGAACGGATCTACAATCTGGAAATAAAGCAGAGCGTTGATTTCCATCTGAATATTATCCTTGGTGATAACATTCTGCGACGGGAAGTCATATACCTGTTCGCGAAGATCGATGTCGGTGGAATAGCTGTATCGACCACGGTTGAGCACAACGATGGTCTTGGCACGGTCGATGAACGGGATGATGATATTGATGCCCGGTTTCAGCGTGGCGTAGTACTTTCCGAGACGCTCAATAATCTTCGTCTCCGACTGAGGGATAATCACAAGTGCCATCTTTGCAAAGACAAGCACCAAAAACACCAAAACACCTAATAAATAAATCATAATGTTAAGATTTTAAGTTAGTTATTCTATCGTTAATTCTCTATTCTCCTGACTGTGATGATTATGCTCTCGCGCCCCACAACCTCTACTTTCGTTCCTACAGGTATTTCCTCCTGACTGTCGGCAACAGCCTTCCAGTCGTCGCCGCCAAGAGCCACACGACCAAAGCCGCCAGCCGGAATAGCCGTGCTGACGACTCCTGTCTGTCCTATGATGGCGTCGGCATTGCTCACACGTTCACTGTCGTTCCGGTGCAAATATCGTAAGGCAAAAGGACGGACGAAAAAGATGCTCAACGCCGAAAAAAAGATGAATACGGCAAGCTGCCAGAAAAAGCCCACAAACGGCGCTGCTATCGTAGCTGCCACTGCTCCTATAGAGAAGCAAACGATGAAAAAATCGCCATTCATTAGCTCGACAATCAGACATACGACGGAAACCACCGCCCACATCTGCCACAAATTTGCAGATAAATACTCAATCATAGTTTCTTATTTTTTACTCTTACTATTTTTACTGTTTCATGATGCAAAGATAGTTTTTTTCTTCTGAACTTCCAAATTTTCATGACTAATAATGCATGATAAAATTACGAATAACAAGCTGTCGTTCCGAGCACAACTATTTCCACGATTTCAGAATTCCTGTCGTTCCGAACGACAGCATTTCTGTTTTCTCAGTTTCCTTTGTGTTCCGAACGACAGCATTTCCGCGATTTCAGAATTCCCGTCGTTCCGAACGACAGCATTTCCGTTTTCTCAGAATTCTCTGTGTTCCGAACGACAGCATTTCCGCGATTTCAGAATTCTCTTCGCAAAAATCGATAGCAAATGACCGCCCAGCATCCCTAAAAGTAGGTATTCTGATGTTCTGATGAGCGTGAATTTGCTAAAGTTTGAAAACTTTTTTGTACTTTTGCACGCAAAAGTATTTATTACCAATGAAATTGTCAGAACTTAAAACCGGCGAGCAGGGTGTCATCGTAAAGGTGCTTGGACATGGAGGCTTCCGCAAACGCATCGTAGAGATGGGCTTCATTAAGGGAAAAACCGTGGAAGTGCTGCTGAATGCCCCTCTGCAAGATCCGGTGAAATATAAGGTTATGGGATATGAGGTGTCGTTGCGCCGTCAAGAAGCCGATCTTATAGAGGTGGAACAAAACGCTCACGAGGCCCCGCGCGACAGAAACTTCAAAACTATCAATGTGGCCCTCGTGGGCAATCCCAACTGCGGAAAGACATCGCTCTTCAACTTTGCCAGCGGTGCCCACGAACGCGTGGGCAACTATTCCGGGGTCACTGTCGATGCAAAGGAAGGACACGCTACGTTTGAAGGCTACAACTTCAACCTCGTTGACCTGCCGGGAACATACTCATTGTCGGCATACAGTCCGGAAGAACTTTACGTGAGAAAACAAATAATAGAAAAGACTCCCGATGTTATTATCAATGTAATCGACACGAGCAATATCGAGAGAAACCTATACCTCACCACACAGCTAATCGACATGCATGTGCGCATGGTGTGCGCATTGAACATGTTCGACGAGAGTGAACAACGCGGCGACATACTGAACTACGACATGCTGGGCAAGCTGATTGGAGTGCCAATGATTCCAACGGTATTCACGAACGGACGGGGAGTAAAGGAACTCTTCAAGGAGGTAATACGCATCTATGAGACCGACGAAGACACAGAGCCCCACTTTCGTCATATCCACATCAATCACGGTCATGAACTGGAAAACGGAATCAGGGAAATACAGAAATACCTGAAACCCGACACAGCAATCACCTCGCACTACTCCACCCGATACCTTGCCATCAAACTGCTTGAAAACGACAGCGAGACCATACGGCTTGTTGACAGTCTGCCCGACGCGAAGGCCATCATGGAAGCCCGCGACAAGGCAGCGGCAAGAGTGCTGGAAGAAACCGGCGACGACAGCGAGACCGCAATCATGGACGCCAAATACGGATTCATACGCGGTGCACTGCAGGAAGTGGGATTCAAAGAAGGCAGCAACCACGACACCTACCGCATCACACATATTCTCGACAACCTCATATCGAACAAATGGCTGGGATTCCCTATTTTCCTGCTGCTGCTCTATCTGATGTTCGAAGTGACATTCACCCTGGGCCAATATCCGATGGACTGGATTGACGCCGGAGTGGAATGGCTGAAAGACACCATAAGCTCGCTAATGCCCGACGGACCGCTGAAAGCGATGGTAGTAGATGGAGCCATTGCCGGAGTGGGAGCGGTAATAGTGTTCCTGCCGCAGATACTCATACTATATACCTTCATCTCGTTCATGGAGGATTCAGGATATATGGCGAGAGCAGCATTTATCATGGACAAGCTGATGCACAAGATGGGTCTGCACGGCAAATCGTTCATACCGCTGATTATGGGATTCGGATGCAATGTTCCGGCAGTGATGGCCACAAGAACGATAGAAAGCCGGCGCTCACGACTCATTACGATGCTCATACTGCCGATGATGAGCTGCTCGGCACGACTGCCTATCTATATAATGATCACAGGCTCGTTCTTCGCCGTGAAATACCAAAGCACCGTGATGGTATCACTATATATAATAGGTATAGCAATGGCCATCATCATGAGCCGCGTATTCAGCCGCTATCTTATCAAGGGCGACGACGTACCGTTCGTAATGGAACTGCCTCCATACCGGTTCCCGACAGCAAAGGCTATTATTCGGCATACGTGGGAGAAGGGTAAACAATATCTTAAGAAGATGGGAGGTATCATACTGGTTGCCAGTATCATAGTCTGGGCACTGGGCTATTATCCCCACAACGAGGCACTGACGCGACAAGAACAACAGGAGCAGAGCTGCATCGGACAATTAGGAAAGGCGATAGAGCCGGTATTCCGTATGCAGGGTTTCGACTGGAAACTCGACGTGAGCCTCATTGCCGGTGTTGGAGCCAAAGAGATTGTGGCATCGACAATGGGCGTGCTCTATGCAGGCGACGACAGCTTTGCCGACGACGACAGCATCAGCGAAGACACAAAGAAATATGAACAACTGTACGAGAAGATGAGTGCCGACGGGATAACTCCACTGGCTGCCTTCTGCTATCTTGTCTTCGTGCTCATATATTTTCCCTGCATCGCAACCATTACTGCAATAAAAAATGAAAGCGGTTCGTGGAAATGGGCATTGTTCGCTGCAGCATACACAACGCTGCTTGCATGGGTGGTTTCAGCACTTATATATCAGGTCGGTAGCCAACTTTTTTAAAGATTATCTGGATGTGTGGGCAAACAATATTTTTTTCAAAAAAAATCAATAAAAAATTTTGCAACTTTAAAAAAAATACATTAAATTTGCACACGTTATCCTGAAAACAATCTTTTTACCTTAAGACTAGTACCGAATTTGGAAATAAGAGCGATTGCCTGTGAGGGTCGTCGCTTTTACTTTTGAATATAGTGGCCGACGTTTCGTTCATTGTAACATCAGACATTGAAGACTGAAAATTCCGGTAAAAAAGTTAAATTTTCATAAAGACATGCACAAAAGTCAATCATCAACATCAGATTGTCAATTTAAAACAGTACCTTTGCGCCCGATTTAGTCCGTGAAGGCTCGAAAAAGCCATAGCGAATGCTGTGCGCCTTGCGGAAAAACCCTATTTTAACAACAAAATGTACGTAATCGTAGAAATTAAGGGTCAACAGTTCAAGGTAGAAGAGGGTAAGAAGCTCTTCGTCAACCGCATCCAGGATGCCGAGGCCGGCCAGACTGTTGAGTTTGAGAAGGTGTTGCTCGTTGACAATGACGGCACCATCACTGTGGGAGCACCGACAGTAAAAGGTGCAAAAGTAGTAGTAGAAGTTGTGGAACCACTCGTAAAGGGTGAGAAGGTAATCGTCTTCAAGAAGAAGCGCCGTAAGGGCTACAAGACGAAGAACGGTCATCGTCAGCAGTACACACAGGTAGAAGTTAAACAAGTAATCGCTTAATCGTAGGAGGAACAAGAAATGGCACATAAGAAAGGTGTAGGTAGTTCTAAGAACGGACGCGAGTCGGCTTCACAGCGACTGGGCGTTAAGATTTGGGGCGGTCAGAAGTGCATTGCCGGTAATATCATCGTACGCCAGCGTGGTACCAAGCACAACCCGGGCAAGAACGTTGCTATCGGCAAGGACGACACTCTCTATGCTCTCGTTGACGGAGTTGTGAACTTCCACAGAGGAAAGGCTGACAAGAGCGTCGTTTCAGTAATACCTGAAGCATAAGGCCAAATTAACAATTAAACAAATTTATTCCAAACAAACAACAGAATCCCATCTCCTTCACAGGAAATGGGATTTCTGCTTTTAACTCCTTTTAACGTCGCTGCAACAGCATATTACGACAAAATTAACTACCTTTGCATGTTAAAAGAATCAATTAATAAAAAGATATAAGAAAATGCTTACACTGAAACTCATCAACGAGGAGACAGAGCGCGTAATACGCGGATTGGAAAAGAAGCACTTTAATGGTGCTAAAGAGGCTATCGACAATGTGCTTTCCATTGACAAAAGACGCAGAGAAGCCCAACAGAAACTTGACGCCAACCTTGCAGAAGCCAAAAAGATGGCTGCACAGATTGGCTCACTGATGAAAGAAGGAAAGAAAAACGAAGCCAATGCCATAAAGGAGCGTGTTTCGTCGATGAAAGAGACCAACAAGCAACTTGAGGAAGACATGGACAAGGCACAGAAAGAGCTCAACACACTTCTCTGCCAGATTCCCAATATACCATACGACGAAGTGCCTGAAGGCGCGGCAGCCGAGGACAACCATGTGGTAAAGTCGAATCTGAAAGAGTGCGACGGCACCGATACTGTTGGAAACTGGAGTGTCAATCCCTCGCTGGGGCTGGCAAATCCACTGCCACATTGGGAGCTGGCTAAGAAATACAACCTTATAGATTTCGACCTGGGTGTGAAGATTACAGGGGCCGGTTTCCCTGTCTATATCGGCCAGGGGGCCCGTCTGCAGCGAGCTCTCATTAACTTCTTCCTGGATGAGGCCCGTAAGAGCGGATATACCGAAATCATGCCCCCGACTGTGGTGAACGCTGCCAGCGGCTACGGCACAGGGCAGCTGCCCGACAAGGAGGGGCAGATGTATCACTGCGAGGTTGACGATTTCTATCTCATCCCTACGGCAGAAGTACCGGTGACAAATATCTATCGCG
>CAMOEW010000012.1 GCA_946612625.1 uncultured Prevotella sp.
TATGTTCCCATCCTGGGGGATTCCGAGGGAGCTGGCCGTACAGGACTGCCCATTTTTGTTTTGCGGCTGCAAAGGTAATACTAAAATCGATAAATGCCAAGTGGCGGTAGGGAATTTTTAAGTTTTTAACATAATTTTGGTTGATATTCGCTCGTTAATGAGTAATTTTGCACCAAATTTTATATAATTATGGATATATCAGTAGTTATTCCTCTGTATAATGAGGATGAATCGCTTCCTGAGTTGTATGCTTGGATAGAGCGTGTGATGAACGATAATAAATATACTTACGAGGTTATATTCGTCAACGACGGCAGTACCGACCGCTCTTGGGAGGTAATCGAGGACTTGAAGACGAAGCATCCCGACAGTGTCAAGGGTATCAAGTTCCGTAGGAATTACGGTAAGAGTCCTGCGTTGTACTGTGGTTTCAAGGAGGCCCAAGGCAATGTGGTAATAACAATGGATGCCGACCTTCAGGACTCTCCGGATGAAATACCGGGACTCTACAAGATGATTACAGAAGAGAAGTACGACCTTGTGTCGGGTTATAAGCAGAAGCGCTACGACCCTATATCAAAGACTATTCCCACGAAACTATTCAATGCCACGGCTCGCAAGGTGAGCGGCATTCGCAACCTTCACGACTTCAACTGTGGTTTAAAGGCATATCGCAAGGACGTCGTGAAGAACATTGAGGTGTATGGCGAAATGCACAGATACATACCCTATCTCGCAAAGAATGCCGGCTTCGACAGGATTGGTGAAAAGGTGGTTCATCATCAGGCACGTAAGTATGGCAGTTCAAAGTTCATGGGTCTTAACCGTTTTGTCAATGGTTATCTCGATTTGCTGACATTGTGGTTCCTCAGTTCGTTCGGCAAGAAGCCGATGCATGTCTTCGGGTTTCTTGGCAGCATAATGTTCTTAATCGGATTCATTGCTACGATAATCATCGGTGCCGACAAGCTTTGGGCTCTTGCCTACGGTATTCCTCAGCGTCTCATAACCGACTCTCCGTATTTTTATATTGCACTGACGATGATGATGATTGGCACTCAGCTGTTTCTCGCGGGATTCCTTGGCGACCTGATTAGCCGTAGTAGCAACAATCGCAATGACTATCAGATAGAAAAATCCATCTAAAGAGAGAACAAGGTGAGAAAGTCAGCATTTGCAGTAATAGTATTAGTGATGGTTTCAGCTTGTAGCTCCATCGACTGTTCAATCGACAATATCGTTCTTAGTGTGTATCAGTTGGCAAAGGGTGAAGGCATTGCCGACACACTGAAAGCCGACACACTGACGATATATACGCGCAGGGCAAACGGCAGAGATACCATACTGCTCAACAGGAGCGTCAATACATCGTTGTTCAGATTACCTATGGGACAGACGAGCGCTACAGACACTCTTGTCTTCAATCTTCGCGACACCTTCAATGCTCAGCTCATCGACACCATATATATAAGCAAGGAGAACATGCCGAGATTTGAGTCGGTTGACTGCAACATCATGTTCATACATAATGTAACGGGCATCCGTAGCACTCACAATGCCATCGATACTATCCAAATAGTTAAGACACTTGTAAACAATGACTCATTACAGCCGAATTTCCACATATATTTCAAGAATCGTGATTAGCTTGGCGCTATTTGCCTCAGCCACTACGTCAGTAGCACAGCAGAAGCCTAAGAACAAAATATTCACGCTGGAGCAAGACAGTATTCCCTTGCTGCGGGGATTCAGCGTGTCGTTCAATTTGGTTGGTGCGGCAATGCGGGTATTCGGCGACTATGGGCAATATGAGGGCGCATTCAAGGTGAACCTTCACGACCAGTTCTTCCCTACGGTTGAATTTGGAGTGGGAAGTGCCAATCATGACGACGAAGTGACTGGCATATTATATAAAACCTCAGCACCGTTCTTTCGTATTGGCTGCGATGTTAACCTTCTGCGCAACAAGCACGGCAAAAATCGCCTATACGGAGGAATAAGATATGCCTTTACCAGTTTCAATGTCGATGTGAGTCGCGGTCCCATGCCCGATCCGGTATGGGGAAATACGGGCGAAATGTCAGTAATGGGTGAGAAGTGTTCACAGCATTGGGCAGAAGTATTGTTCGGTATTGAAACATACATCTACGGCCCTGTACATCTGGGATGGGACGTGAGATACCGTCGGCGCATCTCTCATAAGGACATGAGCATTGGCACGGCATGGTACGTTCCCGGCTTTGGAACTCAGGACAATGACAAACTGACGGCAAACTTCAATGTGCTTATTGATGTTTGGTGGAATAAGAAAAAGAAATAATTAACAGGTAATCGACACAGCTATGGACAAGAAGAAAAGACTTGCTTGGCAGATACCGTTTCTGCTGCTCTTGATAATCGGGACGATACTTATAATAGGCCAACAGCGCGATATTCCTTACCAGCATAATGAAGGCTTTGTGTTTGGTACGATCTACAAGATAACATACCAGAGCGACCGCGATCTCCATGATGACATAAAGGCAGCCCTCATCGGTGTCGATGAATCACTTTCGGCATTCAATGAGAAGTCCATCTTGTCGCAAGTAAACCGCGACGAAGACGTAGCTCTTAACAAAATCTTCACCGATGTTTTTACATTGGCGCAGTCAGTATCTGACGATACCAATGGAGCCTTCGACATCACCGTGGCTCCTCTTGTCAACGCATGGGGCTTCGGCTTCAAAAACGAGAAGATGCCCACCAAACCTGAAGTAGATTCTATGCTTCAGCATATTGGCTACAAGAAGGTGAGTATCGTCAAGAACCGCATCAAGAAGACAGACAATGACATAATGCTCGACTGCGCTGCAATCGCCAAGGGCTATGGCTGTGATGTAGTTGCCAAGATTCTTGCCGATAAAGGAGTTGACAATTATATGGTGGATATTGGCGGCGAGGTGGTTACCAAAGGAATCAGTCCAAAGCGCTTGCCGTGGAAAATCGGTGTCACCAAGCCTATCGATGACAGCTTGACCGTTAATCAGGAGATTCAGAGCATCCTAAACGTAACCGACAAGTCGATGGCAACAAGTGGCAACTATCGCAATTTCTACTACAAGAATGGTAAGAAATATGCTCATACTATAGACCCGAAAACAGGTTATCCCGTTCAGCATAGTCTTCTCTCTGCAACAGTAATCACAGACAGATGTGCCATTGCCGATGCCTACGCCACCGCATTCATGGTGATGGGAATAGACAAGGCAAGGAAAGTGTTGCAGCGTCATCCGGAAATGATGGGCTATTTCATCTACAGTGATGCCAAAGGTCAGCTGTCGGTATGGTATTCACCGTCGCTAAAAGATAAGATTGAATGACCATGGAAACCTTGCTCCAGTTTCCACTGTTCCAGGGGATGAGCAACGACGATCTTATGGAAGTGGTGGGACAGACGCGCTTCGAGTTTATGAAATGCGGAGCTGGCAAGGTGATAGTAAAAAGCGGCGAACACTGTAATGAGCTTCTGTTTATTGCAGAAGGACACTTCCATACAGAAACCTTCAGCGATAACCGCTCCTATGTACTGACAGAGTACATGCACGCTCCGTTCGTCATAGAACCGGAGCGTCTTTTCGGATATAGCCAACGCTATACCTCCACTTTCACTGCCGACGATAGGTGCCTTTTCTTTTCTATCAGTAAGAGTGACATCAGCAAGATAATTGGTTCGCAGTTTGTTTTCCGGCTGAATGTAATGAACATACTCTCCACCGAAGTGCAGCGCCAGAAAGATGTCTTGTGGCGACATTCGAGCGGAGAACTGTCGCAGTGTATTGTCGGATTCATCCGGCGCCGTTGCCGCTATCCTGCCGGTAAAAAGGAGATAAGGATTACAATGAAGCAGCTTGCAACAGAGCTTCATGCCAAACGAGTCAACATTTCCCAGGCGCTCAATGCAATGCAGTCGGATGGCTTATTGACTCTTTCAAGAGGTAAAATCACCATTCCTGTATTTGAGATGCTTTTACAAAGTGAAAAAATAGCAAAAAAACAGTAGTTTATTTTGTCTTATTGCCTATTTTCACTAACTTTGCATGCTAAAATTGATTGAAATAAAACGATGAGCGAACATAAAAACCCTTTTTTGGAAGACTACGGCACGCTACATGATGTCGTACCCTTCGACAAAATTCATATCGACGATTTCGAGGAGGCTTTCATGGAAGGCATCCGTCGTGACAATGAACAAATAGAGAAGACCATCAACAATCCTGCTAAGCCTACCTTTGACAATACCATTATCGACAAGGAAGACAAGACTGGCTACTACGACCTGTTGAACCGCGTTTCTACCGTCTTCTTCAATCTCCTCAGCGCAGAGACAAACGATGCAATGGATGCTCTGGCACAGAAGCTTCAACCCATATTGACACAGCATGCTAACGACGTGCGCTTGAATCCTCGTCTTTTCGAAAGGGTAAAATATGTGCATCGCTATTCCCGTCTGCGTGATAATGAGGAAAAGCGCCTTCTTGAAAACAGCTATGAAGGATTTGTACGCAGTGGTGCTCTTCTCAGCGACAGAGACAAGGATCGCCTGCGCCAACTCACCGAAGAGGCGTCGGTACTCACGCTGCAGTTCTCACAGAATCTGCTGAAAGAGACAAAGGCATTTGAACTGCACATCACCGATGAGAGCCAACTCGACGGTCTTCCCGACACTTCGCGCGCTGCAGCTGCTCTTGCGGCTAAGGAAGCTGGGAAAGAAGGATGGTTGTTCACACTCGATTATCCATCGTATAATCCCTTTATGACATACAGCACTCAGCGCGAGTTGCGCCGTCAGATGTATATGGCTCGCAACACTCTCTGCACCCACGACAATAGTGAGAACAACATGCAGATATGCCGGCGACTGGTAAATCTACGCCGTGAGATAGCTCAGCTTCTCGGTTTTCGCACCTATGCCGACTATGTGTTGAAACGTCGCATGGCCGGCAGCAAGAAAAATGTATATAAACTTCTCAACGAACTTATCGACGCCTACAAGCCCACTGCACAGAAGGAACGCGACGAGCTAAAGTCAATGGCAAGGAAATGTGAAGGCAAGGATTTCGTGCTTAAACCATGGGATGTGGCATTCTACAGCCACAAGCTGCAGATGAAAAAATACAACCTTGACGAGGAAATGCTGCGTCCTTACTTCGAACTGGGTAACGTAATCAAGGGAGTGTTCGGTCTTGCCAGCCGACTCTATGGCATCACGTTCAAGGAAAACAGCGAGATACCTGTTTATCATCCCGACGTGAAAGCCTACGAGGTGTTCGACCGTGACGGCAGTTTTCTTGCAGTGTTCTATGCCGACTTCTTCCCCCGTAAGGGAAAGCAGGGTGGGGCATGGATGACCGAATATCAGGGTCAGTGGATTGATTCCGACGGCAAGAATGTGCGGCCTCATGTCAGCGTAGTAATGAACCTCACCAAGCCTACCGAAGACAAGCCTGCGCTTTTAACTCTCAGTGAAGTAGAAACCTTCCTCCACGAATTCGGTCATTCCCTGCATGGAATGTTTGCCAACACTCGTTTCGAGAGTCTCAGCGGCACGAATGTTTATTGGGATTTCGTGGAGCTTCCGTCGCAGTTCATGGAGAATTTCGCCGTTGAGAAGGAGTTTCTGCAGACCTTTGCCTTCCACTACCAGACCGGCGAGCTTATTCCCGACGAGCTCATCAAACGCATTATCGACAGCCGCAACTTCATGTGCGCATCAGCATGTCTTCGCCAGGTATCCTTTGGCCTGTTGGATATGGCCTATTATACCATGACCAAGGAGTTCGACGACGATATCATACCCTTCGAGAAGAAAGCGTGGAAAAAAGCCATCCTTGGCAATCAGCTGCTTGACACCTGTATGACGGTACAGTTCTCGCATATCATGGCAGGCGGCTATGCGGCAGGCTACTACAGCTATAAGTGGGCAGAAGTGCTCGATGCCGATGCCTTCAGCGTATTCAAGAAGCACGGCATTTTCGACCAGGCTACTGCAGAGAGTTTCCGCTCCAATATCCTAAGTCGTGGAGGCACAGAGCATCCAATGGTACTCTACAAGCGTTTCCGAGGTCAGGAGCCTACTGTCGATGCACTTCTCAAAAGAAATGGAATTAAACGGCACACTGTGTCTAATGGATAATATAATATGGATAAAGATAAGCAACACAATCTTGACCTGCGCTATCTGCGCATGGCACGCATCTGGGCCGAAAATTCATATTGCACCCGCCGCCAAGTGGGATGTCTCGTTGTAAAGGGGCAGCGAATCATCAGCGACGGCTATAACGGAACGCCCAGCGGCTTTGAAAACATCTGCGAGGACGACGGAAACGTTACCAAGCCATACGTATTGCATGCAGAGGCAAATGCCATCACGAAACTTGCGCGCAGCCACAACAATAGCGACGGTGCCACAATCTACATCACCGACGAGCCTTGCATTGAGTGTTCGAAACTTATCATCCAGTCTGGAATAACGCGTGTGGTATATGCCCGTCACTATCGCCTTCACGACGGCATAGAACTGCTCGGCCGGACAAATATCGAGGTGGAATACCTCAATCCTGACGAAGAAGAAAAATCATAAAACCACCAACATATATATAATGTAATGAAAGAGAAAAGAACCAGTCGTTTTATGCCTCTGATAATGGCGCTTTGCGTCATCTTCGGCATTGTCATCGGCACATTCTATGCCAATCATTTCTCCGGCAACCGGCTGAGCATCATTAATACCAGCAGCAACAAGCTCAACAATCTGCTGCATATCATCAACGACCAGTATGTAGATACTGTTGATGTCAACGATCTGGTAGAGAAGGCCATGCCTCAGATACTGTCTGAACTCGACCCACATTCACTTTATATCGGTGTTAAGGATGTTCAGAGTGCTACCGACGACCTGAAAGGTTCTTTCTCCGGCATCGGCGTGGAGTTCACCATCTGGAAAGATACCATCCGCGTTCAAAAGGTAATCCCCAATGGTCCGTCGGCACGTGCTGGGCTTGAGAATGGCGATCGTATCGTCAGTATCGACGACAAACCATTTGTCGGGAAGACAGTGACCAACGAAGAGGCCATGCATCGTCTGAAAGGTCCTCACGACACAAAGGTGAAACTCGGCATTCTGCGTTATGGCGAGCACAAGTTTAGACAGATAACAGTAATCCGTGGCGAGATTCCCACCAAGAGTATCACGGCGACCTATATGCTCGAAAAACACACGGGCTACATCAAGATAAAGAATTTCGGCGAGAAGACGTATCCCGAACTGCTCATCGCCCTTGCCACACTCTCTCAGGAAGGTCTCGACAATCTTGTCATCGACCTTCGCGGCAATACAGGCGGCTTTCTGACGTCGGCAGTTCAGATAGCCAACGAGTTCCTTCCCAAAAACCGTCTCATTGTTTATACTCAGGGGCGTAAGTCGCCCCGTCAGGAATATCGCAGCGACGGTCGCGGCAGCTATCAGAACATTCCCCTCATCGTTCTTATCGACGAGGTATCGGCCTCGGCAAGCGAGATTCTTGCCGGTGCCATTCAGGACAACGACCGTGGAACCATAATCGGTCGTCGGTCGTTCGGCAAGGGACTGGTACAGCAGCCCATTGCTTTCAACGACGGTTCCATGGTGCGTCTGACCGTGGCACGCTATTATTCCCCTTCCGGTCGCTGCATACAGAAACCCTATACGTCAGGTTCCGACAAGAACTACGACGAAGACCTTCTGTCGCGATATGAGCATGGAGAGTATTTTTCACAGGACAGCATCAAGCATACCGGTCCTGCTTACCACACTCTTATACAGAAGCGCACTGTATATGGTGGCGGAGGAATCACACCCGACATCTTCGTTCCTGAGGATACCATTGATGTGACCTCATATTACAAGGAAGCCAGTATGTCTGGACTTATCATCCAGTATGCCTTCACTTTTACTGACGACAACCGTCAGCGCCTGTCGGAAATGCAGACTCCCGACGAAGTGTCGAAATTCCTTAGGCAGCAGAATATCGTTGAGAAATTTGCGTCCTGGGCCGAGCGGAACGGACTGAAGCGCCGCAATCTTATGATTCATCGTTCCCACAGGCTTCTGGAGCGTTTCCTCGTCAGCCGTATCATCTACAACATCCTTGACGACAAAGCTTGGACTGAGTATCTTAATGCCGACGACCCCACAATCATCAAGACACTGAAGGTTCTGCATGAAGGAAAGGCAATGCCTGGAAACCAGAAATGATGAAGCATAGGAGCCGTCGCTTCCAATGTCTGGATTAAATATTTAAGTCAGTAGGATTTGTGGATAAGCAAGCATTTCGGAAGATGGTTCGGCGAGTGAAGCCCGACACCGCTTCGTCATTCCTCATCATTCAGAAACTTTTGCAGAACGCGAAGTTCCGTTCCGCAGCTACTGTCCTGATGTATTATTCACTGCCCGACGAGCCATTCACCCACGATATTATCAACAGTCTTGAAGGAAAAACTGTGCTGCTGCCAAGGGTTGTTGATGCCGAAAACATGGAGATAAGGCAATATACCGGCAGCAGCGACATGCAGTTGGGCGCATTCGGAATCCTTGAGCCCACGGGACCTGTCGTCAGCGACTACGCAGCAATAGATGTGGCGGTAGTACCAGGCATCGCCTTCGACCGTCAATGCCACCGCATGGGAAGAGGTCGCGGCTACTATGACCGTTTCCTCGCGCCTGTTCCCTCTATACATAAAATAGGTATATGCTTTCCTGAGCGTCTGTTCGATGCAATTCCTTTTTGCCCTCACGATGTGGTCATGGACGAAGTCGTAACCCTATAGAGTCAGCAGAAACGTATGTCGGTGATTATCTGCGCTCCCACAAAGCTGTTCAGTTTTCCCACCAACTCCTGTCGTTGCATGCTCAGATCGGAGCGCAATGCCGGGCTCGACAGGCTCACCACGAGCGTTTGGTTTCTTATGTATGTGTTCATAGTGTAGCCGGCAATCATTTCGCCTGCCACTATTGGCCATGCTTCCACCAATCGTTTTTGCAGCAGTGGTGTTTCCAGTCCCTGACTTCTCAGATTCTGCATTATCAGGTCCTTGATTGTTTTAACGTCTTTCCTAAACATTTATCTCTCCGTTTTCCACATGAAATATCTTATAGTCGAGAGCCGACATCCTTAGTATCTGGTCAAGATGTTCGCGGTTTGTGTCGGTAATGAAAATCTGTCCGAAATCCTTTCCCCCCACAATCTTCACTATCTGTTCCACTCTCTCTGCATCCAGTTTGTCGAAGATGTCGTCGAGCAGCAGCAGCGGTGTAGTTTGCGATGCCGTCCTTTTCAAAAAGTCAAACTGCGCCAGTTTCAATGCTATCACGAATGTTTTGTTCTGTCCCTGGCTTCCCTCGCGCTTCATCGGGTGCTCTCCAATCTCAAACTCTAGGTCGTCGCGGTGTATTCCGTGAAGCGAATACCCCACCGCTCTGTCTTTCATGCGGTCGCGCTGTATCACGTCAATCAGTGGTCCTCGCTGGCAGTGCGAAACGTATTTAAGTCCCACAGTCTCCCTGTCGAGAGAAATCATCGTATAGTATTTCTGGAACACCGGTACAAGTTCTTCCACAAACGCCTTGCGTGCCGTGTAAATCCTTTCGCCGTACATTGCCATCTGCTCTTCCCACAGTTGCATCAGCTGTGCGTCGGGTTCTGTCTCCATCTTCAGCAGTATGTTTCGCTGTGCGAGTGCCTTGTTATAGTTTGCCAGTGCATCGATATGCTTACGGTCATACTGCGAAATCACTATGTCCATCAACCGTCTGCGCTCTTCGCTGACACCCTCGATGAGCATCGAGTCCGACGGCGACACCACCACGAGCGGAATCAGTCCGATATGTTCCGAAAGTTTCTTGTATTCTTTTTTGTCGCGCTTGAAATGCTTTTTCGTGCCACGCTTCATGCCGCAGTATATCTTCAGTGGTTCGTCGTTCTCGCTGTCATACTCCCCCTCCAGCACAAAAAAATCCTGGTCGTGACGTATCAGCTGCGAGTCAATTGCCTGATGTGCGCTCTTGCAGAACGACAGATAGTAGATAGCGTCGAGAATATTCGTCTTGCCCATGCCGTTTTTCCCGATGAAACAGTTCATCTTCGGCGATAATTCCATGACAGCCTCGCTGATGTTCTTATAGTTGATAATTGACAGACTCTTAAGTATCATAATTAAGCAATTGCATAAAAATGGAATGCAAAAATAGTGAAAATAGAGCATAAAACCAAGAAAAAACAAAAAAAGTCTGAAATAAATTTCAGTATCTGCAAGAAATTAAGTAATTTTGCCACGCAATTTTCGCAGACAAGTAAAAAATATTAAAATAATGGCAAAAAAAACAGTAGAGACCGCTCCTGTATTAGAGGAGCAGCTAAACAAGTCAGAGGCGTTCTTCCTTAAATACAAGAAGCCTATCATCTATTGCGTTGTTGCACTTGTTGTAATCATCGCAGGAGTTGTTCTTTACAACACATACGTGGCTGGTCCGCGCGAGCAGAAGGCAAGTACCGAGCTGTCGAAGGCTCAGCAGCTCTTCGCTCAGGATCAGTTCGACAAGGCTCTGCCGATATTCCAGCAGGTTGCCGGCGAATACGGCAGCACCAAGGCCGGCAATCTGGCAACCCTTTATGCCGGACTGTGTCAGGCACAGTTGGGCAAATGGGAAGATGCCTTGAAGCTTCTTGAAGACTTTGACCTACAGGACGACCAGATGATTAGTCCTTCTGTCGAGGGTGCTATCGGCAATGCCTATGCTCATCTGAAGAAGTACGACGAAGCCGTGAAGCATCTGAAGAATGCAGCTGAGCGTGCCGACAACAACTCCCTGTCGCCTACATTCCTCATTCAGGCTGGCGAGATTCTCGAGAGCCAGGGCAAGAAAGACGAGGCTCTGAAACTGTATCAGACGGTAAAGGACAAGTATTTCCGCTCCATGCAGTATCAGACCATCGATGCATACATCGAGCGTGTGTCTGAGTGATTCGTTGGAATTATGGCAACAGCACTTCATAATCTTAGCGAATACGACGACCGTAAGATTCCCGACGCGTCGAACATGTGCTTCGGCATTGTCGTGGCTGAGTGGAATCCAGAGATAACCGGAGCTCTCCTTCAAGGTGCCGTCAACACTCTTGAGAAGCACGGCGTAATTCCCGAGAACATTCACGTAAAACGGGTTCCGGGCAGCTTCGAACTTATCTACGGTGCCAATCAGATGGCACGCAACGACAGCTACGATGCTGTGATTATCCTCGGCAGCGTGATTCGTGGCGAGACTCCACACTTCGACTATATCTGTCAGGGAGTCACTCAGGGTATTGCACACCTGAATGCCACTGGCAATATTCCCGTCATCTACGGGCTGCTCACCACCGACGACCTTCAGCAGGCTCGCGAACGTGCTGGCGGCAAGCTGGGCAACAAAGGCGATGAGTGTGCCATTGACGCAATTAAAATGGCAAAATTCTGATATCGTCCACTTATGAAATTCATTTCGTGGAACGTCAATGGCATCAGGGCTTGTGAAGGAAAGGACTTCAGCGCCACCTTCAAGAGCCTTGATGCCGATTTTTTCTGTCTTCAGGAGACAAAGATTCAGGCGGGACAGCTCGACCTTGAGTTTCCCGGCTACGAGTCATACTGGAACTATGCCGACAAAAAAGGCTACAGTGGCACTGCCATCTTCACTCGGCATAAGCCTCTCAGCGTGACATACGGCATCGGCATCGACCTGCATGACCACGAGGGTCGTGTGATTACGCTCGAAATGCCCGCTTTCTTTCTTGTCTGCTGCTACACGCCAAACTCTCAGGACGGTCTGCGCCGCTTAGAATATCGCATGTCGTGGGAAGACAGTTTCCGTGCCTATCTGAAGAGTCTCGACCTTCAGAAGCCCGTAATCCTCTGCGGCGACCTCAACGTGGCCCACGAGGAGATTGACCTTAAAAATCCGAAGACCAACCGCAACAATGCCGGCTTCACCGACGCTGAGCGCGAGAAGTTCAGCGAACTGCTTGCCAGTGGTTTCACCGACAGCTTCCGCTATCTCTATCCCGAACAGGTTACATATTCATGGTGGAGCTATCGTTTCCGTGCCCGTGAGAAGAATGCCGGTTGGCGCATCGACTACTTCGTCGTCAGCAACCGCCTTTGCGAAAGCATAGCCGATGCAAAAATCCATACCGACATCCTCGGCAGCGACCACTGCCCCGTTGAGCTGCTGCTGAAATAGCAGCGTCGCTCATCTTTTTCTTCGGACAAATATGTCGCTCGGAACGGCGGGAAATCTGGAATCTCGGGAATGCTGTCGCTCCGAGCGACGATAATTCTGAAAATGCGGAAATGCTGTCGCTCGGAACGGCGGGAAATCTGGAATTTCGGAAATGCTGTCGCTCGGAACGACGATAATTCTGAAAAAGCGGGAATGCTGTCGCTCGGAGCGACGGGAAATCTGGAATTACGGAAATGCTGTCGCTCCGAGCGACGCATCTTTATGAGGGTTTGTTCTCATGAGCACTCATATTCTTAATAAACAGTTCGACAAGATGTTTCGTGATAAAAGTATGTCTGACGGCATGGCGCACCTTATCTGCGAATGCGTTTGAGTTGTCAGATGGTGTAGCCGCCTTCGCTTCCGCTTCTGCCACTTGCAGCTCGCGCTTGTCAATCTTGGCACGGAAGGAATCCGAAACGTGATTATAAAGGAACGTATAGCATGGCACGGCTGCTTTCATGATATATGGTGTGAGGAAGGTGGTCACCACACTGGATGCTACGATGATAGGATAGATGATGGGATTGAGGACGCCCAGGCTGGTACCCAGTGAAGCGATGATGAACGAGAACTCACCTATCTGCACAAATGAGAAGCTGGTAAGCATGGAGTCGCGCATCGTCTGACCACCCCACCAGCAACCTAAGGTGCCAAAGAGGATCATTCCGACGACAATTACCAGGCTGACCCAGATGATGCTCATCCAATATTCCGACAGTGAAGACGGATTGATCAGCATACCCACAGAGATGAAGAAGATAGCAGCAAAGACGTTTTTCAGCGGTGTCATCAGCTTTTCGATACGATGCGACTCAACGGTCTCGGCAAGGATAGAACCCATCACGAAAGCACCGAGTGCACTGCTGAAGCCTGCTTCCTCAGCCGTCAGCACCATACCCAAGCATAGACCCAAGGCGAGGATGATAAGCGTCTCGTCGTTCAAATGGGCTTTTAGCTTGCGTATCAATGTCGGGATGATTAGTATTCCGCAGATGAACCATGCTGCAAGGGTAATGGCCAGGTCGACGACCTTGCTGGCCAGCTCGGCACCCTCGAACTGATGACGGATGGCTATGCTGGAAAGCAATACCATCAGTACCACAGCCACCACGTCCTCCACGATAAGGATGCTGGTCGCTCCCTTGACGAAGCGCTCCTTACTCAGACCAGCCTCGTCGATGGCCTTCATCACGATAGTGGTACTCGACATGCAGAGCATGCCCGCCAGGAACAGGGAGTTCACCATGTCAAATTGGGCATCCACCCCCACGAGATAGCCAAAAAGCATCATGCCCACAATGATGGTCAGTGCGCCTATTGCCGCCACCTTGCCGCTACTGATGAGGTTCTTCAGGCGGAACTCCAGACCGATGCAGAACAACACAAACAGTACGCCGATGTCGCCCCAGGCCTTTACGTTATCACCATTCACAAGCGTCTGGCCAAACAGGTGCGGGCCTACCAGGACACCTGCAACGATATAACCCAAAACAACTGGCTGCTTTAACAACTTAAACACAATACTGACTACTGCAGCAGTAATCATCAAAATGTATAAATCAGATACCATACTATAATTTTATTATAATGTTTTTATTATTCTACAGAAGTAATCAATCTAAGTTTTGGATTACAAAGTTAAGCAATTTTCGTCAAAAAACAACAATCAAACACCCAAAACTAACATTTATTGCAGATTTTGAAACTCATTTTGCATATATTGAAAGACCAGCTGCATGACATGCTGCTTCGTCCACAATGACAACAGAAAATCCCGCTAATTTCAAATGAAACTTCGCGGGATTCATAATGAAAGGAGGAGTGGTACCTCCAGGAATCGAACCGGGGACACACGGATTTTCAGTCCGATGCTCTACCAACTGAGCTAAGGCACCATTTTTCTTCAGATCACTGCATTCCTTTCGTTTGCGGATGCAAAGGTACAACAAATATTTGGTTCCCGAAAGAAAAAGTAGCGAAAAATGTTCCGGCTTAATGTTTATTAACAATTTTACCTATTGTTCATCTTATTTAATCTATTATTCATTAGTCGAAGCCGCTATTGGATTCCATCCTTGTGCCTTGAGCACAAATTCCTGGTTGTCACGGCTCACGAGCATCAGTCCGAGCTCAGGCTGGGTGATATGACCAATGAGTTTTACGTCGTCGAGAGTTTCGATTTTCGCATGGTCGCCGATGGGGACGGTGAAAAGCAACTCGTAGTCTTCGCCGCCATTGAGGGCACATGTGGTAACATTCATGTTCATCTCCTCAGCCATCACTGCCGTCTGGTAGTCGATGGGGATATTTTTCTCGTAGATGCGACATCCTACGTTCGAGCGCTTGCAGATATGATGCAGTTCCGATGATAGTCCGTCGCTGATGTCGATCATGGCTGTCGGTCGTATGCCTGCCTCGCGCAGTCGCTCAACGATGTCGCCGCGTGCCTCGGCTTTCAGCTGTCGCTGAAGCAGATATTCCTTGCCTGCGAAGTCGGGTTGAAAGTTCTTTTGAGCCGACAGCTGTGAGTTGAGCATCGACACTTGTTGCTCGTCGCCCGTAGCTTTGGCTTTGGCTATTTTCCGCTGAATATCGTCAATCTGGCTATAATAGACCGACTTCTCGCGCTCCAACAGCTGCAGTCCCATGTATGCTGCTCCCAAGTCGCCGCTGACGCAGATGAGGTCGGTGTCCTTGGCTCCACTGCGATATACGATGTCTTCGCGGCGGGCTTCGCCAATGCATGTTATGCTTATGGCGAGTCCGGTATAGCTCGACGTGGTGTCGCCGCCCACGATGTCAACGTTCCATTTGTCGCATGCCAGTCGAAGACCGCTGTAGAATTCCTCTATGTCTTCCACGCTGAAGCGTTTGCTCAGAGCAAGTGATACGGTCAGTTGCCGTGGCGTGCCGTTCATGGCGAAGATGTCGCTGATGTTCACCATTGCTGCTTTGTAGCCAAGATGTTTCAGCCCGGTGTATGTGAGGTCGAAGTGAACGCCTTCCATCAGCATGTCGGTGGTGACGAGTACATCGGTGTCGTCGTAGTGCATCACGGCACAGTCGTCGCCAGCTCCCTTGATTGTCGAGGCATTTTTCGTCGTGATATCTTTTGTGAGCCGGTCTATCAGTCCGAACTCTCCTATTTTTGCAATGTCCATATCGTATGAACGGTTTATTTCTTAAATATGTCTGTCGGGTGGTCTGTGTTAAACTTCTCGGTTTTGCTGTGCTCAATGCTTTCATTGCGGATAATCATCTCGCGCATGATGGTTGTCATCAGCGGTTGGGCTTTGTTGGCAGCCTGCTGCACCTCTTCATGGCTTACCTCGACGGGCACGTCGAAGCCGCCGAGGTCGGTAATGACGCTGATGCCGAAGGTGCGGATGCCGCAATGATGAGCCACGATTACTTCGGGAACAGTGCTCATGCCGACGGCGTCGCCACCGAAGCCGCGATACATCTTATATTCGGCAGGAGTCTCGAAGGTGGGACCCTGAACGCCTACATATATGCCGTAGTTGATACGGATGTCTTTGTCACGGGCAATATCGGCTGCCAGTTGTATCAGATTGCGGCTGTAGGTCTCGTGCATGTCGGGGAATCGTGGACCGGTGGGGAAGTTCTTTCCGCGCAGAGGATGCTCGGGGAAGAGGTTGATGTGGTCGGTGATTATCATCAGGTCGCCAATCTTAAAGCCGGGGTTCATACCTCCTGCGGCATTGCTGACGAAGAGTGTTTTTATGCCGAGCTCATACATCACCCTGACAGGGAATGTAACTTCTTTCATCGAGTAGCCCTCATAAAAGTGGAAGCGTCCCTTCATGGCCATGATGTCGATGCCTCCGAGTTTCCCGAAGATTAAACGTCCGCTGTGGCCCTCAACAGTGGAGACCGGGAAGTTGGGAATGTCTTTGTACTCAATCTCCTCGGCTTCGGAAATTTCCGAAGCTAATTGTCCGAGGCCTGTCCCCAGTATTATCGCCGTTTTGGGACTTACGGTCATCCTTTCTTTTAGCCAGGATGCTGTTTCTTGAATTTTTGCGTACATATCCAATAATTTTCTCGTTAAACTTCTCTTCCTGCTCCAGCATGAATGCTATCTTTACGGGAAGCGCGTAAATGTTCTCTTTTATGTTGTCGGGTAACCCTTCTACAGATTGTAGTCGTACAGCGTCTTTCTCTGTTGTGACAATGCGTTTGGGAGATGCCATCTGTTCGTATTCGGCACAGATTTTCTCAATGTCTTTTTTTGTGTATTCGTGATGGTCGGAAAACGACAGCGGGCGTAGGCTGTTAGTCTTCGGCTTCAAATCGACAATCATCTGCTTGGGCGATGCAATGCCGGTAAGAAGCAGAATGTTCTCGTCGCTGATATTGTCGAGACATACACTTTCGCGGTTTGTGCCAAAGACAGGTTGCAAGGCGTCGTATGCGAGTGCGGTGAAATACAACTGCTGATAGGGAAACAGGTTCATGGCCTTGGTTATGACGCGGTATTCCATCGGCTTGAGATTGCTGGGACATTTCGTGACTATCACGATGTCGGCACGGTTCTTTCCTGACAGAGGCTCGCGCAGCCTGCCTGCCGGCAGCAGCTTGTCGTAGATGATAAGCCGGTGGTAGTCAACGAGTAGGATATTTATGCCCGGACATATGTAGCGGTGTTGGAATGCATCATCGAGCAGGATGACGTCGGTGTCCTTGGTTGCCTCTTCCGATAAGAGCATGTCAATGCCGTGGCATCTTTTCTTGTCAACGGCAACGGTGACGTCGGGGAACTTGCGCTTCATCTGGAATGGCTCGTCGCCGATGTTGCTCACCGTGCTATTTTCTGATGCCACGAGGTAGCCTTTCGTCTTGCGCTTGTAGCCACGGCTGAGTATTGCAACCTTGAATTCTTTACGCAAGAGCATGCTGAGATATTCTACGTGTGGGGTTTTTCCGGTTCCTCCGACTGTGATATTGCCTACGGAGATGACGGGTATGCTGAAGGTTCGTGTCTTCAGCATACCGATCTCGAACATTGCATTGCGCAGCCGCACCACTGCTCCATATATCCAGCTTAATGGTGTCAGCCATTCATTTATCTTGATGAAATCTCCCTCCACGTAATATCTGTTATCTTATTGTTGTGCTAAATGGCAGCCTTGCCTGCAGACGGTTGCGGTGGGCATCCAGCCGCAGTTGCATCACTGGCTCGTAGATGTCGCCGAGGACTTCACGCAGCTCGGCGTCAAGATAAGAACCTTTGTTGCCCTGTGAAGCTTCGATCATGTCAGTTATCCAATCGCTCTTCTCCGGGTATGCTTTGCTGTGATATTCTTTAGCTTTCGCAAGTTTGGCAGCCTCGGCAATGGCATCGTCGAGCGAGCCGATATTGTCGATTAGCTTATGCTTCAGAGCGTCGCCAGCTATCCATACTCGTCCTTGTGCAATCTCGTTCACTCCGTCTCGGGTCATCTTGCGACCCTTGGCAACGATGTCAAGGAATGTGATATAGCCTCGGTCAACGTAAGTCTGGAAGTGGCGCATCTCATCGCTGTTCTCCTTGGCAAGGGTCAGCTTCTGCTCAAAATTGGCATATTTGCTGGTTGTCACCTCGTCGAAAGTCACTCCAAGTTTATCGGTCACGAGACCGCTGAGGTTTGGCAGCAGTCCGAAGATGCCGATGCTACCGGTGATGGTAGTCGGCTCGGCAAAAATCTTGTTGGCTCCGGCGCTGATCATATAGCCTCCCGAGGCGGCTACGCCACCCATCGAAACCACCACGGGCTTCTTGGCCTTCACTAATTCCACTGCATGGTGTATCTGCTCTGATGCAATGGCGCTGCCTCCGGGTGAGTTGACACGGATTACAACTGCCTTGATGTCATCGTCGTCGGCCAGTTCGCGCAGGTCTTTCGACATTTCGGAGCCTACGATGCACTCTTCTCTTTTGAACGGCGACATGATGTCGTCGATAATCTCGCCCGTGGCATAATATACGGCAATAGCCTCACCTTCGTTGTGCTGCTCTGCCTTCACTTTTGTCATGTCGGCAAGCGACAGTTGGTTGATTTCGTCGTCTTTATCCAGTTTCAGGCGTGTCTTTATCTCGCTCTTTATCTGTTCAGGAAACAGCAGACCGTCGATGAGCTTGGCTTTGACGTAGTCTTCCTGGCGCGCAAGGGCAACGATGCTGTCGTTGACATAACTGTTAAGAGTTGCGGCCGACAGCTTGCGGCTGGCTGCTATGTCGTCGGTGAGCTTGTTCCATATTCCACTTATGTATGTCAGGCGCTGCTCGCGGTCCTCGGGGCTCATGTCTTGACGAATGAAACCCTCTACGGCGCTCTTGTATTTTCCTACGCGGGCCACTTGGAACTTGATGCCGAGCTTGTCGAACAGACCCTTGTCGTATTCTGCCATGATGCCTATTCCCCTAAGGTCAATCATGCCATTATTATTCAGATATACCTTGTCGGCAGCAGAGGCAATGTAGTAGCTCATCTGGCTGTATGCATCGCCGTAGGCCACCACCCATTTGCCGCTCTTCTTGAATTTCAGCAGCTCGTCGCGGATAACCTGTGCAGTGGCGTATGAGTCGAAAGCCACGGTGCCTGTCTCGATGTAGATGCCTTTGATGTCATCGTTGGTCTGGGCTTTGCGGATACTCGCCGTGATGTCGTCGAGACCAATTTGCTCGCTCTCGGGGTCACCGAGAAGGAATGCCAGTGGGTCTTCTTGTGCTCTCTCGCTGACAATACCTTTCAGGTTAAGCACAAATACCGAATTCTCCTTTACCGGAATGGTGGCATCTTCAGACGCTATCATACCAACGACAGAGATAATACCGATAATGCTGATTACTACGCCGAGTAGGATAATGCCTGTCATCGTGGCAAGGGTGTACTTAAAGAAATCTTTCATTTTTGTTGGCTTTTATATACATTATATATTATATGCGATTATCAACATGCAAAGATAGTGCAAAAAGAAATAAACGCCAAATTTTTCACGTCTTTTTTGGCTGACAGAATGTCAGTTCGAGCATTTTGGCACAATTTTGGCATAAATGGGAGCAGAAGTTTTAAAGTTTAATTAATTAAAGAGTACAGATTATGAATATCAAACCATTAGCAGACCGAGTATTAGTACTCCCTGCACCAGCAGAAGAAAAAGTAGGCGGTATTATCATTCCTGATACAGCAAAGGAAAAACCGTTGCATGGTAAGATTGTTGCTACCGGTAATGGAACGAAGGACGAAGAGATGGTTCTCAAGGTTGGCGACAATGTTCTTTACGGCAAGTATAGCGGCACCGAACTGGAGTTCGAGGGCGAGAAATATCTCATGATGCGCCAGAGTGATGTTCTTGCGGTGATTGAGTGAAAAAAATTCAGTAAATAATAAACAGTTTATAAATTAATAATCATTATGGCAAAGGAAATTAAATATAATATTGATGCCCGCGACCTTCTGAAGAATGGCGTGGACCAGTTGGCAAATGCAGTAAAGGTTACGCTCGGTCCTAAGGGACGTAACGTTGTTATCGAGAAGAAGTTCGGTGCTCCTCAGATTACCAAGGACGGTGTCACCGTGGCTAAGGAGATTGAGCTTGAGGATCATTTCGAGAATACCGGAGCACAGCTTGTAAAAAGTGTTGCCTCGAAGACCGGTGACGATGCCGGCGATGGTACTACTACTGCAACCATCCTCACTCAGGCTATCGTTGCCGAGGGCCTGAAGAACGTTACTGCAGGTGCCAACCCGATGGATTTGAAACGTGGTATCGACAAGGCTGTGAAGGCCGTTGTTGACTATATCGCAAAGAGCGCTGAGAAGGTTGACGACAACTACGACAAGATTGAGCAGGTGGCAACCGTAAGTGCCAACAACGATGCAGAGATCGGCAAGCTTCTTGCCGACGCTATGCGCAAGGTGTCAAAAGACGGTGTTATCACCATCGAGGAGTCGAAGAGCCGCGACACACACATCGGCGTTGTCGAGGGAATGCAGTTCGACCGCGGATATCTCTCAAGCTACTTCATGACTGATGCCGACAAGATGGAGTGCGTGATGGAGAATCCATACATTCTTATCTACGACAAGAAGATCAGCAACATCAAGGATATACTCCCGATTCTTCAGCCTGCAGCAGAGAGCGGACGTCCGTTGCTCATCATCGCAGAGGATGTTGACTCGGAGGCTCTGACCACTCTCGTTGTCAACCGTCTGCGCGGCGGTTTGAAGATTTGCGCTGTAAAGGCTCCGGGCTTTGGCGACCGTCGCAAGGCAATGCTTGAGGATATCGCAACATTGACCGGCGGTACTGTGATTAGCGAGGAAAAGGGCTTGAAGCTTGACCAGGCTACAATGGAGATGCTCGGAACCTGCGACAAGGTAACCGTAACGAAGGACAATACTACTATCGTAAACGGTGCTGGTAGTAAGGAAGCCATCAAGGACCGTATTGCCCAGATTAAGAAAGAGATTGAGAACACCACTTCTTCTTACGACAAAGAGAAGCTGCAGGAGCGTCTTGCAAAGCTCGCAGGCGGTGTGGCTGTACTCTACGTTGGTGCAAACAGCGAGGTAGAGATGAAAGAGAAGAAAGACCGTGTTGACGATGCTCTCTGTGCTACACGCGCTGCTATCGAAGAAGGTGTTGTAGCCGGTGGCGGAACAACATATATCCGTGCCCTCGATGCACTAAAGGACTTAAAGGGCGAGAATGCCGACGAGCAGACAGGTATCAACATTGTTGAGCGTGCCATTGAGTCGCCTTTGCGCCAGATTGTCACTAATGCAGGTGGCGAGGGTGCTGTTGTCGTACAGAAAGTTCGCGAGGGTAAGGGCGACTTTGGCTACAATGCTCGCACCGATTCTTACGAGGATTTGCGCAAGGCAGGTATCATCGATCCGGCAAAGGTTGCCCGCGTGGCTCTTGAGAACGCTGCTTCGATTGCAGGAATGTTCCTCACCACTGAGTGTCTCATCGTTGACAAACCGGAGAAGGAACCGGCAATGCCGATGGGTAACCCTGGCATGGGAGGAATGATGTAGTAATTTGCAAACTTCAGATAACAAAAAGCGAGGGGTTGAAACAAAATTCGACTCCTCGCTTTGATTTAAATCAAGTTCAACAGTTTTTTGTTTCACTTTCGTTTTGAAGGTACCTAAAATATGTCTAACTTTGCACCCAGAATAAAGAAAGATATTTTTTGATTTGTTTTAGTAGATTAGTTTTTAAGTAGTTTGTTTTTCTTGAAACCGGGTGTCGTGATGACAACCGGTTTTTTTTGTATTTACTTTATTTTTGGTGGAAAATGCTTGTAGTTCGTATAATTTTCGTAACTTTGCAACGGTAATCAGAAACAATTATATGAAACAGACACTTATTCTCGGCAACATCATCACGATGGATGAAAAGAGGCCTTTTGCCAAGGCTGCAGTGGTAAAGAATGGAGTATTCTCCTATATCGGCTGTGCAGAAGAGGCAAGAAAGTTAATCAACAAGGAAGCGCAAGTGCTGGACTACGGCAACAATTTTATCTATCCTGGTTTCCTTGAGTCACATTGCCACGGACACCTGGCTGGCTATCGTTTTATCGGACAGGCAGACCTTTCACAGGTAGGCATAGTTGCCGACTACGCAAAATACCGTGAAATCATCAAGAACTTCATTGCGAAGAATCCACATCGCGACTTCTACGTAGCAGGAGGATGGGTTGAAAATGAGGAATATGTCAGCAAGGACTACCTGGACGAGATATGTCCCGACAAACCGCTACTCATGCAAACTGGTGGCGGTCATTCCATGCTGTTGAACACTAAGGCATTGGAATGGGCAGGCTTCGATGCGGAGTATGCCAGAAAGATGGGCTACGACTTGGTGCATGTTGACAAAAACGGCGAGCCCGACGGTTACATCTGTGAAGGTCCGGTATTTGAGATTGTACCGAAGCTTCCCACAACGGTTGCGGACATCAAGACGTATCTGCTTGCCTGGCAGGAATTTGCCCTCAGCAGCGGTTTCACTGCTGTAGGCGATGCTGGAGTGGAGGTCGTTCACCGCGATGCTCCCAAAGCCTTTCATGAACTGGAGGAGGAAGGCAAGCTGAAGTTGCGCACCTATGCCTATATGTACGTCAACGATAATGTGGCAAGCCCTAAAGCGGAGATCGCCCGCATCGCAGCACAGCGTGCCGAGATGAGCGGCGAGTATTTCCACATCATCGGTGCCAAGGCTTTTTTAGACGGTGTAACCGAAGCGCATACAGGCTGGCAGAATCAGGACTACCTCGATGAGCCTGGGTATCATGGTGCAGAGCGTTTCAACGACCACGACAAGATGGTGGAGCTGATTGTCGAGGCAGATAAAGAGGGAATGTCTGTTCACGTCCACTCTGAGGGCGGTGGCGCAACACACTACATGCTGGGATGCATTGAGGATGCCGAGAAGATTACCGGCGACATGGACCAGCGCAATGTGCTCGCGCATCTGCACTTCGTAACCGATGAGGACATTAGGCGCATGGCTGCCACAGGCTCCATACCTGCAGTTGCTCCGCTTTGGTCGCCAGCAGCTCCCGGTATGTACGAGCAGGAAATATCCTATGTAGGTAAAAAACTGGCTGACCAAGCATATCCCATCAAGTCGTTTTATGACGCAGGTGCTAACGTGGTGTTCCACTCCGACTATCCCGTCTCGCCGATGATGAATGTGAAATACAGTATATATACAGCGGAAAGGCGCTCATATCCGGCAGGATTGTTTGGCGATTCTCCACGAAATATGAAGGAGGCAATTACCCGTGAGCAATCGCTGCGAGCGATGACCATCAACGTGGCACGTCAGTGGCATCAGGAGCACCGTATGGGTTCCATCGAGTTCGGCAAACTTGCCAATATGACGGTGTTCGACTGCGACTTCCTGCATGATGACATCGAGAAAGTGGCACAAGCCAATGTCGTTGCCACTATCGTCGATGGCGAAGAGGTCTTCAAAGCATAAAGTCAAATACTTGAAGATTATGAATATCATCATTCTTACGTATAGTAAAAAGCTGCTGTCGGGCATTGCAGCCTGGAGCGTTTTCATCGTAGTGAGTATGCTTGCCGGCTGCTCAAGCCATGATAACTCAAGTAGCGGTGGTGACACATCCGAAAAAGCAGACCTCGTGGTCTATGGTAAAATCTTCACTTCCGAAGGCAACCAGATAGTAGAAGCTTTTGCCGTGAATGACGGCAAGTACGTCTATGTAGGCGACAAGGCTGGGGCTGAGGCCTACGTTGAAAACGGCAAGACCGAGATTGTGGATTATACCGGCAAGGGACTTGTGATGCCCAGCTGCGGCAATGGCCATGCTCATTATGCATCGGGCTATGCCATCCAGTCTATAGGAACCATAATAGATATGGCTGACGATGTTGATAAATTGATGGAAGAAATCCTTCCAGCCGCAGTCAAGAAAGCCAGGGAAACAGGGGCAAAGGCGATAATCGGCCAAGGCTGGAACGTGATGAAGTATCCGAAAGACTGGCCCTACCGCCAGAAACTGGATGCCATCTGCAGCGACATTCCCATCTATATTGCCGATGACGAAGGTCACAAGGGTCTGGTGAACACCATCACACTTGTCAACGCTGGTATCATGAGAGCCGACGGCACTGTGCTGAATACGGAGATACGTGGCGGCGAGATTATGTTGGATGCCGACGGGAAGCCCACTGGCTATGTGAAAGAACAGGCAGGCACTTACATACGTTCCTTTATGGATAATGAATATCTCTTCTCCGTTGACATTGCAAAGGCGAATATTCCGACAATTCAGGAACAGCTGCTGTCAGAGGGCTACACGATGTATCTTGACGGCTATTCCTCTTATTTCTTCAACGAGAACCTTTACAAGGCCGCACAACAGATGGACCAGGCCGGTGACTTGCACTTCGTGCTGGGCACAGCATGGGAACTGGACAGCTGGATGGACGTGGACAAAACCTTGGCCAAAGCTTGTGACACAAAGAAATACGAGTCTGCGCATATCCGGACAAACTGGCTCAAGCTGTTCATGGACGGCACGGTGGAAAGTGGAACCGGATTTGTGGAACCGCTCTATCAAGACGGGCATCAGGGCACCCCGATCTGGACTGAAGAAGAATTTACCGACATCACGCGCAAGGCGAATGAAAAAGGTCTCACGATGCATGTACACGTGACTGGTAACAAGGGTGTTACTCGCGTGGTCAACGCCTTCATCAATGGCGGAAAGGATGAGATGCGCAATACGTTGGTACACGTGTGCACAATCAGCGAACCGGACTATCAGAGGATTGTAGATCACAATATCTATGTCGTCGCAGGCTTGCTCTGGCATCATGCCGACGATCCGCTACAAGAGCAACTGCTTCGCGAACTACCCGAAGGGATGAAGGACAAGAACTATCCTATGAAATCATTCTTCGACCACGGTATCAACATATCTTCACACACTGACTACCCGGCCCTGAGCGGTGCACCCGACGACCCGTTCAGTATTATGGAGATTGCCTTGACAGGCGATTACTACGCCGAGGTGGGAAAACCATGGTGGACGGAAGAATGCATTACGCGCGAGCAGGCACTCACCGCCCTGACCATTAACGTGGCAAGGCAAATGTTTCTTGAAAACGAACGTGGCAGTATCAAGACGGGCAAGTATGCCGACTTCCTGCTCGTCAACAAGGATGTGCTGACATGTTCTGTGACAGAGATTCACGAGGCCAGGCCTGACGCCACCTACTTCGAAGGAAAGAAAGTTTATCATTTCGTATCTTTGCAAGAATGAAACAAACGGCAGTTATATTTGTGCTCTTGCTGTCGCTGACAGTAGCGGCACAGACCCCACAGAAGATAGGCGACTTTATAGAGTCAGTATCTAATAATTCTGACAAGCGCGGCAAGGCGCGCACTCAGCAGTATTTCCCTGAAGGCAGGGCATTCGTATGTGAGAACGGTACGAACCGTTTCACTCGCGCTCTTTACGGAAGTCATAGCGACTGGCGTTTAGAGACCAGCGACCGTCCTGCCTTTGCCGTGGTGAAGAAAGGTCATCACCGCAACATTGCTTTTTCTGCTTTCGTCAATGGCGAGGAATATCCCCTTGACAAGACTTCATTCTGTAAGGCATACTACGATGGCGGCCGCCGTTACTATATCGTTAAAGACAACGGTTGGGGCAGCGGCTGTATCCGTGTTGAGGCTGTGACCATGCCCGATGCAGAAGTGGGGTTGTGGAAGTTTGCGGCTGAAGGATTTCCCGGAAGCGTAGCATTCAAGGCGGTGCTGCATAACATCGCAGCCCGAAAACTTAGCCGTAACGGTGACATCGGAGCCGACAAGCCCGGCGTTCTTGAACCTAAGCCCGGCGAACAGCCTTTGCAGACCCTTGAGTTCGGAAGCAAGTCGATAGTGCAGTATGTTGCTATAGAGGTTGACTCCTTGCGTCTTCTCACTGCCGCTGAGGGCGATGCCATGATGAAGAAGTCGTCGGCATATTTCAGAGAACTTTCGGGCAGGATAGAGTTTAACACGCCCGACCCATATATCAATACCCTTGGCCAGGCTCTTTCGCTTGCTGCTGATGGCGACTGGGACGGTCAGACGTGGCTTCACGGATGTATCGGGTGGCGAATGCCGCTGGCAGGCTGGCGTGCTGCCTATCTCGGCGACGTGTTGGGATGGAACGACCGTGCCATACGTCATTTCAATGCCTATGCCAAAAGCCAGGTGACTGCTGTTGACCCAGTGATTCCCCATCCATCGCAAGACCCGAAGATGAATATGGCTCGTGCCGAGAAACGATGGGGTACGCAGATGTATTCCAACGGATATATCTGCCGCAATCCCGAGCGCAACGACCAGATGCACCACTACGATATGAACCTCAACTACGTGGACGAGCTTCTGTGGCACTTCCAGTATGATGCCGACGTGGATTACATGAAGCAGATGTGGCCGGTGATACAGTCGCATCTTGCGTGGGAGAAGCGCAACTACGACCCCGACGGCGATCATCTCTATGATGCCTACTGCTGTATCTGGGCAAGCGACGCCCTCTATTACAATGGCGGTGCTGTCACCCACAGCTCGGCATATAATTACCGGGGAAATCTTCTGGCAGCTCGCATTGCCGAGATTATCGGTGAGGATGGTTCTCCCTACCTCAGGGAAGCGGAAGCAATACTAAAGGCGATGAACGAGCGGTTGTGGAATGGCGACCACTGGGCTGAATATTCCGACCTGATGGGGCTGCGCCGTAAGCATGAGAGTGCAGCAGTCTGGTCTGTATATACTCCTATCGACTGTGGTGCATGTTCGCCCGAGCAGGCTTATCTTGCCACGCGATATGTCGATGCAGTGATTCCGCATATCGACGTAGAGAATACCGGTCTGCAGACCATTGCCACGAGCAACTGGCTCCCTTATTCGTGGAGCATCAACAACGTGGCGGCAGCAGAAGTGATGCACACAGCACTGTCTTTCTTCGAAGCAGGTCGCAACGAGTCGGCATACCGGCTGTTGAAGGCCAACATCATGGATCAGATGTACTACGGAGCCTCGCCCGGCAATTTCGGACAGATAAGCTACTACGATGCGGCGCGCGGAGAGTGTTACCGTGACTTTGGCGATTGTATTGGCATTTCGTCGCGCACCCTGCTGCAGGGACTCTTCGGAATAGTGCCCGACGCCTTGCACGGACGTTGCGTTATACGACCTGGATTCCCCAAGGAATGGGACAGCTGCTCAGTGCGTACACCTTATATATATTATAGGTATAAGCGTATGAACGATAGCGTGCATATTGAGGTGGAGCAGAATTTCCGTCAGCCGCTGCAGATTGTTGTCCGGATGAATACAGGCAACGGGCGTTATGTTGAGATAGCCGGTAATAGTGAGAAGACTCAGACGATAAATATCAAGGTGCCGGCATATCAGAATGAAGAGTTGCCGGCCGTGACAAAGCCGCAGGAAAGAAGTGCAGCAGCACTCGGACTGGAAGAACCCGCAGGCGGAGGGAAGTTCACGAAGGTGAATATCGACAAGATGTTCAATTCCGAGGTTGACGATATATTCAAGAACGAATATCTGTCGCCGCGCCCGAAGGTGACGACGCTGCAGATACCAAAACAGGGCATTGGCGAATGGTGCCATCCTGCTCTCACTGCCGACATCAACGACAGCGTGTTCCGCACTTTGGTGAGCGACGACGAGTTTGTTGTGGCCGGAGTGCCGTTCCGTACGCTGGCAGAAGGGAAGAATATCATCTATACATCATTATGGGACAACTATCCCGACGCTGTGAGCGTTGCGCTGAAGGGTAGGGGACACAGTGCATACCTTCTGATGGCAGGCTCGACCAACCATATGCAGAGCCGCATCGACAATGGCATTGTCGTCGTCGGATATAGCGACGGCAGCAGCGACACTCTCGCTCTGAGAAATCCCGACAACTGGTGTCCGATAGAGCAGGACTATTATGTTGACGGCAAGGCATTCACGGTTGTCGAGCCTCGTCCCTATCGTGTATGTCTCGGCAATGGACTGGTGAGTCGTAATCTGGGCAACGCAATGAATATCACCGATGTGTATATCCGTCCGCTACCCGGCGGCGCAGCTCAGATGCTGCGAATGAGAATCGACCCCGGCAAGAAACTCAAGTCACTGACCCTTCGCACGCTGTCGAACGATGTTGTGATTGGTCTGATGGCTATAACAATACAAAATTAGAACGCTTTGGAAAAACTGATAGATTTATACAAGGAGTGGAGCGGCGATATGCCTTTCTCCACCGAGGAGATAGCGAGTGCCGGAAGCAACCGGCAGTATTTCCGGTTTACCGACAAGAACGGAAAGAGCGTCATCGGTGCCATAGGCACGAGCCGCGACGAGAACCATGCTTTTGTGTATCTGTGCCGACATTTCACGAGAAAGAAACTCGCCGTGCCACATCTTCTTGCCGTCAGCAGCGACGAGCTTCGGTATCTTCAGGAAGATCTGGGCACGATTTCGCTGTTCGATGCACTCCGTGGCGGGCGCGAAGCCGGCGGCAGATACACGTTGAAGGAAAAGATGCTGCTGGTAAAGACGATACGCCGGTTACCTGAACTGCAGATTGTCGGAGCACGCAACCTGGATTTCAGCAACTGCTATCCACAGCCGGTGTTCGACCGCGACAGTGTTCTCTTCGACCTTAACTACTTCAAGTACTGTTTCCTGAAAGCTACGGAAATCGACTTTCATGAGCTGAAGCTTGAAGCCGACTTCCGGCTGCTGGCCAAGGATCTCACTGCCGAGTCGTCGGATTATTTCCTCTATCGCGACTTCCAGGCTCGCAATGTGATGCTGCGTGGAGGACAGCCTTATTTCATCGATTTCCAGGGCGGACGAAAGGGACCGTACTATTACGATCTTGCATCATTCCTATGGCAGGCATCGGCGAAATACCCCCATAAATTGCGGCGTGAACTGGTGGCAGAATATTATAATTCGCTGAAGAACTTCATCGAGGTACCTGTAGTAAGGCATTTTGTTGACCGTCTGTCTCTGTTCGTGCTCTTCAGGACATTACAGGTGCTTGGGGCCTACGGCTTCCGTGGGTATTTTGAGCAGAAGAAGCACTTTATTGAGTCGATTCCGCCGGCAATACAGAATCTGCGCGAGATGCTTCAGCGCAAGGAAGCCTACGCCAGCTATCCATATCTCGTCAGCATACTGACGCAGATTACCGAACTGCCTCAGTACCGGCATATTGAACAGTCGGCCCTTACGCGAGCCGACGGCTATAAGATTACCGACCAGAATATCTACAATGCACATCCCAGCGATGGTCCCGCAACGTTCTCTAAATACGACGGCAAGGGCCCGTTGGTGGTGAAGGTATATAGTTTCTCTTATCGCAAGGGGATTCCCGAGGATGAGAGCGGCAATGGCGGAGGATATGTCTTCGACTGCCGCAGCACGCATAATCCCGGACGCTATGAACCCTACAAGCATATTACTGGCCTTGACGAGCCGGTAATCCGATTCCTTGAGGACGACGGCGAGATTCTGACCTTCCTCGACAGTGTGTATAAACTTGCCGATGCCCACGTGCGCCGATATATTCAGCGTGGATTCACCAGCCTTATGTTCTGTTTCGGATGCACCGGCGGACAGCACCGTAGTGTGTATGCCGCACAGCATCTTGCAGAGCACATCCATGAAAAGTTCGGGATAGAGGTGCATATATGTCACCGTGAACAGGGAATCACACAGATTCTTCACTCTTAATGTTTATTTCTTAACTCTTAACTCATGCGACAGGCAATGATATTCGCGGCGGGACTTGGCACCCGTCTGAAACCAATAACCGATGTGATGCCAAAGGCTCTCGTCACGGTAGGCAATCGTCCGCTCATCGACATCGTCATGACGCGGCTTTCATCGTTCGGATACGACCGTTTCGTGGTCAATGTGCATCATTTTGCACAGCAGATTATCGACCATCTCCGCTATGCTGAAGGAGTGCGCATCAGCGACGAGAGTGCGATGCTGCTCGATACCGGCGGCGGACTGAAAAAGGCAGCCCCGCTGTTCTGGGACGAGAACGAGCCGATACTCATCCATAATGTTGATATTCTCGACAATGTAGATTACGACTGGTTTCGCCGCCAACACTGCGACGACGAGGATGCCGTGTTGCTCGTGAGCCGCCGTAAAACAAAGCGATACCTGCTCTTCGACAGTGCTATGCGGCTGATGGGATGGACGAACATCGATACTGGTGAGATTCGCTCGCCTTTTCCTTGGCTGCGCACGGCCGGTGTCACTGTCTGCGACGATTTTCAGGTCGTCCTGCACCCTCTGTCTTCAGAGGGCGCAGGAGTCAGACTCTATGCTTTCGCCTTCAGTGGTATCCATTCATTTTCGCCGCGGCTGTTCCGTCTGATGGACCGCTTCCCTGATAAGTTCAGTATAATCGACTTCTATCTCAGCGTATGCCACCGTAGTCGCATCATGGGTTGTGTCAGTAACGACCTGCGTATTCTCGACGTTGGCAAAATCGACAGTCTCAGCGAAGCAGAGGCTTTTTTTCAGTGAATTTAAGCTAAACATTTGGCTGTCTCGGAAATTTTTGCTAATTTCGCAGCCAAATTAAAAACAAATATTATTCAAATGCAACAGAAGATAATTATTCTTGACTTCGGTTCACAGACCACTCAGCTCATCGGCCGACGTGTGCGCGAGCTCGACACCTTCTGCGAGATTCTTCCTTACAACAAGTATCCCGACGACGATAGCGACGTCATCGGTGTCATCCTCAGCGGTTCGCCATACAGCGTCCACGACCCCGAGGCGTTCAAGGTCGATCTCGGCCGGTTTGTAGGTCGTAAGCCTGTGCTCGGCATCTGCTACGGTGCCCAGTTCATTAGCAACACTCTTGGCGGAAGGGTAGAGAAAGCCGACTCACGAGAGTACGGTCGTGCACACCTGGCGTTTATCGATAAGGAGAATCCCCTTTTCCGTGGATTCGACGACAACTCGCAGGTGTGGATGAGCCACGGCGACACAATCACTGCCATTCCCGCCGGCTTCCGTTGCATTGCCTCTACAGCCGACGTCAAGTATGCCGCCTATTGTAGTGACGAGCGGCCATCAGACGGTAAATCGACGGATTGCAAATCCGTCTGGGCTGTGCAGTTCCATCCTGAGGTGTATCACACCGTTCAGGGCACGCTGTTGCTCAAGAACTTCGTTGTTGACATCTGTGGCAGCCGTCAGCAGTGGAGTGCCGCCAGCTTTGTTGACACCACCGTGGCAGAACTGAAGCAGCAGCTCGGAGACGACCGCGTCATCCTCGGACTGTCAGGCGGAGTCGATTCCTCCGTGTGCGCCGTTCTTCTGAACAAGGCCATCGGCGACCGCCTCACATGTATTTTCGTTGACCACGGTATGCTTCGCAAGAACGAGTTCAGCAAGGTGATGGAAGCCTACAAGGGGCTGGGGCTGAACGTTATCGGTGTCGATGCCAGCGAGAAGTTCTTCAGCGACCTCGCCGGAGTGTCCGACCCTGAACAGAAGCGTAAGATCATCGGTCGCGACTTCGTGGAGGTGTTCAATGCCGAAGCCAAGAAAATCGTAAACAGCCAATCGTCAGACAGCAAGTGTCGTTGGCTGGCTCAGGGCACCATATATCCCGACCGCATAGAGTCGTTGAATATCACTGGTAAGGTAATCAAGAGCCACCACAACGTGGGCGGACTGCCAAAGGAAATGCATCTGCAGCTCTGCGAACCGCTGAAGTGGCTCTTCAAGGACGAGGTGCGCCGCGTGGGACGCCAGCTTCAGATGCCCGAACGGCTCATCAAGCGTCATCCCTTCCCCGGTCCCGGACTTGCCGTGCGTATTCTGGGCGACATCACGCGCGAGAAAGTTCGCATTCTGCAGGATGCCGACGACATCTATATCGAGGCCATGCACAACTATGTTTGCGAGGATGGCGAGGTGCTCTACGACAAGATTTGGCAGGCCGGTGCCGTCCTGCTCTCTACCGTGCGCAGCGTCGGCGTAATGGGCGACGAGCGTACATACGAGCATCCCGTGGCTCTGCGTGCCGTCACCTCGATGGATGCCATGACTGCCGACTGGGCGCATCTGCCCTACGACTTCATGGCACGTGTGTCTAACGAGATAATAAATAAGGTGCGCGGCGTCAACCGCGTATGCTACGACATCTCCTCCAAGCCGCCCGCAACGATAGAGTGGGAGTAAGTACGCCCGATTAAGGCTGTTTAGCCATATCCCGTCGGGATTTTGATTTAGTCACTAACCATACTCCGCTGAATACCAGCACCACGGCTACTATGTGGGTGGGCTTCAATACTCCGATGCCCATCAGCAGCGAGGCAGCCACCGATACAATAGGCTGGACGTAGTTGTACACCGATACCACAGTGGGTCTCAGCGTGCGCTGGCCAATCATCGTAAGAATGTATCCCAGGAATGTGCCTACCCCCACTACGTATGCCACTTCCCACCATGTCTTTGCCGGAACAGAGGTGGCCAGCACGTCGCTCACGTGCCCAAGGGTGAAGGGCAGCAACATCAGTGTGGCCCATGAAAACATGTATTTGTTGATGGTAAATACATTGTATCTGCGAATCAGTGGGTTGAAGAGCGACAGATACAGCGCGAACGAGAATTGTGCAAACAGGCAGAGCAGGTCGCCGCGAATGTCGCCCACCTTGTCGCTCGCGTGGGCTGCCGATGCTAAAATCAGCATCAGTGCTCCGCTGCATCCCATCATTACTCCGAGTGCTTTCTTGCCTGTAATGGGTTCGCGCAGTATCAGTGCTGCCAGCAGCATGGCGAAGATGGGCATCGAGGTGGTTACGATGCTGGCGTTGATGGGCGAGGTGATGCTCAGTCCCATCGTGTAGCAGCACTGGTTGCATAGTAGTCCGAAGAATCCTGCCCCGATAAACATCAGTTTGTCTTTCATCGGCACGTGTTCTCTCTTGGTAAGCAGCGATGCTATCCAGAACAGCAGACAGGCTCCTGCCACGCGGAATGTCACAAGCGTGATTCCGTCGAATCCGTGGGTCATCGCGTCTTTGCCCACTGGGGCCATCAGTCCCCAACCGGCACATGCTCCAAACATGCTTAAATGGGCTGTCAGCGCTTTGTTCTCGCTCTTGCGAGCATCCATAATCTTAACATGTTAAGTTGTATATTTGCTGCAAAGATACAAAAATTATTGGAATAATGCTCCGATTCGAAAGAAAATCTTTTTTGACTGACATCTATAGGGATGGTATGTTTTAGCGGACGTGGGCGTCCTTATATTCACACGATCGGACAGCATGTCCGGTCGAACGGTGATTCCCGGTAAAAGTCCGAGCGACGGCAATTCCGCAGTTTCAAAAATCGCGTCGCTCCGAGCGACAGTATTTCCGCGATTTCAGAATTCCCGTCGCTCCGAGCGACAGCATTTCCGCGATTTCAGGATTTCCGTCGCTCCGAGCGACAGCATTTCCACGATTTCAAAAATCGCGTCGCTCCGAACGTAGATATTTTTTTCTCTTTTTCATAAAAAGTCTGAAATAATTTTGCGCGTTTAAAAAAAATGGTTAATTTTGCAAGCGTATTATGTATCGTAAGACACAGAAACAATTAAAATACTGACGTCGCGATGACGTCAAGAAGACAAAGAAAAAACGTAAGAAAACAGTATTATTATAATAACTAATTAGTTTAGCTTTTTTTTAATTATTAAAAACAATGAAAACAAAAACTATTTGTAAATCGCTCCTCGTGGCGGCAGGTCTGCTCGTGGGGAGTAGTGCATGGGCTGACGGCAACAAGCGCGTGCTGGAGTCAGAAAATTATGAGAATGCTGCAGCATCTGATTGGACATGTCCAAATGGATCTGCCGTCATTAAAACGGGTGATGCTACTTATGGCAAGTATGCCCAGTGTTATCCTTCAGGCTCTGGAAACCGCAGTGCTTATAAGTCTGTGAAATCATACGAACCAGACGCTTACGCTGATGCTTCTATGACCAAAACAGGTTACAACATCGAATTTGATTTTTTGCTTGTTGGCGGTAATGTTGTTGGAAGAAGTGCATCTCAGTTTATTGTAACTACAGCCGGACCTAATCTTGCAACTAATAATGTTTACTCAGGAACAGATTATATCTTCTCTCTTTCTCAGCCAACGCTTGCTGCTGAAGGGGCTAATGAAGGAATTGGTGGTGGAAAGACCGGCACCGCAGTTACAACATGGTATATAAACGATCTGACAAATGCAACGTCAACCACTGTTACCCTTGATGGTTCAACATGGTATCATCTTGCATTGGTTGTTACTGCAACATCTGTTGACTATACCATTACAGATAATTCGACAAGTGAAGCTGTTGCAACTGGTTCAAAGAGTGTAGCAGAACTTCCCACGATAAAGGGCTTCTTTGACCTTCTTGGCCGTGGAAGTGGTAAACTTAACTTCGACAATCTCGATATCTACGATTATACAGAGGAAATCAGTGTGTCGTCGCCTATTTTCACATTCAACAAAGTTAATGGCGTAAAGCGTAATTATACTATCACTAATCCTAACGATTTAGGAACACTCTATTATACGACTGCTCCAGCCGAGACTGCTCCAGCTGTTGGAGATGCTGCCTACACTTCAACGACCGATATGTCAAAGGCAGTAGAGTTTAGCGAGAGTGGTAAATACTATGCATACGTTCTGCATACCAATGGAACAACTGCATCGGCTGTTGTGGAGCAGGCTGTTACTGCTGGTGCTATCCAACTGAATGCTCCTGTGGCCACGTTATCAGACATGGCTCAGGCTGAGGATGGATTCTTCTACCCGATTTATTCGTTCTCGTCAAACCAGAGCAATTTGGAGGGCACCCCTACAGGTTCACTTAGTGCAACTTCTTATACGTTTACGGGTACTGGCAGTTACGAGGTTACTGTCACTGCAGATGGCTATACATCAAATTCTATAACTGTTAACGTTGATGCTCGTCGTGTTTTGGGCAAGACCATCGACTTTGGTGCCATGACGGCTGCCGATTTCTCTGATGCAACAGTATGGACTTCTGCTACCGGAGCTCCACGTGACTATTGGACAAATAGAGCTGCAGCTATCCCTGCTGACGTGACTTATTACAAATTGACAGACCCAACTGCTGACTGTTCTGATGTTCTTGATGGTATCACTATTACCAACGGCGCACAGCGTCAGCCTGAAGTTTACATTGGTTATGGTCTGTTGACTCCTTATACAGCAGTTAGCGGGTCTGGTAATTATATGAATTTAAAGGTCAACGATGGTACAGCTACCGATATGGTTGTGTTTAATGGCTGGAACAATTATGGCAGTGGAACATTTAACACTGTTCTGGCAGGTGATGCTACATTCGGTTTGTATCGTTATGACACGATGCTGCGCACAATAAAAGTATATTCAGCTGTTCCTGGAAGTGTTTCTGCCACCATCGGTTCAGACGCTATTGCTACATTCTCAAGCGAGTATGCAGTTGACTTCAGCGCTGAAAATGGTGTTACCGTTTATACTGCAAAAGTTAACGACGGGAAGACAGCTGTTGTGCTGACAGAAGTTACATCTAAGATAGTGCCTGCTAACACTGGTGTTATCCTGAAGGGCGATGCCGGCACATACAATGCTGCCGTGGTTGCTTCTGCTGCTGCTTTGGAGAACAACCAGCTTGCTGTTTCCGACGGTACATCAAACGTTAAGGGTTCTTTCGTTCTGACAAAGAGCGGCGACAAGGTTGTCTTTGGTGTATGGGATAGCGAGACTCCTCTGAGCAAGGGCCGCGTTTATCTGCCCGCAGATGTAGTATCAGGTGCCAAGACTCTCAACATCATCTTCGATGGTGAGACCACAGGCATCAACGATGTATCGCGTCTGAATAATGCAGAAATGACAAGTGATAAAGTTGTATTCAACCTCAACGGTCAGCGCATCGCTGCTCCTCAGAAGGGTATCAACATTATCAATGGCCGCAAGGTGATCGTGAAGTAAAAACAGTAAGTAGTCAATAATAGCAAAATAAATAAATCGTTATGAAGAAAACATATATTCAGCCACTGGTAACAGTGGAGAACGACGAGATTGAAAGCCAGCTGCTGGCAGATTCAATCACATTGGATGGCAATGTAACAGTCAGCGACGAGTCAAACCTGCTCGATCGCGACGAGGATGCCTTCTCGGCTTGGTAATATTATAGTCATGTTACGTTATTTATAAATCGAGGGCGTGCCATTTGTGGCACGCCCTCAATTTTTCGCGATTTTCTTTGGTTGTCTCGACGATTATCCTTAACTTTGCATATTATTAACCAAACGAAAAAACGACTAATATGTACAGTGATCCGAAAGAGTGCTTGTATTGCACCAACAACCAGACGCAGAAAGACCTTATGATTCAGTTTGCCGAGTTGCGCGTGTCGCGTGCCTTCCTGTTTAAGGAGCAAACCTACCGTGGGCGTTGCCTCGTGGCTTACAATGGTCATGTGAACGACCTCAACGAGCTGAGCGACGACGAGCGTAATAAGTTCATGGCCGACGTGGTACAGGTGACTCGCGCCATGCAGAAGGCTTTCAATCCCGAGAAGATAAACTACGGTGCCTACAGCGACAAACTGAGCCACCTGCACTTCCACCTGGCTCCGAAGTATGTTGACGGTCCCGATTATGGCGGCACATTCCAGATGAACCCCGGCAAGGTGTATCTCAGCGATGCGGAGTATCAGGAGCTAATAGACAAGATAAAGGCTAACATGTAGCCACGATGCTGCTGGCGCGCGCAAGCGCCAGGTCGATGTGGCTGCAGATGTTGTCGCGGCCAACGAGCTGTTCGAAGTTGTTCCTCGCCAGCACCGCCTCCACCTTCGGGTTTACTCCCGAGAGCACCACCTGAATGCCCTGGCTCTGGCAGATGTGGATGAGATTCTCAAGGTTGTGCAGTCCTGTAGAGTCGATGAACGGCACTTTTCGCATACGTATGATACGCACTTTTGCGTCGCGTCCGAATCGTGTCATCATCTCCTCTGCACGGTTGCCGGCTCCGAAGAAGTACGGGCCGTTGATCTCATATACCTCTACCTTGTCGGGGATGGTTAGGTTCTCAAGATTGCCAGCCTGCATGTCGGCCTCCTCGCTCATGTTAATCTCCTCGTTGATTACACGCACGTCTGTTGTCTCTGCCATGCGTCGCATGAAGAGCAGACAGGCGCAGATGAGTCCTACCTCGATGGCAATGGTGAGGTCGAAGATGATGGTGAGCAGAAATGTCAGCACGAGCACGGTTACGTCGCTCTTGGGATTCTTGCGTGCCATCGTCAGAAACGAGCGCCATCCGCTCATGCCGTATGCCACCACCACGAGCACTCCGGCGAGGCACGCCATAGGAATATATTGTGCCAGCGGCATCAGGAATAGAAAGATGAGCAGCAGCACCACGGCGTGCACCACACCTGCCACGGGCGTTCGTCCGCCGTTGTTGATGTTGGTCATTGTGCGTGCTATGGCTCCCGTGGCTGGTATTCCTCCGAATATTGGCGAAGCCAGATTGGCTATTCCCTGGCCTATCAGCTCGGTGTTTGAGTTATGATGGTCGCCGATGACTCCGTCGGCCACGGTTGCCGAGAGCAGGCTCTCGATAGCTCCCAGTATTGCGATTGTCATGGCCGGTCCTGCCAGCCCTTTTATCGTCTCCCACGTCATCTCGGGCACTGCGGCTCCCGGCAGCGTTGAGTTGATGCTGAAGCGGTCGCCGATGGTCTCGATAGAAGTCACTCCGGCATACTGCTTCAGCAGCAGTGCTGCAACGGTCATCACGATGATGGCGATGAGCGAGCCAGGTATCTTCTTGCTTATCTTCGGCGTGAGCGAGATGATGACAACGCTCGCAATGCCCACTATTGTACTCCACAGGTCGATATGGCCGATGTTCCGGACGTAGGCAATCCATTTCTCGATGAAGTCGCCCGGGTTATGGTCCATCTGCATCCCGAGCAGGTCTTTTATCTGCGTAGAGAAGATGGTGACGGCGATACCGCTGGTGAATCCCACGATAATCGGGTAGGGGATATACTTTATGATGGTGCCCAGACGTAGCACGCCAAGCAGTATGAGAAAGACGCCCGCCATCAGCGTGGCAATGGTGAGCCCCTCGATACCATACTGCTGTATGATGCCATACACGATAACGATGAATGCCCCCGTTGGGCCGCCGATCTGCACCTTGCTGCCACCGAATGCAGAGATCATGAATCCAGCCACGATGGCAGTGATGATGCCCTTCTCTGGCGACACACCGCTGGCAATGCCGAAGGCGATTGCCAGCGGCAGTGCCACGATGCCCACGATGACTCCGGCCATCAGGTCGGCAGTGAATGTCTTGCGGTCGTAGTGCTTAAGTGCCGAAACTATTTTCGGCTGAAAGTCGAATGTTCCCACCTTATTTATATATATAGTGGCAACGTTTTACTTCGTCTTAAGCAAGTCGCGAATCTCAGCAAGCAGTTCCTCCTGTGTCGGTCCGGCAGGAGCGGCAGGCGCCTCGGGCTGTGCCTTCTTGCGGTTCAGCTTGTTGATGCCCTTCAGCATTAGGAATATACAGAATGCCACGATGATGAAATCTACGATGTTCTGAATGAACGTTCCGTACTTCAGCACTGCAGCGCCCTCGCCTTCGCCAATCTTGAACACCAGGTTGGTGAAATCAACGTTGCCCGTAATCATTCCAACGCACGGCATGAGAACATCGTCAACGAGTGATGATACGATTTTGCCGAATGCACCGCCGATGATAACACCGACAGCCATGTCCATCACGTTGCCCTTCATGGCAAACTCTTTGAATTCTT
>CAMOEW010000013.1 GCA_946612625.1 uncultured Prevotella sp.
GCTTGAAGTGGATTCACAAGGCAACGTTTCAGGGATTCCAGCCCGCCATCGACTATTGCAAAGAACATGGGTATAAGTGGTATTAATATAGTGTATAATAAATGTAAAGATATGACAAAAAACCGATTTCACAGACATTACGAGGTCAAAGGGCCGCAACTGTTTTGGATCATCTTCGCCTACCTGATCCTTGGGTGGTTCTTCCCTGTACTAGGATGGGCAGCCCTTGTTTGCATGATAGGTCCAGTACTGACATCTGTATGGAAAGGACGTTTCTGGTGTGGGAACGTGTGTCCCAGGGGCAATATGTACGACCACCTGCTGTCGAAGTATTCTCCCCATCGTCCTATACCCATGTTCGTCCGTTCTTTTGGGTTCCGTCTGTTCATGGTGTTCTTCATCTTTGCCATGTTCGGCATCCAGATGTATTTTGCCTGGGGCGACTGGGGTAAGATGGGTATGGTATTCTGGAAAATAATCCTGATGACTACCGTTGTAGGGATAACGCTGTCGTTCATCTATGCTCCCCGCACATGGTGTAGTTTCTGTCCGATGGGGACGCTATCATCATGGGTGGCTCCAAAGAAAGCCCCACTGCCGAAGGTCTATAAGAGCATCCATGTCAGTAGCCAGTGTGAGGAGAAATGCAAACTGTGTGCCCGAGTCTGTCCGATGCAGCTCACTCCCTATAGCAGCCATGGCGAGCAGTTGGGCTACCTGCATCCAGATTGTCTGAAATGCAGAAAATGCGAGAAGGCTTGTCCTACGAAGGTCATTAATTACACAAAAGATCAATAAGGAATAACATACATTCACTTGTAAAACGATAGAATTAAGCCATTTTTTAGTAACTTTGTGGCGATTTTTAATGACTATCAACATGAAGAAGAATTTTATTACATGCTTACTGGCAGCATTCGGACTGACCACAGGCTGTTGTCAACAGAACTTTAAGAACACAGCCCCTGAAGAATTTGCTGAATTGATAACCAATGCCGATGTTGTGTTGCTTGATGTGAGAACTGCTGCAGAGTTTAAGGAGGGGCATATTGAGAATGCGCTGAACATTGACGTAAAGCAAGACGACTTTATGGAAAAAGCAAAGAGTCTTCCTAAAGACAAGACCATTGCCGTGTATTGCAGAAGCGGCAAGAGGTCGGTCAATGCTGCAGAACGGCTGGCGTCAGATGGCTACAAGGTGGTAAACATGGAGGGTGGCATCACAGCTTGGAAAGACAGTGGACGCCCCGTAACAACTGACACCTATGAAGTTGATGTGTTCCAGACTAAGAGCGGAAAGACAGTCAAGTTCTACGCTCTCATGCACGCCAGCGTCAGGATTGAGTACGATGGCAAGGAGATAGAGATCGACCCTGTTCTGAAGCTACGAGACAGGACTGTTGCCTACTCCGTTATGCCAAAGGCCGACTACATCTTCGTGACCCATGAGCATGCTGATCACTTTGACATGATGGCTATCAAGACGTTGACAAAGGAAACCACACAGTTGATTACGAACAAACGGTGTGGCGATATGCTGGGATATGGTACAGTGATGGCTAATGGCGATAGCCTCAAGGTATCCGATGACTTTAACATTGAAGCCGTTCCAGCCTACAATACAACAGAGGTCAACAAAAAGTTTCACCCCAAAGGCAGGGACAATGGTTTTATTCTTACTATCGACGGACTGAGAATTTACGTGGCAGGAGATACTGAGGATATTCCCGAAATGGCTGGTATCAAAGACATTGACATTGCCTTCCTGCCCTGCAACCAGCCCTTTACAATGACAACTGACCAACTTGTCAATGCGGCTAAGATGGTGACGCCCAAGGTGCTGTTTCCATATCATTATGGACAAACGGACGTAAGCGGAATTCCCGAATTACTGAAAGCAGAAGGTATTGAAGTCAGGATTAGACACTACGAATAATGGTAATATGGATAACCTGCAAGAGATATTCCCGATAGTAAGCGAGAGTGGAAAAGTAATCGGCTCTGCCACAAGGGGCGAGTGTCATAGCGGTTCAAGACTGCTTCACCCTGTCGTGCATCTTCATGTCTTTAACACCAAAGGCGATATTTATCTACAACGCAGACCTGACTGGAAGGACATTCAGCCTGGCAAGTGGGACACTGCCGTAGGAGGACACATAGACTATGGTGAGACACCAGAAGAGGCTTTGCGTCGTGAAGTTTGTGAAGAATTAAGCATTACAGACTTCATTCCGGAATTCGTTGACAAATATGTGTTTGAGAGTAAGCGAGAGCGGGAGCTGGTGTATGTAAACAAAACTATCTACGATGGAGAGATACGCCCATCTGCGGAAGAACTGGACGGCGGACGCTTCTGGACAATGCAGGAGATTCGTGAAGCAATGGGCAAAGACATTCTGACCCCGAACTTTGAGAGTGAGTTCAGCAGATGTTTTGGAAAGGAGCTGGGCATCAAGTATGCCCTATTCTTTGACATCGACGGGACGCTGGTAAGCTTCAAGACACACGAGATCCCGGCCTCCACGATATTTGCCCTAACCCAAGCCAAGGCCAATGGCCATAAGGTGTTTATAGCAACTGGCCGTCCTCCGCTGATTATCACTAATCTTGGTGCTATCGAGCATCTGATAGACGGCTATGTGACCATCAACGGAGCCTTGTGTTTTGTCGGCAGTGACATAGTCTGTTGTAAGGACATTCCGAAAGAGGCCGTCATTACGGTCGTTCAGGATGCGCAGCAAAAGAGCTATGGACTGATTGTGGTTGGAGAGAAAGATGTGGCAGTACTCGACCCACATGGAGAGGTTGACAGGATTTTCCGAGGAGAGATAGCCGTGGAGAATCTTGACAAGACAAAACCTTTGGATATGGTTCTCGGGCAACGAATCCTACAGCTGACACCGTTCTTTCCAGAAGCATACGAGCGTGACATGATGGAGCGTATCCCAAGCTGCACCTCTGGCCGATGGCATCCTGCATTTACGGACATTACGGCAAAAAGAGCAGACAAGGGAGAAGGTATCTTAGCATTATCAGCTCACTTAGGGCTGAATCCGCTACATACAATGGCTTTTGGTGATGGTGGCAATGACATTTCCATGATAAAAGCTGCCGGTGTCGGTGTTGCCATGGGTAATGCACTTGCATCACTAAAGAACGAGGCAGACTACACAACTACTTCCGTTGACAATGATGGCATACATAATGCTTTACGACATTTTGGCTTGGTATAAGTTATAAATCTACAAGCGAACTCAACAGCCCCTGGCATCCTTCCAGCACATCTCGCCACGTGGCCTCGAAGTCGCCCGTGTACCAAGGGTCGGCTACGTCGCCAGGCCTGTCGGTATAATCCATGAGCATCACGATTTTCCCGTCAGGGTCGCCACCACAGATGCGGTTCATGTTGCGGATGTTCCAGAAGTCCATGCCCACCAGCAGGTCATATCGGTCATAGTCAGAGCGCGTCATCTGCCGGGCCGTCTTGCCCTGACAGCCTATGCCGTGCTCTGCCAGTTTTCGGCGTGCTGGCGGATAGACGCTGTTGCCGATTTCCTCGGTTGACGTAGCTGCCGACTCAATATGGAAGTCGGCTTCCATCCCTACCTCCTTCACCAGATGCTTCATCACAAATTCTGCCATCGGACTGCGACAGATGTTCCCGTGACAAACAAAAAGTATTCTGTGTTTCATCGTGCTCTTTCTTGAATGATGCACTTTATTGTGCAAAGATAACAATAAAATACGAATAATCACATCTCATTGAAGAAAAAATAAATTTTGTCCCGAACACAATTTACTAAAGAAATGAAAAGTAAATTCCGACTCGGTAAAAACTTACTAAAGAAATGAAAAGTAAATTCTTGCACTTTACAGAACTTACTAAAGAAATGAAAAGTAAATTTTCATTGGGATTTTTTGTAATTTGAAATAAATTTATTACCTTTGCACAAAAACAACAAAAAAAGTCAGTTAAGATATAATGGGAAACGGCAATTCATGGCAAAAGAGGCAGCGTTCCTATAACAAAAAGGGATTTAAGGCTGTATCAAAGCCAAAAGTATTGAAGTATGAGGCTCCTTTTCCTTTAGAGAAGGTTTACATCACTCCTTTCAGCAAACAGCTTGTAGAAAGCGATTCGGGTAAGAGCTATGCTCCGATTTCAAAGAACGAACAGCCGTCAGGCTTCCCAGTGTTCGACGATTATGTAGTGCTGCTATCAAATGGCAGCAAGCAGTTTGACAAGCTTTGCGAGCAATACGGCATCGCCCGCAACGACCTGTCGTCGCTTGTCTTCATGTTCACAGGCCTGCCATCCGACGAGTTTCGCAGGCGCTATATGGTCAGGATGGCCGACGAACTGCTTCGCTATACCGACCTCGACTACGCCGAGGTGGCACGTCGCTGCGGTATGGGCACTAAGATGAATCTCTACTGGACTATGAAGCGCGAGTATGGCATTAGTTTTGACGAACGGCGCAAGGCTCTCCGCAAGGAAGGCGATTTAGACAAATTCCAACTATGACACAACAATAGGAAAGCAAGAAAAAAATAAAACACAAAGACATGATGACAATGGCAAGATTCAGACAAGGACTTACCACGGTAGCACTCGTGCTACTTACGACGGCAGTGCATGCCCAGAGCGACTTCGGCATGAGATACAACATCGGAGCCGAGAAAAAATTCGGCAAGAAATTCAACGTCAGTGCAGAGGCCGGTCTGAGAACGCGCAACAGCAGCCGCACTTTAGACCGTTTCGACATCGACCTGAGTGCAGAATACAAGATAATACCCTGGCTGAGAGCCAGCGGAGGTTATCAGCTACTCGTGGATAACCGTCAAGAGAAAATCACGTATAAAGATGACGGAGTGACCATAAACAAATGGACGCCAAGCTTCTGGATGGCCCGCCACCGCTTCAACATCGGACTGATGGCTACCGTGAAAACCGGCCGTCTGGAATTCTCGCTGCGCGAACGCTGGCAATACACCTATCGCAAGGCTCAGAAAGGAAAGAAACTGGACCTTGACGAGATGACGGTAGTGCCGGGCGAAGGAGCGTTCACAAATGCCTACAGCTGGGAAGATGCCAACGGCAAGGGTGCCAACGTGCTACGTAGCCGTCTGAAAGTGGAATACGATATTCCCAAGTTCAAGTTCGACCCTCACGCAAGCGTAGAGATGTTCAACGGCAAAGGCGGCATACAGAAGATGCGCTACGAGGCCGGTGTTGACTATAAACTAAAGAAGAAGCACGTGTTCGGACTGAACTACCGCTTCCAGAGCGTCAGCGACGACGAGGACGACGAAGACCCCGACATGCATTCAGTAGGAGTAAGTTATAAGTTTAAATTCTAAGATGAGACCATCACAATGAAAAATATAATAAATTTCGCAGCCATGTTGACAGCAGTCATAATTAACGTGAGCTGCTCCAACGACGACACAATGACACTCGACCAGGTAATCAGCAATGTCTATGGCGACACTATCTACGTAAACTACGAAGGGAACAGTGTCTCGCTTGCCGGCAAAAATGCCGCATTCGCAACAGCTAGCGGAGCCCACGTCACCATCACCGACAGCCTGCGCGAGAACTACCTCGTGATAAAACTGTCGGGCAGCACAAGCAACGGCTCGCTCACAGTGTTCCGTAGCAAGAAATACGAGATAGTTATGAACGGCGTGAACATAACCAACCCCACGGGACCGGCCATCAACAACCAATGTAAGAAAAGCCTGTGGATTACGACTTTAAAAGGCACGACCAACACATTGACCGACGGCACTAATTACACAGAGAGTGCCACAATCCAGCAGAAAGGCACACTATTCAGCGAAGGACAGATGTACTTCAGCGGCAGTGGAACATTGAACGTGAATGGCAACTGCAAGAACGCAATCGCCTGCGACGACTATATAGTAATCAACACACCGCAGACCATCAACATAGCGTCAACAGCAGGAAACGGAATCAAAGCCAACGACGGATTCACTATAAGCGACGGAGTGCTGACCATAAACGTAAGTGCCGACGGCGGCAAGGGAATAAAGAGCGATGACATCACTGAGATTATAGGCGGAACAATCGACATTACCACCACGGGCGGAAGCAAATATGATGCTGAACTGGCAGACTACAGTAGTGCCGCAGGAATAAAGAGCGACAGCACGCTGACCATGAGCGGCGGCACACTGACGATACACAGCTGCGGCGAAGGGGGCAAAGGTATCAACTGCGACCATGACATCGTGTTCAGTGGAGGCACACTCTACGCCGAAACTACGGGCGACAAGATCTACTCTGCGCCAAAAGCCGTGAAAAGCGATACCGCCATAACAATCAGCGGAGGCTCGTTTACGGCAAGAAGTGCCGACAGCTGGGCCTGCTCCATAGGTGAAGACAACACCTTTCCAAATATCGTAGGCACACCGACTACGCGCACAGAGACAAAAAAAGAATACATTATTATATTCTAAAACACTAATATCATTTTCACTGAACAAATGAGCCCATTCGCTGAATAAAATTGTGTAGAAGGCAAGGAAATACTACCTTTGCAAATATTATTATAAACAATCAAACGATTACTGATATGAAAACAACAAAGTTTATAATGGCATTTGCAACGGCTGTAATAATTGCCAGCTGTTCTTCGGACAACACAAACGAGTGGGTTATCCCCAATCAGGACGGGACAAACAGTCAAGGTGGCACCACAGGAGGCGACTCATCCACCTCGGGCGATACCGACACTGGAATAGTATTGAGTGAAGACGACAACATTGACAACACAACGTTCAGCGACACTATCGCCGTAGTATTCAGCGGCACCACAGCAAGCGTTGCCGGAACTGCCGACGGTGTGGCAGTAAACATCACGGGAGCTGACGTCATCGTCACCTCAACCTCAGAGAACAACATCATGTACATGCTCAGCGGAACAACTGCCGACGGTATGTTCAAGATATACAGCGACCATAAGTTCGGCACAACGCTCAACGGAGTGAACATCACCAATACCGACGGCCCTGCAATAAACATACAGAGCAAGAAGCGCAACTTCATGGTCGTGGCGTCAGGAACCGTCAACACGCTTGCCGACGGCAGCAGCTATGCCGACAGCGACGAAGACCAGAAAGCCACGATTTTCAGCGAGGGACAGCTGATCTTCAGCGGCAGTGGCACACTGCAGGTGACGGCAAACTATAAGCACGGCATCTGCAGCGACGACTACCTGAACATGGCAGGAGGCGTGATTACCATCAACGCTGGCAACGGTCATGGTCTGAAAGCCAATGACTTTGTAGCACTATCGGGCGGCACGCTGAACATCAACGTCAGCGGAACGGCAAAGAAAGGTATTTCAAGCGACGGCCAGGTGACGGTGAACGGCGGGACAACCACCATCAACACCACCGGCGGCGGCAAGTACGACTCCGACGAGGGTGATGTGACAGCTGCAGCGGGAATCAAGGCAGACAGTGCGTTCGTCATCAATGGCGGCACGCTGATTATCAAGAGCACTGGAGCCGGAGGCAAGGGCATCAGCACCGATGGCACTGCAACATTCAACGGCGGAAACGTCAGCGTCACAACAACTGGAAGAACATATACATACAACAGCTCGCTCGACAGCAAGGCTAAAGGCATCAAGGCCGACGGAAACATCGTGATCAACGACGGCGTGATAACCATCAGCGCCACCGGAGGCGAAGGCAGCGAAGGCATGGAGAGTAAAGGAGTGATGTACATAAAGGGAGGACAAGTAACGGTCAGTGCCTACGACGACGGCATCAACTCGGCAGGCGACATGATTATCAGCGGAGGATACGTGTTTGCACAAGGAACAAACAACGATGCTATCGATGCTAACGGCAACTGCTATATACAGGGCGGAACGGTGTATGCCATCGGGGCAAGCTCGCCCGAGGTGGCAATCGACGCGAACAGCGAGGGAGGTTACCAGCTATACTTCCAGGGAGGAAACCTGATAGCCATCGGCGGACTGGAGCAAGGCTCAAACATAACGCAGACATGCTATCAGACAACAGCATGGAGCGCAAACACATGGTACGCACTCTATAACGGTTCAGCCAGTGTAATAGCCTTCAGAACACCGTCGAGCACGTCGATAAACTCAACGATGATTGTATCAACACCAAGCACACCGACTCTACAATCGGCAATCAGCGTCAGCGGCGGCACTTCCTATTTTGCAGGCATGGCAAACATTGGCGGCTCGTTCAGCAACGGAAACAACGTAACGCTCTCAGCCTATACAGGAGGTAACATGGGCGGAGGCCCCGGAAGCAACATGGGCGGAGGCCCCGGAAGAAGATAGAAATAAATTCTAACATATAGATATTATGAGAAAGTTTGTTATAACAGCAATTATCATGACATCGGCAGTGTGTGCAAACGCGCAGACACTGAACGTCAACACAGGTAGCGTAACTGATGTCTACTCAGCCGAGGCAACAGGCGACATGACCTTCAGCGGAGGAACGTCACTGACAATAGGCGCAAAGACATACTCCATCAGCGACATTGCCTCAATAAACATTGATGCCGACGGCATTGCAACCGATAACACCGTAAACATCGTGTATAGCGGTACAACAGCCAACATCACCGTAGCAGGAAACATTGCCACTTATCTTACCACAACGGTAAACGGAGCACACGTAAGCATAGTGGCTGACCCGTCGCTACAGCAAGAGGTGACATACACTCTCAGCGGTACGGCTACCAAAGGATCTTTCTACATGGACGGCGACTACAAATCGACAGTGGTTCTGAACAGCGTGAGCATCACCAATCCCGACAGTGCAGCAATATGTATTGACAATGGCAAGCGCATCAATGTGGAAGTGAACGGCACCAACACGCTCATCGACGGCAATGGAGCGAACGCACAGCAAAAAGCAGCATTCTTCATCAACGGACATGCGGAGTTCAGCGGCAGCGGCTCATTAGCTATCACGGGAAACTACAAACACGGCTACCGCAGTGATGAATACACCATCATGAAAAAAAGCTTCACCGGAACCATTACCGTCACGGGAGCAGCAAGCGACGCTATGCACATCGGGCAGTTTTTCGACATGCGCAACGGAAACCTTGACCTGACTGCAACCTACGGCGACGGCATCGACATCGAAGTGACAAAAACGGCAACCGACTATCTCAACGGACAAGCTATCATTTCAGGCGGTACGATAAAAATGAGCATCAGCGGTGCTGCCTGCAAGGGTCTGAAGACAGATAGTGCAATAACCATCAGTGGCGGCACTTTCGACATCACCACAACTGGAGCAACATCGTATGACACGACCGAAGCCGACTGGAAAAGTGCTGCAGGAATAAAATGCGGATCACAGCTGACCATCAGCGGAGGCACACTGACACTCTCAAGCACAGGCGAAGGCGGAAAATGCATCAACAGCGACGGAGACATAGTGTTCAGCGGAGGCTCGCTGACAGCATCGACGACAGGAGAGAAGGAAAATTCGGCACCAAAGACGGTGAAGAGCGACACCAACATCATTATCAGCGGAGGCTCGCTAACCGCCACCAGTGCAAACAGCCACGCTTGCTGCTACGGCGACAGCAACACCTACCCCACCCCACTCGGAACACCGACAACATTCACGAGCACAAAGAAAAAATACGTTGTGATTTATTGAGGTAAGAGTTTAAAATGAAGTATTAAGAAATGAGATTTATTATGAAAAAATTATTCATTATGGCATTGCTCTGTGCGGCGGCACTGAACATGCAGGCAGGAGACTACAAGTATCTGCTGCTGACGGCGAGCGACAATACTGAATCAACCATCGACGTCACCAACGACGTTACCATCACCTTTGCCGACGGTAAGCTCATAGCAACAAGCGGTGGAGCTACAGTTGCGACCTTGCCATTGTCTAACCTTAGCAAGATGGCTTTCACCAACGAGACATCAGGCATTGAAAGCATAAGTTTCAGCAACAATCCCAACGCAACATGCGAGGTGTACAACCTGAAAGGCATGTCGATGGGAACCTACACCACTGTCACTGCTGCTCAACAGCTGCCAGCAGGAGTATATATTTTTAAGCAGAACGGCGCGAGCAAGAAAGTCGTGATAAAATAAACACAAGTGGTAATTAACTCTGATGCTAACAATGAAAGCAACATTACGACGGTTTACTACAGAAGATGGTATATACATAGTTATATGGCTCATCCTCTTTCTGTCACCAGTAATGGGCATGTTGCTGCATCAGCCTTATGATGCCGACAGCTCATTTCATTGGGATTTAGTTTTAGTTGCATGGAAAGACCTGAGCATATTCTTCATGCTCTTCCTCATCCATAACTATTTCCTCACCCCATTGCTTCTGTCGAGGACGCGAAAGGTGTTATATTTCGTGGTCGCAAGCATCATCGTTGCACTCTTCACCATTTACCAATGCTCCACACGCCCTGAAGGACCGAGAGGAGACTTGCCGCCGGAAATGCGCGAACAGATGCCGCCAGACAAGCACGGTCAGATGGACGACATGCCCGGCAGACAGTACCACAAACCGCACAGCTTCAAACCCAACAACCGTCCTCCACTCATTTTCGGCGAACATGACATCATTGCCGTAATCGTACTGATAATGTTGTTTGGCATGAACATCGGAATAAAACTATATTTCAGGACTCAGCATATCTTAGAGCAGCAGCAGAAAGAACACAACGAGGCCATACGTCAGCAGCTGGAATACCTGAAGTATCAGATAAATCCACACTTCTTCATGAACACGCTCAACAACATCCACTCACTCATCGATATTGACAGCGAGCAGGCGAAAGAAACCGTGTTGCAACTGGGCAAGCTGATGCGCTATCTGCTATACGACAGCGAGAGACAAACGGTACCACTGAGCAAAGAGGTGGAATTTCTCGACAACTATTTCGACTTGATGAAAATCAGATATACCGACCGACTGAAAATTGTGCGCCAACGACCCGACGACATCAACGGCATAGACATACCACCGTTGCTCTTCATCTCGTTCATAGAAAATGCATTCAAGCATGGCGTTAGCAACTCACAGGATTCGTTCATCGAAGCAATACTAAATATACAGACCGACGAGAAAGGAAAGCAGAAGCACCTGCACTGGACATGCCGCAACAGCAAGGTGCATATAGAATCAGACAACCATAATCCTGCTACAAAGCGACTGCCACGTCAGGGAGGAGTCGGACTGACGAACATCCGACGGCGACTGGATCTGATATATGGCAAGAACTATACTCTGCAAACATTAGACAACGACAAGGACTTTCTGGTAGTTCTCGATATAACACTGACAGACAAAAAGGCATAAAAGATTTTATCAGCACTACTATTTGCACACAAATTTACGCATTTGTGTGCAATTTCTTTGTAATAAGCACTATCCAAAACTAAATTTTCCCTAATTTATATTGGAAAATCAAAATAAATATTTATCTTTGCAGCAAAATGAATTTAATAACGAAACCATATTAACAAACTAAAGTACTACAACATGAAGAAGTTATTTATTTCACTATTATTTGCATGTCTGGCAATGCCTTCGGCCATTCAAGCCCAGGAACTTTCAAAGAGTGCCGAAAAAGCTATCAAAAAGGAAGTAAGCACAAAGATGAAAGAATTTAAGAAGGGTAAATGGGAAGTGTTCGACACATCGCACAGTATGGAACGTGCACTCTGGAAACACTACGAGAAGCTGGAAAAAGGCGAAGACAAGGTTTTCGACATGATAGGATATGCCACTGCCAAATCGAAGAATCTGGCTTCTACAGCCGCACTCGCCAGTGCCTGCAACCGCTATGCAACGCAGGCAAGCACACGCGTCATCGGAAAATTAATCTCTGAACTGGAGAATAACGGCACAAACAACAACGAGGATCTGGAGAAATTCCGTGCAACATTCCTTTCAGAGGTGGAGAAGGACATTCGAGGTGACCTGCACCTCAGCTTTGGCGTGATACGCAAAAACGAGACGAACGGATCATACGAAGTACAGGTGTATTACATCGTTGACCAGGAGGCTGCCAGCCGCAGCCGTCTGCGTGCCCTGGAGATTGCTGAAAAAGAAACCCAATTCAGCGAGAACATAAAGAAAATAGTAAAGGAAACAGCAGAAGAGTCGTTCGTACCCTCTAATGAATAAACTAAGGTCGGCCCTCATCACGGCAACATCGTTTGCCGTGGTGGGGATTATTGCATTCTTCACGATCAACGTATCGTGGCTCAACCCTATAAAAAAAGTGTTGAGCGACTTTTCAATGACCGACATCTACTACCAGATACTGCAAGACACAAGCGAGCCGGAACAAAACAACATGATCACCATTGTGGACATGACCGATCTGTATCGCCGAAGCGATATTGCCGACGTGTTACACCAAATAGAAGAATGCCATCCAAAAATAATAGGAATAGATATCGTCTTTGAAGGCCTCAAAGAAGACACTCTCGGCGACTTGATGATTCAGGAAGTGGCAAGCACTTACGATAATATCGTATTCTCATACAAACTCCTCTACGGCAACCGTAACGACTCAACAGAAACCGTACACTCGTTCTTTGCCGACAGCATACCGGCTCTGAACGAGGGATTCACCAACATGCCACGCCAGCTGTACGGAGGAATGAAGCGCACACTAAGCATCGGAGACGAAATTAACGGCGAGGTGAGGCCATCGTTTATCACGAAAGTAACCGAAGGATACACAGGCACCACCGTAAAAACGGAAGACAAGGACATCAATATCAACTATACTCCCACAGAATTCACAATACTCTCCAGCGACTCAATCCTGGCACATCCGGAACTTATCGTTGACCGCATTGTGCTCTTCGGAGCAATGAAAGAGGAAAACGACATGCACTACACACCGTTAGGCAAGATTGCAGGCGTGGAATTGCTCGGATATGCCGTAAACACCATGCTTCAGAGAAAAAACATACTTGAGGTGTCGGGAATCCCAATGGCTATTACATCGTTTTTACTGGCATGGCTCGTAATATCGTTTTTCTTATGGGAAGGCAAAAAGGTAAAAGATATCAAGAATACTACAGTGCGCATAATATTATCCACGGGGTTCATCAATGGTATCATTCTGTTCTTTTGGTGGGCATTGTTCATGTGGATAGCATTCATTCTCTTCTGTCAGTTTAACATCAGTTTTAACGTGGGATGGGCATATTCGGCCATGGTAATGCGTAAGACTGCCACCGAAGTATATACGGAATGCGCAAATTTGTTTAACCGGAAAAAGAATTAAACGTAACTATGAAAAAAATGTTTATTATATGCACAATCCTGATGTTGCTGAGCACAGCAGTTGAGACTTACGCCAACGACTATACCGTGCTCACTGTTTCGGGGAAAAACATCAATGTAATTAACGGAAAAGAAAAACGACAGCTGCTGGCTCGCGAGCGAATCACGTCGGAGACGATTATCAGCATCCCCTACGGTTGCATCGTTGAGCTCTTCGACATGACCACTAAGACAAAGCATATACTGAAAGTTCCGGGCAGTGCAAAGGTAAAAGACCTTGTAGCCAACAAGAAAAACACAACACGCAAACTCACCGGACAATATCTAGCCTTTGTTGAACGGCAAATAAAATCGGGAGGAGAAACAGTAGCACGCAAGGTAAGCGACCCTGCCACCATCACACGTATGAAACATGGCATTGGTGACTCCCTCTGCTGCGACTCCATACAAACAGACACTATTACTACCGACACCATAACAAAGTAAAAACCGACGATTATGAAAAAAGCATTAGTGATATTCATTTCCTTGCTGTCATCGCAGAGTTTCTGCCATGCGCAGAACAACAAAGATAAAGACGACCCGTTGGCAAATCTCGGAGCGTCGTATGAGAACTTCAATGCATACGCCAGAAAAGAGTATGAAGATTTCCGTGACCAGGCTAACCAGGAATACGCTGAATTTCTGCGCAAAGGATGGAAGAAGTTTGAGGCAAAAAAGAAAAAACCTGCTCCCAAAGAACCCATCACAGTACCTCCGCAGCAGGTCAGTCCAGAAAAGAAGTCACAGCCACTGAAGACAGAGGCGTTCTTCCTCTTCAAATTGTTTTCATCAAAGAAGAAGTCGAAGACACCCGAACCCGTGGCTCCCATTCCAGAAGTAAAACCGGAGGAACAGAATGTGGAAAAACCTGCCGACGCTAAAAAAGAAATCGCCGTGGAAAATCCCAAACCGGCTCCTGTTCAGCAGTACCGCGCGTTCCGATTCTACGGTACAGAAGGAAAGGTAAGGTTCAACGACAGCCAGAAATACAAGTTCACAACATGCAACAACAACGAGGTTGCAGATATGTGGACGCGGTGCAGTAAGCACGACTACAACAATACAATCATCGACTGTTTGAAACTGCGCGACGAACATCACCTATGCGACTTTGCATACATCGAGATGCTCCGTTGTTTGGGCGACACAATTTTCGGGAAAGACACCAACGAGTCGGAATTCTTCACAGCATACATTTACTGCCAGTCGGGATATCAGGTGCGCATCGGACGCAGCAACGACAAACTGTACCTGCTCTATGGCAGCGAGCACCATATATACGACAAAAACTACTACTTCCTCGACCAAAAATCGTTCTTCCTGCTGACGGGAAATCCCAGTTCGTTGTCTATATGCGACTCGCCTTTCAAAGGCGAGAAACCGCTCGACCTGTGTATGGATAAGAGCCAGGATTTGAAATACGAAAAGGCTGACGAGCGCACATATCGAAGCACAAAATACCCAGACCTGCAGGTAACTGTAAGCGTAAACAAGAACCTAATCAAGTTCTACAACGACTATCCCACATCGATGATCGACGACAACTTCCTTACCCGTTGGGCAATGTATGCCAATACGCCGCTCGACGAGAGTGTAAAACAGTCGCTATATCCACAGTTGAAGAGTCATCTCGCAGGCAAGGATGAACTTGAGCAGGTAAGTATGCTGCTCGACCTTGTACAAAACGGATTTACATACGAGTACGACGACAAGGTATGGGGTGGCGACCGTGCATTTTTCGCCGAGGAGACGCTCTACTATCCGTATCAGGACTGTGAGGACCGCTCTATTCTGTTCAGCCGACTGGTGCGCGACCTCGTAGGACTGAAGGTGGTACTGGTGTTCTATCCGGCTCCCAACGCTCACCTTTCTACTGCCGTGTGTTTCAACAAGGAAGTGCCGGGCGACTATTATATAGTAAACAACAAGCACTTCACAGCCTGCGATCCGACATATTTCGACGCTCCTGTGGGAATGCAGATGGACATTGTGGATACCCAGCACGCACAGGTGATACTTCTCGAATAATGCTATAACAGATAACGAAAAATATCATAATATGAAAAAACTTCTTTCTATTTCTATTATCTCCTTCCTTGCAGTGACAAGCATGATGGCACAAGGACTGAAGATTATTGATTTCAAGCTACTTGAGTCAGACCTGACGGCAACCACACACGGTACATCAAAGACCGACCAGAACGGAGAGACCGCCGCCCTCATCAAGATAGTTACACCCGAGCGAGGATTCATCTTCGACGGCGGTTCGCTCGGTATTGTTGCTACAGAGGAACACGCAGGAGAAATATGGCTTTACGTGCCACGCCGGGCTCAGAAGCTTATCGTTAGACATCCGCTGTTCGGAGTAAACCGCGACTATTTCTACCCCATTCCTGTTGAGGGAGCACGTACATACGAAATGCTCATTGACATCGGTACAGGCAGATACACGACAATAACATCAGAGGTTGCAAAATCGGAGATATACATCGACGGTGAGCCATGCGGCGAGGCTCCTATATACAATAAATATCTCAACTATGGACGTCATATCATACGTGCCGCCAAAGACCGACACGAAGGAAGCGACACTATCTACATCACTACCAACGATGACGAGAAAACCCGCGTCATTCCTATTGCCATGCGCGACATGAGCGATCACTTCGGCAATGTAAACATCAGCGTAGAGAAAAATGCTGAAATATGGTTTGAAGGAAAGCGCATGGGTATCGGTTCATGGCAGACACAGCTACGCGAAGGCTCTTATGTAGTTGAAACACGTAAGGTTGACTGCGACCCAGAGAAAACATCGTTCACTGTGGTAGCCCAACAGCAGAACAACATTTCTGCTGCGCCACCGACGCCATGGACAGGTCGGTTACGTATATTCACACGTCCTGACAATGTACAGGCAACATACAACGGGACATCTACCATCGACTTGAGCGAGAGCCATACGCTTCCCATCGGAACATATCAGCTCGAAATGCAGAAACGGGGTTATATAAGTCAGAACCACGAATACACAGTTGTGCGCAACCAGACCACCGTGGATACTGTAAAACTTGAAAAAATAAAGTATATCAAGCCAAAAGCTTTTTATTTTGGCGCCGGCTATTCACTACGTTCGCTTGGAGGTATTTCCGCACTGGCAGGCATAGTATTTAAAAGACATGACCTCCAGCTGAGCTACACTTTCGGAATATCAGCCTCTGATGATGTTCACTGGTACAGCACAGACGGTCTCGACACATATCTCAGCAGCATCAGTTACAAGCGCAGCACCTTCGCTGTAAAATACGGCTATCAGTTTGAGTTGACCAACCGTCTGGGACTCACGCCACAGGTAGGCTACACCATCGAGAGACTTTCCGGAACAGTTAATACCGGCACAAATCTCTTCGGAGACAAGGCTTCAGCCAGTTGTCTGTCGATTGGTGCAAAATTGCTCTACGCACCGATACAACGTCTGTATCTTTTTGCAGCTCCCGAAGTGTCGTTTGCCGTTCAGAAAGATTACAACTTCAAGAACATTGCTGATGCAAGCGACATCAGTGCAGGTGGATTCCAAACCACCATTGGTGTTATATTCAACTTCTAATTTTCACATTATTATATAGAAAGATATGAAAAAAAGAATATTTTTATACGTGGTATTTCCAATGCTTGCACTTACCGTTGCCATAACCTCGTGCAAGTCGGACGATGAACTAACTGCCGAGCCACACTCAGAACTACTCAATGTAGAGAAGGCTATAACTATGACCGCTTCGCAGACGGAATATGCCATCAACGTCAAGGCCGACTGTCATTGGACTGTAAATGTGGAGAAGGCGCCCGACTCAACACTCACGGAATGGGCCGACCTTACAGTACAGCCGCTTTCAGGCGACGGCAATGGAACCATTGTCGTACTGACATCGCAGAACACAAGCACTCGCGAGCGTGCTGCACTACTGACACTTACCACTGCGGGTGGTCTGAGAGAAATAGTAAACGTACGACAGACTCTCGGAGGCGGTGCCATCAATGTACATACTCGCTCAATGAACTTCCTTGCCGAGCCTACCGAATCACAGACTTTCACCATCTCAAGCAACGACAAGTGGCAAATACTCGGACTCGATGCCTGCAACTGGCTGCATTTGTCAAAGTTAAACGGCAACAGCGGTATCAACAATATCACAGTCACCGCTGACGAGATTCAGGACGACGTTGACCGAAATATTACAATAACTGCTGCTCTTGTCAGCGGCGAAGGATCGCAGGACATACTCATCACACAAAATGGAAAGGCGTTTATCAACCTGAGTGTTGATCCGGCAGAGGTACAGCCATTCCCTGGTTACGGTGGCGAACGAGAGTTCACAGTCAAATGCAATGCAGCATGGAGGATATATCTGCCTGAGGCATCACGTCAATGGCTTCATATAGAACCTGAACAGGGTGTGGGAGACGGAACTTTTAGAATTTTCTGCGAACCTAACGAAAGTGAGATTGAGCGCCCGACGGTGGTAATCGTTACGGCAGGCACACGGAATCCGCAGCAGGTAAATCTGTTCATAAATCAGTATAGCAGAGACCAAGGACAGGAACCTGGGCCTGATGTAACTCCTGACAACGGCGACAATCCGAACCCACGTCTTTCACCAACAAAACATAACGACAAAGACGAATGAAGAGATTCTCATTCATACTTATGCTTCTTTTGCTACCCCTATGTCTGAAAGCACAGGAGGCGGCAGAGAAGGCCGAGAAAATAAAGAACGACCCTGAATATCTATGGGGCGAGGGATTTGGTGACACTTATGCCAATGCCAATCAACAGGCATTGGCAAATCTTGTCAGCAAGATTAGCGTCAACGTGCGCAGTGAATTCACTATCGATGAGACTGAAATCAATTCGTCGGCGGGCGGTGATTTTAACTCTGTCATGGAGTCGGTGGTCAAAACTTATGCCCACGGAAATCTGAGTAACACCCACGAACTGATAATAAGCACAAAGCCAGAGGCGCATGTACTCAGATATATAAAGACGAGCGAAGTGCAGCGTATGTTCAAGGAACGCGAAGACCGCATTATGAGTTACATAGCAAGTGCACGTAATGCCGAGCGTGAAAGCCGTATCGACGATGCACTGCGCAATTATTACTGGGCGCTGTGCCTTCTGAAGTCTCTGCAGCACCCCAATGCAATGAAATACCGCGTTGACGGAATTGACGTTACTCTGACAGTATGGATCCCCGAACAGATTAACTCCATCGTAAGTCTTGTAAAGGGAGAAGTGACAAGCATTGAAGAGAATATGATAGGACTTCTGTTCACATACAAGGGTAATCCTGTTACCAGCCTGGACTTCCACTATTGGGACGGCCAAAACTTCAGTAACATTGAGTCGGCAAAAGACGGTATTGCAGAAATAGAAATGCGTCCGGGTGCCGACATGAGCAAACTCGACATAACATACGAGTATGAATACACTGGTCAAATGAATCAGGACAACGAACTACAGATGGTATCGCAGGTATTCAACGGAACCAAGTTCCCAAAGGCAAAGTCGAAGATTATCGCAGGAAAGAAGTCGGAACAGAAGAAAGCGCAGGCAGTATATCAGGAAGCCGTCAAAAACATGTCGGTGGCTACACATGCTGTCAGCGTAGCACAACCAAAAAACTATATCAAAGATATTGAGAGCATCGTAACTGCCATAAGAAAGAAAGACTACGCCTCGGTTCAGTCGCTGTTTTCTCCCGAAGGCTATAACATGTTCACGTCGCTCATAAACTATGGTCAGGCTACTATCATGGGCAACCCAGAGATTAAATGCTACGACATGAACGGCCGCGTGATTTGTCGTAGCGTTCCAATGAAGTTTAAATTCAAAAACAACAAGCGCTCGTTCGTCGAAGATGTAACATTTACATTCAATAAAGACAACCGCATCGAGACCGTTGCATTCGGACTCGACAAAGTAGCTCGTGACGATATTTTCAACCGGCATGGAACGGCATGGAACGATACCGTCAGAATGGTGATAGCAACCTTCTTGGAAAACTACAAAACAGCATTCGCACTTAAACGTCTCGACTATATAAAGAGTATCTTCGATGATGATGCAATCATAATCGTTGGGCACATGGTGAAAACGGCCAAGGGCAAACCTGGCGAAAACCAGAAGTACCTTGACAACAAAATGGTGAAATACAACCGTATCGACAAGAAACAGTACATCAAGAATCTCGAAAAGTGTTTTGCCAGTAATGAGTTCATAAACATCCGCTTTTACGACAACGAAGTAAGCAAAATGGGCAAGGGAGGCGAGCTCTTTGGAATTCAGATTCACCAGGACTATTACTCGTCAAGCTATGCCGACACAGGATATCTGTTCCTGATGGTTGACATCAATGATGCAGACCAGCCTATAATAAAGGTTCGCACTTGGCAGCCACAACGCGACCCTAACATCAATTCCAACTACCCGAAAGACGACCGACATTATGGTCTGATTGACGGTGGTATTTTTGAATAAACCAGAAATGATATTATGACATGTATTGCCATCGATGACGAGCCATTGGCTCTAAGGCAGCTTGAGAACTATATCTCAAAGATACCGTTTCTTGAATTGGTCAGTACATGCAGTAGTGCAGTCGAAGCCAAGCAATTGCTCAATGAAGATGCTGTAGATGTAATATTTGCCGACATCAACATGCCAGATCTTAACGGTCTTGACTTTGTGCGCTCGCTTGCATCGCCACCACTCGTTGTATTTACCACGGCATACTCGGAGTTTGCCATCGACAGCTATAGGGTTGATGCCGTGGATTACTTGTTAAAGCCTTTCGGACTTGACGACTTCCGCCGTGCAGCCAACAAGGCAAAACAACGCTACGACATGATGAACGCCGCGGTAGCAAGGACAGGTAACGCGACCGATGATGACACTTTGTATCTGAAAACAGACTACAAGGTGGTTCGAGTCAACATCAGCAGTATAGAATATGTAGAAGGAATGAGCGAGTATCTGAAAATACATATCGATAATCAGCCCAAACCTATTATCGTACTCCTTGCCATGAAGAAGTTAGAAGAACACCTGCCAGATTATTTCATGCGCATCCATCGTTCTTATATCGTAAATCTGAAAAAAATTCAAGAGGTGAACAAAAATCGCGTCATCATCGATGCCGATACCTACCTACCCATCGGTGACATGTATAAAGAAGCATTCAACAATTATCTCAGCACCAAGTTTTTAGGAAAATAACACCATATATGAAGAAATTACTATCACAGTTCTTTCTGCTGCTCGTTTCAGCTGTGTCGATGGCACAGGTACTAAACCCAGTACGGTTCACATCGAAAATGAACATTATGAACGAGAATGAAGCTGAGATATTATTCACTGCGACCATAGATAAAGGATGGCATGTATATTCTCACAATCTCGGAGCGGACGGTCCCATTCAAGCATCGTTCAACATAAACAGAATGGAAGGGGCATCGCCCATTGGCAATCTTTCACATCGTGGCACCGAAATAAAGCATATGGACGCAATATTCGGCATGGAACTGAGATATTTTGAACAAAGTGTCACCTTCGTCCAAAAGATACGTTTCACTGCACGTAACTATGTTATCGACTGTTATCTTGAATATGGAGCTTGCAACGATGAGTCGTGCCTGCCCCCGTCACAAGTACAGTTTACGACTAAAGGAGAACTTGAATCAAAGGAAGAAAAAACAGCAATACCGACAAGTACAGATAATTCCGACTCTACAGATATTGATAAGAATAATGAGAATCACGAGGATAATGATATCTATGAGAATAATGAGTTCAACGAGGATAATAAAATCAACGAGGATAATGAAGCTATTGAGGCGAATAGGTCCAATGAGTTCTCTTTCACATCGCTGTGGTCAGTGTTTCTTGCAGGATTACTCGGCGGATTTCTCGCATTGCTGACACCATGCGTATGGCCAATAATACCCATGACGGTGTCGTTTTTCCTAAAACGAAATAAAAGCCGCCACAAGGCAGTTAAAGAAGCTCTCACATACGGAGTATCAATTGTCGTGATTTACGTCCTATTAGGATTAGCTGTTACTCTCATCTTTGGACCAAGTGCCCTTAATGCCATGTCAACAAACGCAGTGGTCAACATTCTCTTTGCACTATTGCTGATTATATTCGCAGCATCGTTCTTAGGAGCATTCGAAATAGCCCTACCATCTTCGTGGTCAACCAAAGTAGATTCCAAGGCGGAAAAAATGTCACTCGTCAGCACTCACTTGTCAATTCTCCTAATGGCATTCACCCTGGTAATTACTTCTTTTTCGTGTACAGGCCCCATAATAGGGTTTCTTCTTGTGGCAGTAGGAGCTCAGGGGAATCTTCTTGCGCCGACAACAGGTATGCTGGGCTTTGCCGTTGCACTCGCTATTCCATTCACATTATTCGCAGTCTTTCCATCTCTACTGAAAACTGTTCCGAAGTCTGGCGGATGGATGAACGTGATAAAAGTATCGTTGGCATTCATTGAGCTGGCATTCGCATTGAAGTTTCTGTCGGTTGCAGATCTCGCATACGGCTGGCACTTGCTCGACCGCGAGGTGTTCCTATCTCTGTGGATTGTTATTTTCGCGCTGTTAGGAGCCTATCTTCTGGGATGGATACGATTCCCTCACGACAGCGACGATAGACATATCAGTGTAACCAGATTTTTCCTTGCCCTTCTGCCGCTCGCCTTTACAATTTATATGATACCGGGGTTGTGGGGAGCTCCACTGAAAGCCATCAGCGCATTCACACCTCCTTTATATACACAAGACTTTCGTAATGCTTCAGGCAATCGAGACAATTCAACGGTGTCTGTCGAGGCACAATTTCGCGACTACGACGAGGGGCTTGCCTTTGCGCGCAAAGTTGGCAAGCCGCTTGTTCTCGATTTCACAGGATTTGGCTGCGTCAACTGCCGCAAAATGGAGGCTGCAGTTTGGACTGACCCGACAGTGGCCAAAATGCTCACGCACGACTTTGTACTTGTATCACTTTATGTTGACGACAAGACTCCACTTGCCAGCACTATCACCGTTAAAGAAAATGGTGTTGAGCGCACATTGAAAACCCTGGGCGACAAGTGGAGCTATTTCCAGCGTTCGCGTTTCAAGGCAAATACCCAACCTTTCTATGTCATTATCGACACAGAAGGTAATCAAATTGGTCCCCACCGTTCCTATGACGAGGACGTCTCTGCATACATAAATTGGCTTAAAGGAGCCGTTAGAAAATAAGAGTTTATAATTAATAATTAAGATAATATGCAAAAACTGCTGATAAGTTTATCTTTTATCCTTTTTACATTATCCATCAGCCCCACATGGGCGGAGTCTTTCACTGTCGGCAAGAACACTTTCCAACTTAACGATAAACCCTTCATAGTAAAGGCAGCCGAAATGCATTATCCTCGCATTCCACGTCCTTACTGGGACCACCGCATAAAGATGTGCAAGGCATTAGGAATGAACACTGTGTGCATCTATGTATTCTGGAATATCCACGAGCAACGCGAAGGTGATTTTGATTTCGCCGGACAGAACGACGTAGCTGAATTCTGCCGTCTGGCACAGAAAAACGGTATGTACGTGATTGTACGGCCAGGTCCCTACGTGTGCGCCGAATGGGAGATGGGAGGTCTGCCATGGTGGCTATTGAAAAAGAAAGACATCCGTCTGCGCGAACGCGATTCTTTTTTTATGGAGCGTGTAAAACTCTTCGAAAAGAAGGTTGCAGAACAACTTGCGCCACTCACAATAGCGCATGGCGGTCCTATTATAATGCTTCAGGTAGAAAATGAATATGGTTCCTACGGCGAGGACAAACCCTACATCTCAGAAATTCGCGACTGCTTGCGATCACTCTATGGAAGCGACATGACACTATTTCAGTGTGACTGGTCGTCGAACTTCACCAAGAACGGGCTTGACGACCTTGCATGGACAATGAACTTTGGCACAGGAGCCAATATCGACAAGCAGTTTGAGAAGTTGCGCAGTATGCGACCAAATGCACCACTGATGTGTTCGGAGTTCTGGAGCGGATGGTTCGACAAATGGGGTGCTCGCCACGAGACTCGTCCTGCCAAAGCAATGGTTAATGGTATCAACGAGATGCTCTCCAAGGGCATAAGTTTCTCACTCTACATGACACATGGCGGCACTTCATTTGGTCACTGGGCAGGAGCTAACAGCCCCGGATTCGCTCCTGATGTCACTTCATATGACTACGATGCCCCCATCAACGAATACGGACTGGCAACACCTAAATACTATGAACTGCGCGAGACGATGCAGAAGTATCACGACAAGAAACTGCCTACTGTTCCCAAGCCCGCCGCACCGATTATCATCGTGCCCAAGTTTGGGCTGACGGAGTTTGCGCCGTTAATATGCGGCATAAACCAGATTGTTGTATCACCTGAGCCAAAGACTTTCGAAGAAATGGATATGGGCTGGGGTACTATGACCTACACCACTATATTGCCTGAAATCAAAGCCCAGAGCGTTCTTACGGGCGAGTTCCATGATTTCGCACAAGTTTTCATCGACGGGAAATATATAGGCAAGATTGATCGTGTGAAAAACGAGAAGTCGCTCACTCTGCCCCCTGTAAGGAAAGATGCCGAACTATCCATCATCGTAGAAGGCATGGGACGCATCAATTTCGGTCGTGCCATCAAAGACTTCAAAGGTATTATCGGCAATGTGACGATAACCAGCGTTTTAGACAAATATGAGATTAGTGTAAAACCAAAAGAGTGGGTGAATACCGCTATTGCAGACGATTACCAAACAGCAGTAAAGGCATTTGAAACTAAGGTACCCGCAAATGCCAAGGGTGATTTCTTAAAAGCAGGTTACCACCGTGGCTACTTCAACCTGAAGAAAGTGGGCGACACGTTCCTAAATTTCGAGACATGGGGCAAGGGTCAGGTCTATGTGAATGGCCATGCTATGGGCCGCATCTGGTCGATAGGCCCGCAACAGACGCTCTATGTTCCCGGCTGCTGGCTGAAGAAGGGAAAGAATGAAATCATCGTCCTCGACGTGGTTGGCCCGAAAGAAGCTGTTGTATGGGGACAGACTACGCCCGAACTGAATAAGCTACAGATAGAGAAAGCTCCCAAGCACAATGATATTAAGAAACGTCCCGACATTCAAACTATGAAGGCTGCCGCTGTCGGTTCCTTTTCATCAGGCAACGGCTGGCAAACGGTGAAGTTCTCAGCTCCTCATAAAGGACGCTACATAGCCATAGAGTGTCTGTCGGCTCACAACGGCAGCAACGTCATGGCCGTGGCAGAGCTATACGTACAGGATGCCAAAGGCAAGCGTATATCCCGTGAACCATGGACAGTACACTACGCCTCTAATGAGAATGAGCGTAGCAATAATACCCTCGACAAAGTCTTCGACCTTCAGGAAAGCACCTACTGGCAGACGGAGAAATCGGCAACGGCGCCCCATCTAATTGTCATCGATTTTGGAAGCGAACAGACAGTAAGCGCCCTTGAATACCTTCCTCGTGCAGAACAAGGATTTCCTGGAAGTGTCAAAGACTATAGAATATTCATTTATTAGAATTGTTCTTTAATACCTTTTTGCCATTGATTATGTATATTCCATTCTGCGGAAATGCAACGCGTTGTCCGTTGAGGTTGTAGTACACATCTCGTCCGACAGCATAATCGTTGCTCATGCCGTCAGTGTGCACATCGCGGATTGCCGACGGGTCGCCAGCGGGAGAAAATACGTTTAGCGAACGGTATATATGAAATTTATTGCGGCCATTCACCTTGAACAATGCTGAGCCATCGACAGAGGCCGGTATAGTCTGAACAAGAGAGTCGGCAGCATTATATGCCTTCGTATTACCAGTCTCGCCCACAAGATACGAGAGAGAGAATACGTCGTCAGGGTCAGCGGTAATCCTCAGCTCAGCATCAACAGAGAACTGAAGTCCGGCACCGTTGTAATACCACAGGCCGACAGAAGTGCTGTTGCCCGATGCTTTAACGGTGAGGCTGTCATAATACTCAGTGAGAATCTTTCCAGACTTTTTACCTTGACGGAATGGAAACTTATCTGTGAAGCCATTGGGTGCCACAGTTGCAGTACCCTGCCATCCCGGAGCAGGTGCTTCATTCGATGTGAAATCGACGGAGCGTTTCAGTTGATAAGGTCCATGTGCCTCAAGCAGCGTGGTGTATTCCAGACCGTCAGCATTAACGCACTTTACCACGAGATTCTGATCAGAATACTTTCTCAACATCAAGTAAGCACATCCGTCGTCGGTATAACGAATGTCGGCATCGGCATATGTTGAGCCATCGACTGCCGATACAGTAATATCCTTAATTACATCAGCGGTATAAAGTTCATAGACTGGATAATAGAATTTGCTATCCATGAATTTTTCGAAGTGTGACAGTCTTGCCGTCAACATGCGCCTTGTGTTCTTCAATGGGGCTATTGTAACGGTGGAGTTCAGTCCTGACGGCATTTTCTGCCAGTCGGCATACGATGTAATTCCGCTTACGCTAAGATTTCCATCCTTGACATCAAGAATATTCACATCACCGAAGATACGCCACTCCTTGCCATCTATATCCATCTGACGTATTCGGTTAGCAGGCAGATTGGTTACTTCTATCCGGATGGTGTTTGCACCCGCATGTATTGCAGTGGCGGCACAGCGCACCACAAACGGCGCAGCCCAAGCGCATCCGACATACTCGCCGTTGAGATATACTCGCGCGCTCTCGCGGACGTCGCCAAGATCGATCTTCCAACCGCCATCGGCAAGAGCAGCAACATCGGCAGCTATGGTGAAAGTCTTCTCATACACGCCAGTTCCCATCAACTGCCCTGTGACATCACTGAGGTTCTCCCACGTCTTAACACCATCACTAAGAGTAAATGTCTCTGAAACCTCAGGATAACTTTCTATGAACGACAGATTCCACTCTCCGCCAAGTTCTATCCTACTATATTCAGCCATAGCACTGACAGTCTCAACATCAGCAACGGGTGTATCATGTGTTTCGATGATAATGCTCTCGCCAGAACGCAGTTCCACCATTACCCCACTCTGATTTCTCACCGGACGGTATATGCTACCCGTCATAGCATCGTAGCAGAGCACATCGGCAGGATTTCCCACTCCAAGGGGCATATATCCGCAGACATCGTGTGCTTGAAGATTTGAGACGAAATAAATATAACCGTTGTCATACTTTCTACGTATCATGCGTAATCCATAGTCTGTACGCATCTGTTCCGGCTTGATATTAGGAATTGATGACAATGTTGCAGCATCATATTTATAAACGATGTTGGCACCCGCTGCAGCAAGATTGTCGATACAGGCTTTTGTTTCCGCAGGCATGTTGGTGCTTACAGGTACCACAAGCGCTGAGTAAGTCTGTCCGCCAGAGGTTTTAAGCATACCTCCCTCAGAAATGGTAGCCAGCAGCTGAGCATCACTGATGAAGTCGCAGTCAAGACCGGCTTCTTCAATCGCTGATACGGCTGCGGTGAAGTTTCCCATCTTTGCCGAAATATTGTCGATAGAGAACATAAGCAGTCGGTTGGCGATATTGCCATGCATGGCATTGACGAACGGCACATACACAAGCAGGTCGTTGTCGGGCTGTCCTTTCTGCAGGAAACTCTGACACCGTTCCATATACTGCATCATCGACGGAGCGTCACGCCAGATGGAGTTAGTGGGACTCATGTCAATCGAAGCATAGAACTTCCATCCTGGCCATGCCGTATTATCGGGAGTATATGTGGTGCCATGAAAGAATATATGGTTCACTCCGGCACAGAACATCAAATCCATATCGGGTTTCATCTGTGAGAGCGACGTACGGAAATGCTCTGTAAGCCAAGTAAATGTCTCACTCGACGTCAACTGCTTTCCTGTGACATGAGCTGCACTCGACGCATACTTCAGCGTTGCAAAATCGCTATAGTTGTCACGTGTGAATCCAGGGTCGGTACGCAATCCGCGAATACCGAAGTCGGTAAGTCCGAAGCCTTCTATCTCAGGTATATCGACTGCTGCATAAAAATCAAGCAAGTTTCCCGGAGAGCCATGAGCCTGATTGCGAGTCTTAACACCATGGCTATGAGCCCATGTTGTCCACTGTCGTGTGAAATTGTTGAGCAGCATGTCCTGTAGTGTCATGCGGTAGTCGGCGAGCACTTGCTTGTTGACATCAGTGGCAAACCCGAGCAGTTTGTCCATATTCTCCTCTAAGCGATAGCCGCGATACTTATAAAACTCGTCGAACATCTTAGGAGTCCAGTCGGCATTATATACCTCATATGAGTCGTTGAAGAAATATTTAGGGTACGGCACTCCACTCGTAGAGAAAGCATCATCAAACCGTTTCAGATAGTTGGCAACGGCTGCCGAGTCAAAATGGTCGAGCACATACCCCTCGCCTCCCGGTGCAGCACGCTTCACGCTCTGCATCGTGTGCGAATTATATATGGCTATAATGCGCCACTTGCCCTCAGGTGCAACCCATCGAAGAATGTTTCCATCAAGCATCAGAGTGACATCCTGCACGCTTCCGCTGTTTCCTTTTCCAGGATAAGCCATCACGCGGTTGAGTTTTGGCAGTGCCGATGAGTTGAGTGTTATGTCAAAGGTCTGTGTGGCAGTTCCGTCACCCATAATCTCGCCTGTGACATATTCCAGTTTGCCGGCTGCCTCGTCGATAGTTACCGAAGGTCCGCCAAATGGCCATCCTGTACCGCAGTTCATATCAATATCCACTCCGTTCGCCTCGGCAGCATCCTCAACATACTTTAGAGCGCTCATCCAACTGCCGGTGAGAAAACCGATGGTATTTGATGGCTTCTTAAGACTGTATATAGGTGTAATCTCAAGCGTTCCGATACCAGCCTTGGCATATTCGGCGATGCGGTGTTCCACACTCGACTTGTCCCATGCCGAACCCATCACCCACCATCGGCTGCCGGCCTTAGCCTGTCGCGACGATTCGGGCCATGTCTGTGCAGAAATAGTGTTTAACGACAACAGGCAAACAGAAAATGCCACCGCCGTCATAATCCTGTGGCTGCTACCGTACACATTCTCTCCTCTCTTCATAATCTCATTGTTATTTAGTTATTGTATCTTACTATTAAAGATGGCGCTTCGGATAGAGCGCATCCCACCATGATGGGTCGTCTTTAAGCCATTTCTGGAACCATGCCATCTGCGTGGCAATCCATTTTATCTTCTTTCCATAGTCGCGTATGCCATGATTCTCGCCCTCCACTTCCACGAGAGCCACCTCGCGTCCGAGCAACTTCAGTGCCGTAAACATCTGCAAGCTTTCAATAATAGGCACGTTAGTGTCGGCAGTGCCATGAAGCAGGAGCAGCGGAGTGTGTATCTTGTCGGCATTGAACAGCGGGCTGCGGTCAACGTAGAGCTGCTTATGACTCCAAGGATAGCTGTTTGCCATAGCCACCTCGCTGTAGTTATATCCCCAGTAGCCCTGTCCCCAGTAGCTGGTGTGATTGGCTATACCTGCATGGCTGACGGCAGCGGCGAAGATTTCGGTCTTGGTCTGGAGATACTGCGTCATGAATCCTCCATAGCTTGCCCCCATGCATCCTATATGTTCGGCATCAATGAAGTGATGCTCCTCACAAATCTTCTTTGTCCCTTCAATGATATCGTCTGACGGTCCCTCACCGGCAGTGTTAACATGTCGCGAAGCCCACTCCTGTCCGAATCCAGTGGCACCGCTGGGCTGAAGAATATATGCCACATAGCCGAGCGAGTTCCACATCTGTGGAGCATACGGCGATTCGAAGTATCGGCTCACGGGTGAGCATCCGCCGTAATAATACACAATCATAGGATATTTCTTCGATTCATCGAAGTCTGCTGGCAGATAAAGTCTTCCATATACGGTATCGCCTCGCGAATTGTTGAAATTCCAGTCACGGCATGTACCCACCTGTGCTGTTCCCAGAGCCGTATGTCCGTCGAAGAAGCGAGTGTTCTTTCCTGTCTTTAGGTTCATTACGTATGCCGATGCCGGAGCAAGGGTCTCATAGCTAAGGTATGAAATAGCCATCGCATTCGACGCTATACCGAGACCATAGACGTAGTCGCCCTGTGTTGCCATCTGCGTAATCTTTCCCGTCTTTGGATTGAGCGAGTACAAACGTATATAATCGCGGTCTTCTGCCGAGAAATATATGTTTCCATCAGCATCAAGCCATTCTACACTCTCTACCGAGGGATTGAAATCCTTCGTCAACGGTGTCACTTGTCTTGTTGCGAGGTCGTAGAGAAACAGCTCGTTTTCCATCATACTTGGTGTGACATCATCCGGCAACTGACATCCAATACGATTGAATGCTTCGGGATTGCCTTTTATGAGCAGTTGCCGTCCGTCTGGTGCAAATTCTATTTCTCCAATATGCTCCTCCGACAAGAACACAGTGTCTGCCTTCAGTGTCTGTGCATCGATAATAACCACGTCGCTCACCGTCGTCGGACGCTTTGTGAGTCGCGAATGCGAAGAGCCGACAATCAGCTTGCGTCCGTCTCGCGATATATCATAAAGATACTCTCCCTTGTTGCCGAAGGTGATGCGCTGCGCCAATCCTGACGCAATTTCGTATTTTATAAGATACCCCCGTTTGCGCCATCCTGGCTGGCGGTCGTCCATCTCCAACACTTGAAACACATCTTTGTCTTCCTTAGGTCCTTCTGTTTCAGCGCTGATTATGAGATAATCCTCATTAGGGCTGAATGTAATATTACCCTTCGGCAAGTCAGCGGCAATCAGTGTTCTCTCACCACTAAATGCATCTATTTTGTAAAGATTGCGTCTGTCGGCTTCCCATGCGTCGTCATATAACGCTACCGTATGTGGCATCCACGACAGGTTACCATAAATGTTTGATATGAGCTTTCCGTTCCTGACATCACGCAGTTCATACGTCCACCAGTTCTTGCCGCCTCTGGCTGTCTCCTGATAACATACTAATGCGATGCTGCCATCGGCAGAGAGAGAAATGTTACGCACTCGTTTTCCGTCGGTAAGGTCGTGAACGCCGTATGGATGCTCTTCGCTGAGAGTGTAGTCCAGTTTACGGCTGGCATCTATCGTCACATGGATAGAATCTGTGTCGTTTGGCTGTGACAAGAACTTCAGTGCTACTGTGTGATGTTCGGGTGCAAGCGCGATGTCACCGTCAGAATTGCTACCGTCGATAACCAGTTTATAGTTTTTTAATCCCTTGACACTTATCTTACCTTTGACGTAGCTGCTGTTGTTGATATAGAAGGAGAGGACTCCAACACTCTTGCTGTCAGGAATCGACGGTATCAATTGCCCACGGTATTCGGTAGTGGGTTTAGTGTCAGCCTTGAGGCGTTCGAGCATCGACCTGTCGTCGAACCTCTTTCCTTCCACATCTACAGTGTCGGCATGCCACGGTTCCGTCACGGCAAAGGGGCCTGCCAGCCTAAAGGCAGTCACTTCGGTTTTCTCTTGTGCAAAGGCAGCAAGAGCAGCCACCGACATCATCAAGAATATTCCTCTCTTCACCGCCTTCTTATTTCTTTACTTCCACCCACCTCATCACAGAACCGTTACGGCGTGCCGGGTCGCTGCCGGCACAGTCCATTGAGTATGGACTTCCCGTTGTAGGACTCTTACATACATATTTGTGCGTGCGCATCGACATGAGCATGAACTCACCGCCAAGATAGTCCTGCCAGAGAAAAACCTCTGCATCTTTTTCGTTATCAGTCATACGGAGGTCGCCTGGCTGTCCGATGCCCGAACACATGATGTATCTTCCGTCTTCGCACTGCACTGTAACCTTTCCGTTCCCTTTGTCTATTAGGCGGAAGTGAGTCGCGGTTGTATTGTCGTCGCTCCGGCTATCGTGGCATACGCCATGTCTGGTGGCGTTCATCGGCAAACCGGTAGCCAGATTTATGATTCTGAAAGTCTTGCCATAAGGGATATTTCCACTGCGGTCGGCAGCTTTCTCATCACATACGAAGTTGTCAAACTCCGCCGTGCCTCCGTTCTTTCCTTTGTGATTGAAGGTGAATAGCGAGATGCGCACGCCCTGGAAAGAACACAACTGGTATCCAAGGCGCAGGTTTGTGCGCTTGGAGCGTAGAGTCTTGCCGTCGAGCGAGTATCCGCTTGTCAGACGGTCGTTATCGAAGTCGCCGTTCAGATGTAGCCACAGACTTCCGTCACTGCCAATGCGCTCAGTGATGTCTTCGTCGATGGTGTCGTTAGTCAACTGACTGAAGTCGCGCAATATCAGCCGACTACCTTCTTTAACCACACCTACCCACGAGCAAGGCACGTTGATGTTACCCAGTCCGGCCACGTCGCCGTCTTTCATTTTCTTAGTGAACAATTGTACTCGATATTCGGTAGTCGGTCCTATGGCACGTTGTGTCAGGCTATTGCGAGCCCACATCAATTGTTCTGCCGGCATGGCATTGAGTTGCAGGCGACCTCTCTTCATGCTCCACATCCGGTCGTCGGGATTATGGTTCCACTGCCATACACGTCCGAGCTCTTTGCCATCGAAGTTCTCACTACGCACGTAAGGCGCATGAGGTTTCTCGTCGGGTGCAATGGCTGGTTTAAACCATGTACGTGGAGCACGCCCGATATTTCCCGGCAGTCCAAGCATCGGCCATCCATCCACCCATGTGATGGGAGCGAGCGTTGTGGTGCGCCCGATGCTGTGGAAGTCCATCATCAGCAATGCCCACCATTGTCCGTTCTGATCCTCTACGATTCCTCCTTGATGGATGTTAGTACATGCCGTAGCATTTTTATCGGGTTGTGGTATAGAGAATTTCGAGCCGTCAGGAACAATACGTCCTTTCCATTGGGTCAGGCCGGCGGCATGATATCCGAAAGTTTCGTCGGCCGTTATCACGCGCGTCTCGTATGGCCCCCAGATGCTCTTCGAACGTGAGCATAGCGTACGTCCGTTGGGCTTATAGTCGGTGGAGATAAGGTAGTACATGCCGTTGATTTTATACATGTGATGTCCCTCGCCCACTCCGCTGCCTTCGGGAATAATGGTTTTCTCTGTCTCCATGATTGGTCCGCTGAGATCGGCTTTCAGTTCTGTACATTTCACCTCACCATAACCGTGGATGGCATAGATTTTGCCATCGTCGTCGAAATGTACGCCGAGGTCGTAGATGCGTCCCTGCATGTTATGATGTTCCCATGGTCCGCGAATATCCTTAGCGGTATAGCATTGCAGTCCTTTGCCGTTGATGTTGGTAAATACATAGAACTGTCCGTTGGCATAGCGTATGCATGGCGCCCATACTCCCTGACCGTAAATCTCCTTTTTGTTCTGAAGTGAGAATGCAGGGTCGTCGAAATCGAAGCGGTCAAAGCAGTAGCTAATGTTTTCCCAATTCACCAAGTCGCGCGAATGTAGAATAACAAGTCCCGGCACGGTGTGCATTGTCGTTCCTGCCAGATAGTAGTCGTCGCCCACACGCAGGATGTCGGGATCGCTGAACTCATCATAGAACAACGGATTGGTGAACGTTCCATTACCATTGTCGGCAGTCCACGACTGCGCCCCTACAGGGCTGCTGAATAAAGGCGAAAAGACTATGGATAAACAAATCAACAGCTTTTGCATATACTCTCAATCTTTCATATCATATACTACCTTCATCAGCTTCTTGCCGAGTTCGTCGGCAGCGGCCATCGTCGAAGCCTCTGAATAGACGCGGATAATGGGTTCGGTATTCGACTTGCGCAGATGAACCCATCGGTCGGGGAAGTCGATCTTCACACCGTCGATATCGTTCACCGTTGCACTGCTGTCGCCTTCAAACATCTTCTTTACCTTGTTTAATATAGCGTCCACGTCGGTGCCTGGTGTAAGGTCGATACGGTTCTTTGCTATCTGGTAGTTGGGGAACATACCACGCAACTCGCTCACCCTACAGCCCTTATGTGCCAGCGACGAGAGGAACAATGCGATTCCCACGAGTGCGTCGCGGCCGTAATGACTTTCAGGATATATCACTCCTCCATTACCTTCACCACCGATAATAGCACCCACTTCTTTCATCTTCGTCGTAACATTCACCTCGCCCACGGCAGCAGCGAAATATTTGCCGCCATGCCTTTCGGTCACATCGCGAAGCGCACGTGTAGAAGAGAGATTGCTCACGGTGACAGGTTGGGTTGCCGAATCTTCACTGAGCACATAGTCGGCGACACTTACGAGAGTGTATTCCTCGCCGAACATCGTACCGTCTTCACAGATGAATGCCAGGCGGTCAACATCGGGGTCAACAACAATGCCCAAGTCGTAGCTTCCGGTTTTCATCTCATCCATGATACCGCTGAGGTTCTTCTCCAACGGCTCGGGATTGTGGGCGAAGTCACCTGTAGGAGTGCCATTGAGGAATCTGTACTCCACTCCGAGGCGGTCGAGCAGTTTAGGCAGTATGATGCCGCCCACACTGTTGATGGAATCTACACACACCTTGAAGTGTGCCTTGCGGATTGCTTCCACATCTACGAGACGCAGGTCGAGCACCGAGTTTACATGGCGTTCGTCGAAAGAATCGTCCCTGATGTATTTGCCGAGAGTATCTACCTCGGCATAGTTGAAGTCTTCCTTCGCTGCAATCTCCAGCACTTCGGCACCATCGACGGCCGTAAGGAATTCGCCTTCGCTATTGAGCAGCTTTAGCGCGTTCCATTGTCTGGGATTGTGCGATGCCGTGATGATGATACCTCCGTCGGCTCCGCTCATGCGCACTGCCAGCTCGGTGGTTGGCGTGGTGGCAAGCCCGATGTCGATAACGTCGTAGCCTGTTCCCATGAGCGTGCCGCAGACAACGCTGCGCACCATCTCACCGCTGATGCGTGCATCGCGTCCTACGACAATCTTGTTTGACTTCACTCCCTGCTTGCGTATAAACGTAGCATACGCTGTGGTGAACTTTACTATATCCAGCGGATTGAGTGTGTCACCTGTAGGTCCTCCGATAGTACCACGGATTCCCGAAATAGATTTTATCAGTGTCATATTTGTAAATTATCGATTATCAGTTATACAATAGTCGGCAACGCTGCCGTTTACGCCCCTCTCTCGTAGCTGATGATGTAGAAGCACGGATACACGCTTGCCGACGCACTTGTCTGGCCCTGAGTGTGCGGTACAATCAACTTCACGCGTGCCACGCCTTCCGGACTGGTGTGGCGCCCAAGGTTGATATAAGGCAGCGGCACGAGCCATCCTGGCGGAACACTTGTTGTGTTATATGTGGAATACATACTGTTGCCCTGCGGTATAGACACATCGCCCTCTACGAACGAGGCATTGTAGCTGCTCTGGTTGCGGCTCACGGTCATTTTGTCGTAATAGCGGCTGTCGTACATGTTAGTGCTCAGCACAATCTTTGCCTGAATGTTATACTCCAGATAGCGCACCAGGATGTTTGCTGTCTCGCCGTCTTTCAGAGGCACGCTGTCGCCCTTGTTTACTATCTGCATATACACTCCCGATTTCGTCATATACACATACTGGTTCCGCTTTGCGTCTGTCATGTTCCCTTGAAGCGCAAACTGCGCCTCGTCTATTACCACGATAGCCGAGTCGAGGATGAACTGGTCGATGGCTGCACGCTCCTGTTCCTTTTTTTCACCGTATGTTTCTCCTTGCTTGCATGCGGCTAAAGCTGTCACAAAGGCTGTTACCAATAGGATGAATGTCGTTTTCTTCATTTTCTTCATTATCTTTTTATGCATGTTCAAGCTGCAAAGTTACAAATAAAAGCGCAATAAACGGCAATATTAGGCTACTTTAACTCATCTTCGTAGAAATCAATAGCTTTCCTTACCACCTCTACAGCTTCGTCCATCGAGCAGTTGAGCCTTCCTCCCGATGCGTTTAAATGTCCGCCACCGTTGAAGAACCGCTGTGCCATGGCAGTACAGGAGAAGTTGTCAACCGAGCGCAGGCTTACCCATATCAGGTTTTCCTTCTCTGTATCTTCACGCAACGAAATGCTCAGTTTCAGTCCTTTGATCTGCTGTGGGATATTTACGAGGCCCTCGGCGTCGCCCTTAATGTAATGGAATCGTCGCATATCGTCGCGAGTAAGCGTGAAATATGCCGCATGTCGCTTCTCGTCAACCACGAGTTTCTCATACATCACATAGCCCATCAGACGCATACGGTCGGTGGAATAGTTGTTATACACGTTACGGTATATCTTGTCCTTGTCGATATGCTTCGTCAACAGCTGCGAGATGATGAAATATATCTCCGGCTGCGACGAGTTGAAGGTGAATCCGCCGGTGTCAGTCATCATTCCGCAATATATGGGAACGGCAAAATGCTTGCCCATCGCCTCGAATGCCCCTGCCTGCCATACAATCCTGAACACGAGTTCGCTCGTAGAACTCATCTCGGGATGAGAGATGCAGAGCACGGTATCGACATCTGGCGAGGGATGGTGGTCTATCATCACCTTCTTTGCCGGCGACGACACGAGCACTTGCTCCATGTCTCTTACTCTGCTGCTCGTATTGAAGTCGAGACAGAAGATGAGATCGGCAGTCTTCATCATCAGTTCTACCGTTTCCTTGCGACGGTCGTAGCGCACTATCTTCTCGTTGTTCGGAAGCCATGTAAGGAAGTCGGGATACTGGTCGGGCACTACGACCACAGGATCTTTGCCTTTACAGCGCAGATATTCCGCCCATCCGAGACATGAGCCTATGGCATCGCCATCGGGACTGACATGTCCTACCACCAGAATGCTTTGTGCAGAAGAAATCAGTTGGCTCAACTGGGCCAACTGATTCTCACTCAATACGTTGATATTCATCCCTTAGAACAGCTTGTTAGGATATACGCCCTCGTCAATAAGCTTCTGAATACGCTCCACGGTCCCTTCACGGTCGGCAGCATAGGTTACGCCGAACCACTTCGACGTGGTGTCGAGCACCTTCACTGATGCGGTCTTCTCATTAATCAGCTTGTTGACCATCAGCGGTATGAAGAACTCAGCCTTCAGGTTCTCCATATTCTTCGGGTCGGAGAGGAATTCCTTGAAGTAAGCTTCAGAGTGCTCAAAATAGTCGGGAGTGAATCCCCACATATTCATAGACACAGGGGTTTTCTCATCCACTGCCACCCACTGTCCGTTCTCGTCCTTGTAGCGAATCTCCTCTGCTGCGTTGCCCATATTACTGCCGTCCTCAGCGCAGCGCACAATCTCGGTACGCTCAACCACGGTAGTCAGGTGATCCTCACTGTCCTTCGAGCAGATGCCACGGGCCACGGTACCATTCTCACTGAGGGTGTTGCCTACACGGAAGCCAACCATGGCATACTGATTCTTGGCTCCCTCGGGAAGTTCAGCGAGGAACTTACCAATCACCATGAAGGCATCACGGTTGTAGAAATCGTCACAGTTAATCACACAGAAAGGTTCTTTGATAATATCCTTTCCCATAAGCACGGCATGATTGGTACCCCAAGGCTTTTGGCGTCCTTCGGGAACGCTGAATCCCTCAGGCAGGGCGTCGAGAGCCTGGAAGCAGAGTTCGCATGGCACGTGCCCTTCATACTTTGCGAGAATCTGGTTGCGGAACTGCTCCTCAAAATCCTTGCGTATAACCCATACAATTTTTCCGAAGCCGGCCTGTATAGCATCATATATACTGTAGTCCATGATTGTCTCGCCGTTTGGCCCCAGACCGTCAAGTTGTTTCAGACCTCCGTAGCGGCTACCCATTCCGGCAGCAAGAAGAAATAAAGTTGGTTTCATGTTTGTTTGTTTTAATTAATAAACTTCAATCTGTGTGCAAAAGTAATAAAATACTGTGAAACAGCCAAAGATTTTCATCAAAATCTGTCAGATTGTCTTACAAATAAAATGTTTGCGCGCGCGTACGACTGAAAATGTACAAATCCTGTTGTCAGGAGCGAAAGGATTCCTGTACCTTTCTCCCTGTTTGCAGGCTTCTTTCTCCCTTTTGCAAGGCTTGTTCTTTTTTCGTAGGCCTACGTCCTCTCCCACCCCGTGCCGTTCTCTTTCCGCAAGAGACTGCTATCTTCCGCAGCGCAAAGGGTTAAAAATAACTTAAACAGCTGCCTGATTCTATGATATTCGGATATTATTTCGTAAATTTGCACCTGCATCTGCCCCATGCGGCTGGGATGTCATCTGAGGGTGACGGAGCCGGTGGGCGGAGCACTACATAT
>CAMOEW010000014.1 GCA_946612625.1 uncultured Prevotella sp.
CAGTCTGTCCAAGCACGATGTTGGCAAGTACTACGAGGTCGGTTCCGTTAACCTGGTCGTCGCCGTTGATGTCGCCTTCGATTGTAGCCTCTTCCTCTGCAGCCTTTGCGTAGTCGAATCCTTCAACTGGACCCTTGATGAAGAGCTTAACCTGATTGAAGAAGGTGTGAGACTTAGGATTGCCATAGATACCAAGTGCAAGTTTGCCGTCCTTTATTTCAACATCCTTGTAGGTTACGTTGTTTACAGGATATGACTGTCCGATAACTTTAGCGTGAATGCTGTCGGTATAAGTGGTGTCGCCCTGCTCCATCTTAGCGAGAGCCTCGCCGTTTCTAATCCAGCTTAATGAAGGATTGGCAGCATCCATACCGTCGTCCTGACGCTCACCGAAGCTAAGCACGATGTCGTAGATACCCACAGGCAGACCTGTGATAGTCTGGTCAACCGTTATCTCTGAATTCCATGTCTGGAACATACCGTCGCCGGCAGGTACGTCGGCATTAATGTTTTGGCTCCATCCGTGGGTCCAACCTGCGTTTGCATTGTGGTTCCAGCCAGGAACACCGTCGATGTTTGTTGTGCCGGAGTTGTTGTAAATGTTCGGGTTCTTTACGAATACCGTCATCTCATAGCTTGGCTGGATAGTCTCGTATGTGATTTCGTCGATAGTCGGAGTGAATTTATTCTCACCGGTTTTTGCCAGCTCAGTGTAAACGAGCTTGCGGAGGTTCTTCTGTATTTTTCCTCGGAGAGCGTCGTTGTCGTCAAGAGCTTTCTTGGCAGCAATGATGTATGATTCTTCTTCCGAAGCACCAAGCTTAAGAGCTGCCTCGGCACCGAGACGGATACCCTCGATGAGAGTTGCGATACCTGTCATGTTACACTTCGATTCTCCCTCAGTGAACATTCCATTGGCTATATTGATACCCTTAGTCATGGCTTCGATACCAGCCTTGAGCTCATTGTTGTCAACCGGCTTCAGCGGAGCATATTGTGCAACGGCTGCAACGAGGTCGGTATAAGACTTCAATACTTCAAACTTAGTACCTGCGAACTTGTCAATGATTTCCTGACCCTTGGCAGGCAGGGCGTCGAAGTCGTCGCAGAGCTTGCGGTGGTCGTTGAGGGCTGTGATACCGGCCTCAAGTTCCTTAACAGCTTCGGTGCACTTTGCAGGAGATGTGAATTCTACACCCTCATACTTGGCAAGAGCTGCTTTCAGAGTCTCCTTGTCAATACCGTCGTAGCGGTCGCTGTCGTTAGCTGCCAGACAAGCCTTGGCGTTCTTGATAGCCTGCTCAACGGCGAACATTTCAGCAGCACCCGGAGTAGAGGGCAGATAAGTGAACTTAACATTACCGAAATAGATAGGATCGTTGTAGCCGCCCGGCTCACCATTGTTCAGACCAGGATAGAACTTCATCACGTAGTTGCCTTCTTTCTCAACCTTAACCTTAACGGTGAATGTGGGAGCACCGACAGTGGTCTGGTCGGCTCGCGGAGCCTTGTCAAGAGGATAGAATTCTTCTGCTATGATTTCTGAATCTGGATCGAAAATCTTAACCCTTATAGAACCTTCGTCACGATCCCAACGTGTAGCCATGAAGCTCAGCTCATACTTACCTGGAGTAAGGGTGAGAGGCTTTTCGGCAATTTCTCCGTAAGAAGCAAATCCGGGTTTTTCGCCATCGTGGCGGTCAGTACGTCCGCGTGAGCTCAGGTAGAGACCGATGGGCAGGTCGCCATTGTTCTTTGCAATGATACGGCAACCGCCGGTATAGTTGTTACCAGTGGTGCGCATCTCGTCGTCGCTGGCAACAATCCAACCCGGAGCAACAGTGTTGGCTCCTGATTCTGCAAAACCGTCGGTCATGACAACCTTTACAGTGTCGCTCGGGTCGCCCTTAACCTTGCCGAAGCCAAGGGTAAGTTCGTACTTGTCACCATCTTCATAGATATAGTTGATAGCCGGGAAGATGTCGGTAATGAGCAGAGTGTGTGCACCGTCGGACACTGCGTCGGCAGTAGAACGAGAGAACTTGATGATAGAATTTTCATCGTTAGCCGGAGTAACGGAGAGAGCCTCGCCGTCGAAAGTGGCCTTGATAAGAGAAGCATCTACTGCTTTGTTGAAGGTAAGAACAAAGTCCTGAAGGGTGTTTGGAAGATTGAAAGAGCCATCCTCGGGATTAGCCTCTACGAGTTTAGGCATCTCGATAACCCAAGAGTGAACATCCTCGATGTCATCATTCCATGAAGCCATTACACCGTCGAAGGTGATGTCGGCACCTGCGGGTGCATCCTCATCCTTGAACTTGATGTTTGGAGCTTCGGCAGGGTTGGTGAAGCTTACGAATACCGGCTCTGCAGAAGATGTGGGATAAGGATCGTCGAGGAATACAAAGAACTTGCCATCTTTGCGAACTTCAGCTGAAAGCAGAGTTGCAGCCTGGCCGTTTACGGTCACGTTGAATGCTTCGGTAGGAATCAGCAAACCATCTTCAGGAATATTCTCGGTGTCGATGGGATAGCCTAAGTCGATACGCATAATGTCGTTCTTCACGACAACTTGATTAACCAGCGACTTTGCCTCCTCTTCGAGAAGGAGAATCTCTGAAACGGTTGTCTCTGTAGCACCCCAAGGAATTTTGATAGAGTTGAGGTGAACGAAGTTCAGTGGCTCTTTGCTGTTATCGGTCATGTCGCCCATGCCTTCACGGAGGTCAACAACACCATTGCCATCGGCATCGGCCTTAACAATCTTCTGAACATATTTGCCCTCGTCAACGATGCGGTTGAACATGAATCGAACTTCCTTGCCGGGAGTGGCCTTGAAGAGAATCTTCGAATATTTTGAAAGGTCGGCATACTCATGGAAGCGAACCATACCATTGGCGTCGCCCCAAACGGTAGCACCGTTAGTTAGTTCAACACCGAAATTGGCAACAGGATTAACAACGCTGTCAGTCCGTGCCTTCCACTCAGCCGTGTCAACCTTTGCATCGGCATAGACACCGTCCCAATGCAGGAACATGTCGGCTGTCAGTTTGTCGGGATCCTTAATGAGGACCATCTTGCTAACCAGACCTCCGTCGGGAAGCTTGATACAGTTGAGGTGAACGAAGTCGAGCACTTCTGTGCTGCCATCGCTCATGTCGCCCATACCAGTGGTGAGGTCGAGCACTCCGTTGCCGTCGTCGCCAATGGCGATAATCTTCTGGACATAACGGCCTTCGTCAACGATTCGGTTGAGCATAAAGCGCACTCTTGTTCCGGGGGTTCCCCTGAATTCGATACGCTTGTAGCCTGTGATGTCGGCATACTGCGTCCAAACCACGGAACCGGCGCCTGAACCAAATAATGTGGCGCCACCGGCGAGATTCTCGCCAAGGCGGAGGACGCCATCGAGATTGCCAGTCACCTGGGCGTCTCCCATAACGCCATCCCACTGCTTCCACATGTCAGCGCTAAGAGGCACTCGTGACTCTTGTGCGCTCACACTCGTAACTCCTAACATGAGGAGCAGGAGTGCAGTAATCATTTTCGTAAAATGTTTCATAACAGTTTTTTTAATAGGGTTTATAAAAAAGAAAATTACTGCTGCAAAGTTATGCGTTTATTTATTACATTATATTATTTTATGTTTCATTACGTTTTTGTTACGTGTCAAACATGTCCGCTGCGCGTCTCATTTCATTTTCTGTTTGTTTCATAACAGCTCTTGGGCCGTCTAAAACAAAGGCTACTGCGGCAAAACCGCAGTAGCCTTTGTTTAAGGGGCGTTTTTTAGTGCTTATTTTGCAAATAGAGCTACGATGGTCTCGTATTTCTCCTGTTTGCCCGAAGTCAGCTTCGGCTCTTCCACCTTCTTGCCATATTCGTATGCCTGCTCAAGGGTGAGCTTGCCGTCTTCGAAGTCCTTGCCAATGCCGCTGTCGAAGCTTGCATAGCGAGCTTTTTTCATTGCAGGCAGCTCTGAGTGCTCAAGGATGGCAGCTGCATTCAGCAGGGCACGTGCCATGGCATCCATGCCGCTGATATGAGCGATGAAGAGATCTTCGAGGTCGGTGGAGTTGCGGCGTATCTTTGCGTCGAAGTTGGTGCCGCCATTGCCCAGACCGCCGTTGCGAATGATTTCCATCATGGCTTGTGTCAGCTCATAGTTATCGATGGGGAACTGGTCGGTGTCCCATCCGTTTTGAGCGTCGCCACGGTTGGCATCGATACTTCCGAGCATACCATTGTCAACAGCGCAAGCCAGCTCGTGCTCGAAGGTATGGCCGGCGAGAGTGGCGTGGTTAACCTCGATGTTCACCTTGAAGTCCTTGTCGAGTCCGTGAGCACGGAGGAATCCGCATACGGTTTCTGTGTCAACATCGTACTGGTGCTTTGTAGGCTCCATTGGTTTAGGTTCGATGAGGAATGTTCCCTTGAATCCCTTGCTGCGGGCATAGTCGCGAGCCATAGTAAGCATTGTTGCCATGTGCTCCTTCTCGCGCTTCTGGTCGGTGTTGAGCAGACTCATGTAGCCCTCGCGTCCGCCCCAGAACACGTAGTTCTGACCGCCGAGCTTGATGGTAGCGTCGATGGCATTCTTTATCTGAACGATAGCTCGTGCCACAACGTCGAAGTCGGGATTGGTAGAAGCACCGTTCATATAGCGCTTGTTGCCGAACACGTTGGCTGTTCCCCAGAGAAGCTTGATATTCGGGTACTGCTTCATCTTCTCAAGTGCGTAGTCGGTGATAGCCTTCATGCGAGCCTCATACTCTGCTATTGTGTCGCCCTCTTCAATGAGGTCGATGTCGTGGAAGCAGAAGTACTCGATGCCGAGCTTGTCCATAATTTCGAAACCGGCATCCATTTTGTCCTTGGCACGCTGAACGGCATCGCCGGCTTTGTCCCATTCGTAGCTGCGGGTCTGTCCGCCAAACTGGTCGCCACTGGCAGCGCCGAGAGTGTGCCACCATGCCATGGCAAACTTCAGCCAGTCTTTCATCTTTTTGCCCATGACAACTTTTTCAGGCTCATAATAGTGGAAAGCCATCACATTCTTACTCTCTGTTCCTTCGAAAGGAATCTTACCGATAAACGGAAAATACTCTTTTGCCATAATGTTTTGTTTGTTTAATATTATGATTATGTTATTCACTTGTCATTGTCTTTATGTTGCCATCGCTGTCATATTCGAGAGGCATAATCTTCATCGAACGTAGCCATGTGCGTCCGCCGCTGGGCTGGGAGTCGTGGTGCAGCAGATACCACTTGCCGTTGAATTCCACGATGCTGTGATGGGTGGTCCATCCCACGACGGGCTCAAGAATAACGCCTTTGTAGGTGAACGGTCCGTATGGATTGTCGCCTACGGCATAGCAGAGGTAGTGGGTGTCGCCGGTGGAGTAGCTGTAGTAGTACTTGCCGTTGTATTTGTGCATCCACGATGCCTCGAAGAATCGGTGCGGATTGTCGGCACTTAGCTCCTCGCCGTTTTCATCGACGATAAGGATTGGCTTGGGCTCCTCGGCAAACTGCAGCACGTCGTCGGTCATGCGTACCACACGGGGTGGCAATGCTTTTTGGTTGCCTTCTGGCAAGCAAGCGTTCTCAAGATGTTTCCCATTGCGGCTGTAGCGCTGCAACTGTCCGCCCCAGATACCGCCAAAATATACATACACTTGTCCGTCGTCGTCCTTGAATGCACAGGGGTCGATGGAGTAGGAGCCGCGTATGGGGTCTTTCTCCGGCACGAACGGACCTTCAGGGCTGTCGGCCACAGCCACACCGAGGTGGAATACGTCGGTCTTGTCTTTCATACAGAAAATAAGGTAGTACTTACCGTTTTTCTCGACGACATCATTGTCCCACAGCTGACGGCCTGCCCACGCAATGTCATCAGTAGAAAGAATGCAGCCTAAATCGACTGCCTCGCCGTTGTCAGGGTCGTCAAGACGAAAGACATGATAGTCTTTCATGTTGAAGTGGTCGCCGTTATCGTTCTCGGGAATGCCGCTCTCCCAGTCGTGCGACGGATAGATGTATAATTTACCGTTGAATACGTTTCCAGAGGGATCCGCCATGTAGTCTTTTGGAAATAAATACCTTGCTTTCATATCATTTCTTTCTTTGTTCGATTTCGCGATTGATTTTGTCGATTACCTCATCCGACAGTTCATACTTAGATATGATGTACATTGCAAGCAGCAGCAGGATGGCAGGAATTATACATACCAGCCAGCGTATTCCTTCTTGTGCCAGGGGTGTTTGCTGCTCCATGTCGTTCATGAAGTATGCTCCGGCAGCGTTGCCTACGCTCATCATGGCAAAGGCTGTGATGAAGAACAGTGCAATGATTCGAAGCGGACGGTTGTGGAAGAATTCCATCCAAAGGTCGCTCACCTTGACGTTCTTGGTCTCTTTCTTGTCCATCACTACGCGCTCTTTGGTCTGAGTGAAGCAGAAGACGAGCAGCACCAGTCCCACGAGCGAATAGATGAGCATGGTGTAGAACCATGCATCGGAGTCGGTGGGCAGTGTCGATGCCTGCTCCTCGGCGGCGTGATAATTGGTATATGCGAGCACAGCTCCGGGGATGACACCTCCGAGAGCCATTCCGGCTTTGAAGAAGATTCCAGTGAGGGCGTTGACAATACCTGAAATGCGGCGGCCTGTGGTGTATTCTGCGTATGAGATAACCTCAGGTATCAGTGCCCACATGTAGCCTGTTGCCACGATAACTCCCGTAGATTTGATGAACTGTGCTATATATACTAATGTGATATTGTCTTTCACAGGTCCCATGCGGCTGATGACATAGAGCATCATCATTCCAATGATTGCCACGGTGAGGAAAATGTAGAACATATTCTTCTTTCCTACCTTGCGCTTGATGGCAGGCACCAAAGGCATGAAAATGAACGATGGCAAGGAGCCGAGGCCCATGAATAGTGCCATCTCTAAAGGAAGGTCTTTGGCTGCTGCAAGCAATGCTACGATGATGGGTACTCCTGCTGACACTGCCAGTCCGCCGACATTTGCCATGAACATACGGACGCTCGTAAGTATGGTAATCTCATTGGTGTCGCGGGTGAGCGATGAGTTGAGAGCACCGTAAGGCACGTTGATGAGCGTGTAGAGCATCGATAGGCCGACGTATGTCACGTATGCATATATCAGTTTTATGGTGTCGCTCTGTCCGTCCATTCCATTCCAGAAACACAGAATGGCAAGCACCGTCAGCGGTATGCCGGCGAGGACAAGGTAAGAACGGTATTTACCCCAGCGAGGATTGTGCTTGTCAACGTATGTTCCTACAAGTGGATCCCACAGTACGTCAACGAGCCTCACCACGAGAAACATTGTTGCAGCCACTCCGGGATTGAGACCATAGATGTCTGTGTAGAAAAACAGCAGATACATGCAGATGGTCTGATAGATGAGGTTTTGCGCCAGATCGCCGCTTCCAAAGCCGATGCGCTGTAACCATGACAGCTTGTAAAATCCTTGTTCCATTTCTGTTATAGTTTTATTACTGGCTGCAAAGTTATTGTATTTATTAATAGCAGACAACCCTATTTCGTTCCATAAGTTTTTGTTTATGTCTCATAACGCTCTTTTTCCTAATTATACCCCATATTGTATTTGCCGAATACAGGTAAGACATTGTCGTTATTCTTTTTGGGCAGAGTAGGTTTCACGTTCGACGAACTCACTCGGTGATACTCCGAAATGCTTACGGAATACGGTAGAGAAATGAGCAAGGTTGGAGAAACCGGTGGCATACGCCACTTGGGTGACATTGATCTTCTGCTCTTTCAACAGACGTGCTGCCTGTTCCAGACGAATGTTGCGTATGAACTCACTAGTAGAGATGCCGGTCATCTCCTTCATCTTGCGGTGCAACTGTGCACGGCTAATGCCAACCTCCTGGGTGAGCATGTCAACGTTGAAGTCGCTGTCCGACAAGTTCTTGTTGACGGCCTTCATGATGCGTTCCATAAGGATTTCGTCGTTGCCCTTAACTTCCTTCTGCTCAATCTTGTCGGCCTGCTGCTGTGCTCCTGAGAACTTGCCTTTCAGACGCTGGCGATTGTTGATAAGATTGTCGATGGTCAGATGGAGTTCCTTCATGTCGAATGGTTTGGCCATGAAGGCATCGGCACCGCGTTCGAGACCTTCCAGACGATTGCCGACATCGGCCTTAGATGTGAGCATTATTACAGGAATATGCGAAATATTCATATTGGTCTTTATCATGCGTAGCATGGTGAAGCCGTCCATTTCGGGCATCATAACATCGCTGACCACAAGGTCGTAGTTGCCGGCAAGCAGCTCACTGAGGGCTTCCTTGCCGTTGGTGGCAGTTCCAAACTTGTAGTATTTGCCCAGTTCGAGACATATATAGTTTCGGATTTCCTCATCATCGTCAACTACGAGTATGCGTTTGCCACTCGATGATGTCTCTGCCGGAGTGTGTTTTGGCAATTCGGCCTCTTTTTCTATCTCGTCGGCTTTCAGGTGGCTATTGCCGGTGGGAATCTCAACCGTAAAGATTGAACCGCTCATATCGGTTCGGTTTGAAGCGGTAATTGTTCCGTGATGAAGATCGACAATCATCTTGCAGAGATTAAGACCGATGCCCGTGCCTGCAATTCCCATTCTCCGTGTGTTGTCGCCTTGATAGAAACGCTCGAAAATGTGTTTTGAGGTCTCGTCGTCGATGCCCATCCCGCTATCAGCTACGCTCATGGATATCTTTTCCTCGTTTCTAACAAGGAGTACGCTGATGTTGCCGCCATCAGGAGTGTATTTGAAAGCATTGGAGAGCAGATTGGATATTACCTTGTCGAACTGGTTGTTGTCAATCCATGCTTCCACGACATCGCTCTCATGCTCGAAGGTGAAAACAATGTTGCGTTCCTTCGCGCTGAAGTCGAACATTTTGCAAATGCTGCCTATGAGTTCTACGAGGTTGACCTTGCGGCAGTGAAGCTGCATCTGCTGCTTGTCAATCTTTCTCACATCGAGAATCTGATTGACGAGGTTTAGTATGCGTTGCGAATTGCGCTCGATGATGGAGAACGAGTTGCGTAAGTCTTCGTCATTACCAAAAGGACTGCCCGACTCTAACAGTTGTGCTTTTATCTTTGCTAATGGCGACATTATTAGGGTGAGCGGCGAACGTATGTCATGGGTGGCATTGATTAGGAATTTCATCTTGTCTTCGTTCATCTGTTCCCGTGTGCGCTGACGGTAGATATAGAAGATATACAATATAATCATCAGGAGTAGAAAGGCATATATTGAATATGCCAGCGGCGAGCGCCACCAAGGATCCCTCACGTAAACTTTCAGTTTCTTTATGGGCGACACCGCCCCCTCAGTGATGGCACGTACCTCTATTATATATGTACCCGGATTGATGTGGCTTAGCGTGATTCCATTCTCACCTTTCAAAGTTTTTTTCCATTCGCCGTTGTTGACACGGTATTCGTAGTTGATGTTGGCTGGATTCTCGAAGTTCATCTGCGAGAAAACGAGAGTGAACGAGTTGTCGAGATACGAGAGGGCGAAATAGTCGGTGTCAAACAAGCACCCTTCAAAAATAGGACTGCCATCAGACATAGTTCGGGAATTGATGGTCTGGCCGCCAAGAAGGAGTGCTACAAGATGAACGGTGTCGGGCGATGGGCGATTATCCTCTATCTGCTTCGGACTGAATGCTGTCAGACCGTGGTTTGTGCCGAAATATATGTGGTCGTCATCGGTATGCATACCAACGCCGTAGAGATATTCCTTAGTGGTCAGTCCGTTGCCGTTGACGTATCCTATGAAGCGTTTGTTCTGACGGTCATACTGCCATATACCCATCGATGTTGCGCACCATATATCATTGTCGTTTGACTGTACGATGTAGCTGATGATCTTGTCGTTAAGCACTTCGCTGCCGGGGAAGTGCTCCATGCGCTTGCCGGCATTGTTGTATCGGTACAGGCCATGGTCGGTGCCAACGAGTATGCTGCCGTCGTGAAGTTCACACAGCGAGAAGCACATAGTGTCGGGCATCAGGCTCTCCCAGCCGAAGGGCTTGAAACTGTCGGAGGAAGGGTCGTAGCATGTTACTCCAGAGGAGGTACCAAGCCAGATGCGCCCTTTCTTGTCGGGCGACATCGACAGTATCCAGTTGTTGCACAGGCGTCCTTTCTTTTTGTCTTGCCTCTCGTACATGTTGTGGTTCTTCAAACTCTTCGTCTCAGGATCGTAGATGCATAAGCCGCGCGAGAATGCCGAGACGTATATTTTACCGTCGCTACCGATCGTAAGGTCGTTCATGCGGTCGCCTTCATAGGAAAATTCTTTTTTAGACTCTCCCGTAAGGGGGTTGTACTGGTAAAGAGTGTTCATTGTTCCAACCCAATAGCGTCCCTGCATGTCGCGGGTTATCGACTCGATGGTAGAGGGAGCCTTGGGATGGGCCACCACATGTCCGGTATCGTCGAAGCCATAGATGCCGACACCCTGTACCGTACACCATTTGATGCCGTTGTCGCCTTCGCATATCATGGTGATGGGTGAGCTGACTTTTATGTTCTGGTTGGAGAAGCTCAAGTTTCGGAACTGAAGAGGACGGTCGGAAACAAGTACAAGTCCCTTGCGCTCGCATCCTATCCACAGGTTGTTACGTGCGTCGCACAGGATTGTCTTTACTTTAGCTGTACTCATGTCAATGCCGTATGTATTGACTTCAAAGCGCTCGATGCGCCGGCTGCCCTTCTGCACGTAATACAAACCGTTGCCTCGGGTGCCTAAGAAAAGCGTGCCTTCATGGTTGACGGCTGCGCTCATAATAACGGCACCATCACGTTCAAGTACACTTGTGTCAAACCCGGCATCGATGAGCTGGCCGTTCTTGTAAGTCATCAGCCCATGTACACCAATGAAGAGGAACTGCCCGTTCAACTCAGTAAAGGTTACAGATATTCCTACTGAAGACTCAAAGTGGCGGCTCTTGCCGTTTTCGGTCATGGTGATAAACTTGTCGTAACCATGTGTCCAGATTCTGCCGTGGCTGTCTTCATAGATTCCTGAATAATATTCGCGCTTCTTGGTGGTATCAAAATTGTCTGAGCGGTATAGCTTCATATCATCGCCAACGATGAAGGCTCCGTAGCCGGCAGTTCCCACTGCGAGGGTGCCGTCGTGAAGCTGGGTAATACAGCTGATGTGGGGGCGGATGCCATTAGGAAAGTTGTAGTGAATATATGTACTGCTGCATCTGTCGTATCTGTCGAGTCCACGGTTGGTACCCACCCACAACTGTCCCTGCTTATCGCAAAAGATGCTTCTTACGCAGCTGTTGTTGATGGAGGTGTTGTCATTGTCGTCGTGAAACATCTGCTTAAAGCGATAGCCGTCAAATTTGTTTATTCCATAGTCAGTGCCTATCCATATAAATCCGTCATTGTCCTGACACAAATCAGAGATTAGACTGCTTGAAAAAGATTCTGATGGGATGTATGTGCCTGTTTGCCCTACTGTCGTCAGTAACGGTAATAATGAAAAAATCAAGGTTAAAATAACTTGTCTCATAAGATAGTTATGGTAAATTCAGTTGGTTTTCGTTAATAATCTGGTGCAAAGGTACGAAATTTTCTTTTTGTTAGTGTCTCTTTTGTTATTAATTATTATCTGTTTTGTCTTATTAAATGTTTAAAAGGTAATGTTGAAGAGACGGAAATCAAAAAAGCGGCCGCCGATATTCTCATACAGGACGACCGCCATTAGTTACCATAACTAATAAACCTAAAATAACTTTCAACTACTATTAATAACTAACTACAAATAATGAAAAACTCAATTTACTTTTTACTAACTAAAACAAACTATTATTTTTATATGAAAAACAAAACTATTATTCGATTACCTTTTAATTCGTGTGCAAAGATAGCATGAAGAAAGCGAAACGACTATAATAATCGTTTCGCTTTCTTTCATAATTGTTTCAAGGATGTTTTTTTTAAGCTTTCTTTGTCAGTTGACTCAGTTTGGCAGGGGAAGAAACCAGTTTTTCTTGTCCATTAGCAGAGATTTAATTGTTGCATCCTCGGTGCCTGAACGACGTGACACGGGCGTTGCCAGATATGACGGGTCATCGCGGCGAAGGGCTACTCTCATCAGATCGAAATATCTGTAGCCTTCAAATGCTGTTTCAAGAGCCATCTCGTTGATGATAAGGTCTTCAACATGCGTAATCTGGTAGTTGATGGTGTCCTCGCGTGTGGCAAGAGCCGTTTCAGGCATAGGCATGGTGTAGTAGGCATTTGCCTCGCTGCTGCCACTGCCGCGTGAGTGGATTCCTTGTGTGTTGTACTCCGTGAACTGGTTGGCATCAAAAGTGATAAGATTGCCTGCCTTCGCTTGCTCCAGGCTGTCAACATACAGTTTCACGTTGTCAGGATAAAGACCGTATTTCAGAACTGCCATTGCCGACTGGGGCAGTCCACAACGGTTCAGGGCTTCGGCATAGCGCAGATAGATGACGGTCTTGCGATATGTCTTTACTAAATTGCTGCTAACCTTTCCAATAGTCTGGCGTAAGGATGAATACTCTGAGAAGGCATCTTGATTGACGGAAGTCTCGTTATATGCTGATGCTAAACGCAGGTCGCCGGCATACACATCTTTTTGAAGGCCTTGCTTCGTAACGTAGAGTGTGTCGGTAATGGTTGCACGCTTGTCAAGGTAGCAGTATGTCTGCTGCTTTGAAAGGTTGAACATTGCTGTTGACGGTGTTAGCTGATAATAGTAATTGTTGTGGCGGGTGCTCGTGAATATGTTAGGTAGGTCGCTGATAGTACCATCGAACACCTTCGTCTCCATCGGAATATAGCTGATCATCTCATCAGAAGAGTTTATATTCATTATCAGCGAGGGGATGGAGAGTTGGAACTCAGTGTTATACCATGAACTTCTTGTGGTTGATGTGCGCACGGGATTGTCCCTGTCGGCAAGGTAGCTGTGATACCATTGTGCAGCCTCCTGATAACGTCCAGCCCAAAGGCAGAGGTCGCCTAACAGAGGCTTCATGGGGATGAAGAACATTCTTGAGTCCCTTGAGTCGATAGTGCCATAGTTGGGAACTTTTCTTTCGGCGTATGGGGTAAGGTCGCTGATGAAGTAGTTGCAGATATCGGTAATACCCATTCTCGGCTGCAACATTGCTTCCTTGGCTTCAATCTCTGTCATCACCGGAGTAATCACAAGGGGTACTTCGCCATATATCTGAACCATCTGAAGGTATGTCCAGGCGCGGAAGGCTTTTACGGCAGCGTATTCGTTTTCAAAGATGCGACGTCCTCTGCGCTCAAGCAGTGTATCGACATGAGTGATGAAATAGTTGCAGTTGTTGATGACGGCATAGTAGTCGCTCACTTCGTTGTACTTGTTTTCTGTCTGAACCTTGAACGAGGCAATATCCTTTAGGTCGGCAGAGGCTGCAACGGTGGTCTTGACCAAGTCGCCCCGGGCTTCGCCAAGGATGACACCTCTGTCGGCTATCACCTGTAGCTTTGATATTATTCCCAATACGCTATATACCGAATCGGTTGGGTGGTTGAGGGTGTTGTCTTTTTCAAATTCCACAAGTTCGGAGTCGGTTTCGAGCATACTGCTGCACGACGAAACTGCAAATAGCGCAGGGGCAAGGAGCATATAGAAAGCTCCTTTACACACCTTTTTCATTATATTTGTCTTCATAATTATCTCAAATTGTTGTATTGTCAATTACAGGTTGATGTTTAAGCCGAGAGAGAAAGTGCGGCCGGCAGATACCAGACCTCTGTCAATGCCTTGCGAGAGCACGCTACCGCCAAGTGATGTCTCCGGATTGTTGCCTAAATACTTCGTGATGGTGAAGAGGTTCTGGGCACTTCCCCAGATGGTGATGCCCTGCAGGTAAGTGCTCTGAATGGGCAATGAATAACTCAGTGTGAGGCTGCTCAGACGGAGATAACTTCCGTTTTCAATCCATCTGTCGCTGAAGCGTGAGTTGCCCATCGGGTCACGATAGTTCACGCGTGGTATGTTTGTTTGTTGTCCTTCGGTTGTCCAGCGAGTATTCATTGCTGTTGTCTGGTTCATGAAATAGGCACCACTTTCGAGCAGAGAGCGCTGATAGTTATAAACATCGTTGCCTATTGAATAGTTGAAGACAGCCGAGAGCGTCAGTCGCTTCCAGTTCACCTTTGTGAAGATGTTGCCATATACCGATGGGTTAGGATCGCCAATCACGGTACGGTCATTGTCGTCAATGCGGCCGTTGCCGTCGAGGTCGTTGAATCGCATGTCACCGGCTTTAAAGTATTCCCAGTCGCCATTCTCCTTTACTATGTATTTGCCGTCGGCAGATGCCTCTGCTTGAGTTCTGTAAACACCATTGGTAGTCCAGCCATAGAATACTCCTACCGGCTGGCCAACTTCAGTGAGAATGGTGGCACCATAGATTTCGGTGGAGAAGGGACGGTTGTTATCAGCCAGGGCTGTAACCTCATTCTTGTAGTGGCCTATCGACAGACCTGCTTCCCATCGCCAGTCTTTCCTGTTCAGAATCTTGCCTGTGAGACTCATGTCGAATCCAGTGTTAGAAAGCTTTCCGTCGTTGCTCCAGTTCTCTTTTAGACCGCTTGTCCATGCCAGCTGGCGAAGTGTAAGCAGATTGTTTGTCCAGCTCTTGAAGAAGTTGAACTTTATGTTGAGGATGTTGTTAATGAGGTTGCTTTCGAAACCGAACGTCAGACGTTTTGTAGATTCCCACTGTAACTCGGTGTTGCCGATGTTGCCTATAGACAGTCCTGTAGCCGAGCTGTTGAACATTCTGTTAGCAACGAAATACGAGCGTGATGCCGTATAGTCGATATTGTCGTTACCTGTGATGTCGAAGCCAAGATTCAGTCGGAGATAATCAATCCACTTTGCACCCTTCATGAATTTCTCGTTTGTGAGCACCCATGCTCCCTGGAAGCTGGGGAAGATACCCCAAATTACTCCTCCGAGTTTCATTCCGCCAGCATCGTCGCCGAAGCGTGACGAGCTGTGGGCTGAGATGCCGAAGTTGGCATAGTATTTCTCTGCGTAGTTATAGCCTGCCTGAGCATACCAGATGATTTCGCGTGTCTTGTCATCGGCACCTCCGGTGTTCTTGAAACTGAGCGACTGGCTCATGTTCGGGGTCTTGTCGTTGCCGGAGTTGTAGCCAATCTGCGATGTGCTGCTATAGGTGTTGCTGATGAAGCGCATACCACCAAATACATCAACGGCATGAATGCCATAGCGGTGATTCCATGCAAGACGTGTATCGCTCTGAATCACTGTCTGGCGGGCAGCCATACTCTGTACAATGTTCTGGAGATATGTTCCTTCGTTCAGACCTTCAACTTCAAACGTCGGAACACCCTGAATAGGCAGGTAGTAGTTCTCGTTGGTATTGACGAGTGTCAGTGAGAAATGCTCACTGAGCACGAGATTCTTGTTGAATTCAAAGCGCGGCGTCACGGCAAAGGTGATGAGCCGGTTGCCATACGAGTTGCGGTTCTTGCCGTCGCCGTGAGCAAGTATGCTGACAGGGTTGGCAAGCCGTCCTTTGTTTTGGAACAATCCCTCGAGATAATCGTCGGCTTCTGCAAGATACTGACTTGGTGAACCGTTCTTGTCGAATGCTACGTATGAGAGGAACGGAGCTTTCGCCAGCCCCAAGAATCCTGGCGATGTGATTACACCATTGAGCGGATCGGCAGGAGCACCGTCGTCACGCAGGCTACGGTCAACGTCGCTGTAGGCTGCGTCGAAGCGTACCCTAAGTTTGCGTAGCACTTCGATATCGGTGTTCAGTCGCATGTTGAAACGCGTGTAGTCATTTTCCTTTAGCGTGCTCTTTCCCATAGAGTAGCCTACGGAGAGGTTGTATGAGGCAACGTTGTCACCTCCCTGAACGTTGATGCCGTAGTTTTGCGAAAATGCAGTCTTGTAGGTCAGGTCTTTCCAGTCGGTGTTGTTGTGATATTGCTTATAGTAGAAGTAACCTGGGTCGTTGATGAGATACTTCATACTGCCGAGGTTTGTAGTTTTGTTCGCCAACAGCTCGGTGCTATATTGACGGTAGTCTTCAGCACCCATCATCGTCGGAGTCTTCGGGGTGAGCTCAAAGCGGCCGTTGATGATTACGTCAATCTTGGTAGCCATGCTCTTATTTCGCTTTGTCTTAATGAGCACTACTCCGTTGGCACCTTTTGCACCATAGATGGCTGTACCATTCTTGAGTACCTGCACGCTCTCGATGTCGTTGGGTGTCAGGTTGGCGAGCATGTTGCCCTGATAGCCGTCGTGGAGCATTTCGCGCGAAAGCTGCATGTCGAGTATCACATCGTCAACGACAATGAGAGGCTGTGCATTGGCCTTGATTGAGTTGAGACCGTTGATGAACATTGCGTTTCCAATGCCTGGAATACCGCTTCGCTCGATGCTGTGGATGTCGGCACCTAATTGTTCGTGAATCATCGGGTCGATACTTAAATTCGACGTGTTGTCGAAGCTCTTTGCCTCTGCACTGAGCATGGCATCAGTAGAGTGTTTGTATGTCTCGCGGAAAACGCTGTTGTAGAGTTTTCCATCTGCCTTACCGTCGAAGATGGGACGCTGTTGGAGACTATATCCTTCAACTCGCATTGTCACTGATGTAACCCATTCAGGAACTTTCAATGTATATGTTCCGTCGTCATCGGTCATCGATGTATAGTGGTTGTCGCCGTATGCGCCAACAATGACACCGGCTAATGGCTTGCCGGTAGCTGCGTCGGTGACGCTACCAGATATTGTCTTGAGGTTGTCCTGGGCAGAAACCTGCATAGAGGCGGCAAGGGCACAGAACGCAAAGACTGTTTTCTTGAATATCTTAATCATATCGTTATAATTTTTCTATTCATCATTAATAACTTTTTTTTTATTCTCTGTGAGGCCTGAGGTAGATACAGTCGATATACATCTCACGGGCGAATTTCAGATTCTCTCGCGATGTGATAGAACAGTCAATCTTCAACTCGCTCTTGATGGCTTCCTGTGCATAGTTGCAGGTTGGGAACTTGAACCCTTCAGCTACCCATACAGTATCCACTTTCTCGGGATTGGTCTCAAATTGTTTGTTGTTGCAGTTGAAACTTTTCTTCCCACCATTGGTGTCTATGTAGTTGATTGTTGCCTTGAACTTGTTCGGATTAGCAGCTTTCTTGCCAGTGACTGTCTGAGGGAGCACAACAACAGCGATGTCGTATGTTCCGCTGAGATTGTTGTCAATTTTGAAAGTCATGCTCCACTGAGCTGTTGTGCTTGAAGGTATAACGTCGAGGAAAGAGTTTTCAGAAATACTGTCGGCAGCAACAGACATGCGTACGTGTGAACACAGATTCTCTGCTGTGATGTGGCTCTCGTCCTCTCCTTCTGTCCATAATTCACGGAAGAAGGTCTGCTCGGGTGTGAACGGCCATACGCTTGTCTTGTAGAGAATGCCGTTGCTGCATTCAACCACTTCGGCACCGTTGAGGATTCCATTAGGTTCGAACGGCTTGTAGAACACGTGCCAATTTGGTCTGCGGCGGTTGTATTGTACAGAGATGAGACTGTCTTTGGTGGATTTCTGGTCGGTGAGATTGTATATTCCGTCATCGAGTAGTGCACGTGTTGTCCAGAACTGCTGAAGCGAGTCGCGGCGCAACACTTTCTCGTCATATACGAAATAATCCTTGACCATGTCCCATGCGGTCTGCCATCCCTGTGTTGAGGGTGCAACAACCCAATAAACAGAGTCTTCAGCGTTGATGAGACCTATCTGTTCGAGCATTCTGTTACGCTCAACTACAACAGAATCTACATATACGGGAACACCCTCGATGATACCGCTTGAAACCGAATTTTCGGCATCGAAGTAGTCTTCTTCATATTGACGCAGGAAGCTTCCGATATTGCTGAATTCTTGTATGTCGCAGAGAGCCTCGTAAAGGTTATACCTGTATGGCAGCCGTGTGTTGGCTATGTGCAGGATACCGTTAGAAGCATGTATGTTGGGTGTCGCAATATCAACACCCTCGATTTTTCCTGCTTCTACTACAGCATGCTTGCCGTTGAGCAATAACATGCTCTGTTTCTCCCCGTTTAGCGAGGTGGTCGTGCGCGAGAGATGGTTGTGAATGAACGATTTTTCTACAACGGAGTCGCCTTGGTTAGTCTGCACGAGTTGCAGCAGGGCTGATTTGTCGAATGTACCGTTAAGTGGAGCTACAACAGTAAACGACTGTCCGCCGTTGAGCATCTGTGCGTAGCTCACAGGTGTTTTCTTGTGATGACGGAATACCATTGTGTTACTGAGCACTTCGCAGAAGTCTGACAACTGAGGATTGGATTGCAGTTCATTCCAGAGTGTCTGTCCTCCGCCTTCCAGCTCATCAGTTCCATTATAGTGGTCTGACCAGTCAGAGCATGACGCCAGTGCTACACTGAATGTCAATGGATAAATGATAAGGGAGAAGCCCTTTTTCCATTTACGCATTTTATTATTTATATATGTTTTCATAAAACTTCACTTTTTCAATTTTCAACTTTTTCATTTTCCTTTTTAGTGAGTGTCTTCACCTTCAGGGCTTCCATAGACGCTCTTCGGACATAACTCGATGTAGTCGAACGACCAGTAGCACATAGGATTGTCGAGTACCTGGCGCACACGCAGATAATATGTGTTCTTGGGGTCAAGATAGTTGGTCGTGAGCACACGACGCAATGGACCGAGCTGTCGCATCGACTGGTCGCCGCCTCCAGGGAAGTAGGAATCCATTGCTTTCATGTAGCCACGGTTGTGCATGGCTTTGTCGTTTGCTGTGTTCTCTTCTTTGTCGTCAGTGTCTGGCACTGCGCCGATATTCGGGTCGCCGCCATACACACGCAGGTCGATGGGGATGCCGCAAGGCTCATTGTTCAGATATACCTGTATGATACCGCGCTCTTCGCCGCTCGTGTAACCAAGTCGGATCTCGTATGTTCCAGCCGGTACCGGCGGCAGCTTGAATGCAGCATCGAAGATACCACTGACACAAACGGCATTGCCTTGGTATGACCACCAGTAGATGACGTCATTGTGTACACCGACGAAGGTCTCATCGGTAATCTTCCAGTCGGTAAGGTAGCCTTTTTTGAATCCAACGAGACGGTCTGGAGCACCATATCCGCCACGTGCGTCTGAATTCATGAAGTCAGGACACAATGCAGTGGCATCTATGCGTATGCGGCAGTTGAGTACAACGTCGCGTACCTCAGGAGTGTAGCATAGTATGTCGTCGATGTAGTGATATACTCCATTGAGAGCCATCTGATCCTGACTGCCACTCTCTGAGGGTGAGAAGACTTTCACGCCGCGAACGGTGGCACGCTGTCCCACGCCTTTGCGGTTAATAAACAGTCCGGAGGAAGGACCTGCGAAACGCATAATGGTTCCGGGGCACATCGTCTCGAAGAATTCCTCGGGGTCGCATACGCTGGAGTTCCAGCACTGCGTGAGAATATCGCCGCTCATTACCCAGCTGTTGTAGTGGCCGATGCGTGGCAACAGATGGTATGACACGAATCGATTCAACGGGTTTTTGCGGTTAGTCAGGTCGTCGTCGTAGAGGCCGGCATCTTCGGGGTATGTGGCATCATATACGCTCTTGGCGTATGCCTTGAGATCGTCGAAGGTATAAATGCCTTTTTTGTGGAACACGGAATCCTGTTCAACGAAGGCTGTGTATTTGAAGTATCTCTTTTCAGGCCATTTGGCGAGAGTGTATAATGCTGAACCGCTGGTGCAGCGTACCATCTTTCCGTCTTCCACAGAGTCTATGCCGCATGAATATGTCTCGTCGATATATTTGCGCAGCGAGTCGGCCATACCTGTTGCCTTCAGTGCTTCGGAGAAAAGGGTCAGGGTAGAGTCTTCGGCAATTTTGTCTGAGAGCAGACTGTTGCTTGGCGTAATAACGTTGTTGATTACGTGTACTACACCATTAGTCACCGAGTCATCGTACTCAACCATACGCGCATTCTTATTGATGTAATATATCAGCGCGTTATTGTTCATCTTATCAGAATCACTCGTTAACTCTATATATCCGTCAATCATGTTCATTTCAGGCATACGTCCTTCGCCAACATCGGTGGTAAAGAATGCACCCTTCTTGATGATATGCGTGCGGACAATGGTATCGCATTTTGCTGTCGGAACTTCAGCCACCGATGAGTAGCCGTTGCTTTGAAGGTAGTTAGTCATACCTTCGTTGTTCGGAGCAAATACGGTATATGTACCGTAAGTGGCCAGTAGAGAGAAATACGGAGTGCGCTTTAGCATCTCTGTGAACTGGCTGAATTGACCCTGGTTTTCCTCAAGGAATTCAGCTGCAGTCAATTTCGTTGCCGAATAGTAGTTTATCGGTGCGTCGGAGTCGTTATCAACACAAGAGGAAAGGAAAAGCGGTGAGACGAATACGGCAGCAGCCAGCCCAATCTTTATCATTTCCTTAACCTTATTAATAATTATCGTTTTCATAAACTTGTCATTTTCAGATTAAATATTCAACGTTCCTTACTTGAGCAGTTCCGAATCCTCGCCATTAGCGTAGGCAGAGTTCTGTTTCAGCAGTGGGTTTACTTTCAGTTCATTTTTCGAGTAAGGCATGTAGATAATGTTGGGGTCGGCAAGTTTGATCTTGATGGCGTTGACGCCTTCCTGATACTTGCGTGTTGCGAGAGTCACCAGACGATTGGTGTTGCCGTCACGGCGTGAAGTGCGCACAAGGTCGAACCATCTCTTTCCCTCAAACATCAGTTCGCGCTGACGCTCTTCGAGAAGCAGGTTTTCCATCATTGCTTTCGAGTCGATATATTTTGACTTGTCGAGTGTTCCCTTGGCTGCTTCGGCAGTGATGTTGTTGCCACGACGGTTTACGAGATCGATGAGTCGGAATGCCTTTTCGAAGTCGTCGCCGGTGCCGCGCTCAATGAGTGCCTCTGCTTTGATAAGCATTATCTCGGTCAGTCGGTAGATAATCCAGTTAGCAGATGCAACCGAACGGCGTGTGGCAGAGAGCTTGATGTCGGCCATTGTCTTTATCGAAACGTTCTTCGTGGTGAAATATACTGTCTGGCGCGAATACTTAGCTATGGCATATCGCGAGTTGGTAGGCTCGACATTCGAGTAGAAGCGTCCGTCGGTATTCGTGAAGATGTTGTTCTCGCTTGAGGGAACACCATCGCAAAGGAATGCAGGGGCTGCAAGATAGCCAATTGTATTGACATCGTTGCCGTAATAGTTGCTTACCCATGAATTCTGTAATCCCTGATTGCTTCGGAAATGGAGCTCGAACAGGCTTTCGAATGAGTTGCCTTGTCCGAAGATCTCGTTGTATGCGTTTCCGCACTGTGTTGTTCCAGCCGGCATGTCGAGAATGAGCGGTATGTCGTCGAAGAGGGCCATGTCGTAGATGTTTCCTTCACGTTCGAGCATATCCTCATATTGCTGGCGCTTGAAGTCGAGGATAAGGTCGCAATAACGTATGCAGTTCTCCCAGTCGCCTTTCCACAAATACAGGTCGGCAAGTAGTGCATGAATCGTTGTTCTTGTTACCTTGCTTGAGTTGATGTATGCGCTGGGACTATCATCGGTGTAGTATCTTCTTACCGCATCTTTCTCCACGCTTTTAAGGTCGTTGATAAGTGTGTCGAGTATGCTTTCGAACGAAGATGCAGCGATTACGTAGTTTTGTGTATCGTCAATACTTGGCTCGTTAGTGTATGGTACATCGCGGAAAGTACGTATCAAATAGAAATAGCAGAGTGAGCGCAGAGTAATAGCCTCGGCGAGATTTGCTCTCATCTCGGCCTCGGTGTAGTTCGGGTCGATTGCCTGTACCTCCGGAGCATAGTGACATACGATGTTGCATCGGTTGATGCACTCATATACAGAAGCCCAGTTGGCCATTGGATTCGAAGGCAGGATGTTCTCCTTGAGAATTTCGTTGATTTCATTGGGAATGGCACCGCCGCCTTGACGCATATTGTCTGAACGCAGCTCCCCCCAGACGGCGAAGCGTGTGAGGCAGTTACTATTCTCGATAGCTTCGTAGCAGCTGTTCATGACATTGGTGACATCGGCTTTCTCTGTCCAGTAGTTTTCAAGCACCACTTGGTTCATCGGAAGGATGTCGAGGAAGTCGTTGCATGAAGTCAGAGCTGCGCTAAAGGATAACGGACAGATGATCAGTACCACCTTTTTCGTCCATCTCCTTACCTTATTATATATATATGACTTTTTCATATTGCTTATTACTTAATTGTCGATTATCATTTTCCAACTCTCTGTTAGAACTGAACAGTAACACCTCCTGTGAACGATTTTGCTCTCGGAGTCTTGGCATTGTCGGTTACAATACCGAATGAGCCGTATCCCACCTCGGGGTCAGCACCTGAGTACTTAGTGATACAGAACAGGTTGTTGGCCGATATGTAGAGGCTGAGTTTTGAGAGTCCCCACTTCTTTATCACCTTCGGGTCGAAAGAGTAGCTCAGCTGCGTGTAGTTGAGACGGATGAACGAACCGTCTTCAACGAAGCGGTCGCTTCCAAGCCAGTTGTAACCTGTCTGACGCAGTGCCCTTGGCATTTCAGTCAAGTCGCCCTCAACGCGCCATCTCCAGTTCACGGCACGGCTTTGGTTGTTGTTCGAGTACATATTCTCAACGTTCATGCGTGCGGCGTTGATAATCTTGTTTCCGTAGCGGAAGTTGAACTGGTTGTTCAGCGTGAAGCGGCCGAAGTTGAGCTTGAATCCGAAACCTCCGGTGAACTTAGGCAGCGACGAGCCGAGATATACGATGTCGAGTTCGTTGATTTGTCCGTCGGCATTGATGTCTTCATAGATGGCATCGCCTCCACGGAACTCATAGTTTACCGTACCGGCACAGAACATCATCGGTGTGGTGCGTCCTTTCTCGTCGAGGATTACCTGTCCGAACTTATCGCGTGCCACAGGTGCATTCGGTCCGCTGACACCCTTGATTTCCGTTGGCGAATATTCAGAGTACTGATATACTCCCTTATAGCGGAATCCGTAGATGCTTCCAAGCGCACGGTTCAGTTCGACGCGTGTAAGGTAACTTCCGTTTTGGCGGTTGAACTCGTTGTTAAGGCTTGCCAGACACGTCTCGTCCATTTCCGTTATTTCGTTTCTGTTGTTAGCGAAGGTGATGTTGAAGTCTGCACTGAACTTTCCTATTTTCACGATGCGGTTTCCGTTGAGGTTGAATTCCCAACCCACGTTCCTCATGTCACCCACGTTCTGGTATGCGAGGGTAGGGTAGCCTGAGGATGTGGGAATACCACGGTTCATCATCAGCAGGTCGGTGGTGTATTGACGATAAAGTTCGAGGTTACCGGTAATCATATCATTGAAGAATCCGAAGTCAACACCAATGTTCCATGTGGTCTTCTGTTCCCATTTCAGGTTCTTTAGCTGTATGTTCTGCGGATAAACGCTTCCTTCGCCCAGATATCCGTTTCCTCTGCCGTACTTACTAAAGTAGAGGTATTCTGAACCCGGCTGCTTTCCTACCATACCCCAACCCGGACGGATGCTGAGCATAGATACGAACGGCAGAGCTTTCTTGAACCAAGGCTCCTTGCTGATGTTCCATCTCAGTGACACAGCGGGGAATGTACCCCAACGTTGGTCGCTTCCGAACTTGGTGCTGCCGTCGCGTCTAACAGAGAAGTCGATCATGTAGCGCTCTTTGAATGCGTAGTGAGCAGAGTATGTGAGATAAATGCTTCTCCACTGTCCGCTACCTGTATTCATATCGTAGATGATACCCGGGGCAGCCGTACTGGTAATGGTTCCTGTGGGCAATCCCCACATCGTAGTTGCCTGCGAGTTGCTGTTACCGCTTGTGAGCTGTCCGCGCAACATCATTGTCAGGTAGTGGTCCTTGTTCTTGAATGCCGGGGTGAAAGTCAGTGTGTGTGTTGTCGTTATACCGAGGCTCTTGTTTGAACTTGCGGTGGAGCGGTTGGCATTCGACTGATGGCGTGGACTAGAGGTCTCGGGGTCGTTCCATCCCACGGTGCTCAGCGATAGCGGCATAAAGCTGTCGTTATAGATGTTCTGGATGTCGAATACAATCTTTCCCTCGTATGTCAGGCGCGTTTTGTCTTCGTCAAGTCCGAGAAGGTTATATCTCAGTTTGAACTCTGGCGTAATCTTGTAGTTGGTTTCGTCGTTGCTTGCAAGTTCTGCCAGTGCAATCGGATTGACGTTGTTGAGTTGGTCACGAAGTTGCGTTGATACCGTCGGGAGCATAGAGTAGTATTCTCCGAGGTCGTTTCCGTTGCGGTCTTGCTCATAAATTGAGAGGTTTGGCATTCTCACGTAGCTGATGGCAAGCAGGTCACCGTTGTTTTTGAAGTTCTTCGTATATGTGAGCGCCAGGTTCGTTTCTATCTTTATGCGGTCGCTGACAAAGTAGTCGAGGTTGACGCGCGATGTGAAGCGGTATAGCTTCTGTTTTATGATAGAACCCGTCTCATGGTCGAAACCTGCACTGATGCGGAAGTGTGCCTTTTCACCTCCACCGGTAAGCGAGAGAGAGTGGTTCTGTCGCCATCCTGTCTTCTTCACCTCTTTCAGCCAGTCCGTATTGTTGTTGTACATCTCGTATTCCGGGAATGTCGGGTTGTAGCTCAATTCGGGAATGTTGCTATTGGCATCGCTGAGCTGTGGGTTGAAGTACTCTTCCTTGAGCATCATCGTGTATTCGTCGCCATTGAGCATTTCGTATCCATTGGGTTGGTATGTTCCTGTGAGGCGGAAGTTATAGGTGACGAGTGTCTTGCCACGGACACCGCGCTTTGTCTTTATTTCGATTACACCATTGGAACCCTGCGATCCCCAGATGGCTGTAGCGGCAGCGTCCTTGAGTACTGATATGCTCTCAATATCCTCAGGGTTGACATTGAGCAGTTCTGCAAACTTCTCGTCGTTGGCCGACTGAAAGTCGAAGCCGTCGGTGCCGTTTTCCCATACATTACCATCGACAACGATAAGCGGTTCGCTTGAACCGTTGATACTCGACACACCGCGGAGTCGCATTGACGAGCCGCTACCGAGGTTACCTGAGTTGGCCACGATGTCGAGACCTGCGATACGTCCCTGGAGGGCTTCATCGACGGTAGTGATGGCGAGACCCTCAAACTCTTTCATATCAATGGTCTGCCGTGCGGTAGAAATCTGGTCTTCGGGGATTGCCAGTCCTGAGCCTTGAGCCCTGCGTTTTGCAGTAACTGTCACCTCGCGGATGGTGGTTGCGTCCTGAAGTGTGATGTTGAATTTTGTTCTGTCGAACTTCAGTATCTGTGTTTTCATACCTACGTATGTGACGCGCAGGCGGTCTTTGGGATTTTTCAGCTTGAACGAGAAATTACCGCTGAGGTCGGTCTGTGCCGAGGCAACGATACGGTTGGCGGCATCTATTTCCACCACGTTGGCGAGCATCACCGGGCCGAAGGCGTCCCTTACTGTTCCGCTGATGATGTCACCGGCCTGCTGTGCGTATGAATTGACAATTGACAATTGACAATTGATAATTATCAATCCCAAGAATCTTAATATAGCCTTTCTTTTCATAAAAACTTCAATTTTTCAATTTCCAATTATCATTTCTTGTAAAGTAGCGGTCCGTCAATCAGATGTACTACTGCCGACGAGCTTGTCTGAATAAACGACGCTGCAGCTGCGTTGTCTGAGTTGTACTGCCACTCGCGAGCCATTAGGTTGTACAGGTTTTTGTCGGTAGTGATGACCTTACGGATATTGCCTACATTGTCGCGCACGGTGATGCCGTTGTTGTTGGCAACTGCATGTAACTTGTAGAAACGTTCTGTGGACGGATCCACAACAGCTGTTTCGAAGTCACCTTCGTTGTCGCCAGCTCCGATGAAGAGCGCATTGTCCTGGATGTGGTATTTCAGGAAGTCAACAATGAGTAGCGAGTCGCGCGTCTTTTCTGTGAGATTGCCTGCTTGTTCGAGTGCCTCTACGCTCTCCCATGACGGCAGCTTACCGCTTTTCTGCAGTGCTTCAATGCTTTCGTTGGTTGGTACATATACTGTATAATGATATGTATTAAATACCGAGATGTTCGTGCCTCCGCATGCGTACCTTTTGTCGTGAATAATCTCGAAGAGTCCGCTGCCGTCCATAAGCTCCAGGAACTTCGAGTATTCGGGTCTGGCTGCGAGAATGTCGCGCACGGTCTGTCTGGTTCCCATGATAGGTTGTCCATTCAGGATATAGCTCTTTCCGTTTCCTGCGCCTTCTTCGCCTCCTGTCTGGTCATAAATATCGCTGATGCGGATTGGCTGTCCTTCGTTAATCTGATAGCTTCCAGCCACTGTCATACCATTCTTTCCAGCTGCTACATTGTCGATGCAAATTTCCGTACCGCCCTTGGTGCGGTAGTATTTGTTTCCGTCTTCAATGTTGCCGATTACGATGTGTGTGTCAAGAATGTCCTTCAGACGGTTGCTGATATTGCCCGGGTCTCTCTCCACCCCAATAGAGTCGCCTAACTCGCCGGTTTCTGCGTTATAGTTGTAGATACTGGCCCATACTCGATTTGCTTTTTCCTGAGTCGGATCGTAATGGAAGCGGAATAGCTGCGTGTGGCTCTTTCCGTATGAACATGGATCAATGTATTCGAGTAGCGCATTGTTAGTTGGGATGAAGAAACTGTAGTATGAGTTCAGTGAGTTGAGGTAGTAGTTGTATTGAAGTTGTTCAACACCCCATCTCAGAATATTCATCGTCTCGTTTATGAGCGCCGGGAACAACACGCTGACGTATGATGTGGGCGAATACACTACATTGGTGAGATAGACGGCACCGTTGCAACCCAGCCATACCGAGTCAATCTGATTGATATCAACGCCCATTGGGTCGTTGGCATCGTTGAGAATGCTCTGGAATTTCGACGGTACCGATGAGACGAACGATGAAAGCATGTTGTTGTTGATGAGTTCGACCACGACATTGTCTGGCACCTTGTCCCAGGAACCGTAGTAGTCACGGAGTACTCGTCCTGCGCCCTCGTTCCAGTATTTGTCCATAGCTTCGTTGCTCGGCGCCATGATGACAGCCATGTCGCGTTGCATGGCAATGTTGCCTTCCTGGTCGTCAAGACCTGCGAAATAGGCATTCCACTCCGGGTCGAACTTCAGCTGTGCTGGGACGGGTCCACCGTCTGGCAGTTCTTCGATGGGTAGTCCGTTCTGCGACTTTGCCGAGAAGAACCGCTTTTCATATACGGAATCTACTTGTGCGTTATAAAGATAATTGTATCTCATGGTAGTAGAATTTTCGCGCGTGGGATTTCTGTCAGGGTATGGAGCGCAAAAACGTTCCATGAGTTTGTAGAACTGGCTGGCATTTTTCTTCTTGGCAAGCAACTCTGCCATGTTCGGCAGTGGAGTGATTACTTCTGCCATCTTATGAATGAATCCATTTGAGCACTTGATATTCGGCTCTTCCACTTGAACGCCGTTGATGCTCGCCTCGCCTGCCTGCCGGTTGGTGGTGTAGTTAAAGAGGAAGTTGTAGTCGTCGTTTGTGATGCGGTTATTCTCAAGTTGTTTCTCGATGAACATTACAACCGGAACGATGCTGTTGTCTTCCATGCAGACCATCGTTTTGCCTGCATCGCGATGACGCTTCCAGTATGGATTGTCAGGCATGTCCTGCGGACGCAGCAATGGCACGGAGTCGAAAGCCGACCCTTCGGCATATCTGCGCATACACTCTCCTTCTCGTGGCGGATTGCCCTGAACGCTTGAGAGCGATGCCAGCTGCATTGAGTTCGACAGCATGCTGCCGAATAGCAACATTTTCTTTTGTGATGGCGTCAACTGTGCGTAGCTGCTTACTCCCCAGGGATTGTTCTGGAAGAAGCGTGCATAGGCTGCGTCGTCGGCTACGAACAGCGTTTTTGAACCTGTTTTTGCAAGGATCTCGCGATAACCGAGGTCGTCAATCATCCTCACGGTGTTGGTGTAGGTGCCTTGTTCCGAGAGCCAATTGTAGATGCTCGACCCCCAACCGTCGGGCGTCTTCTCATCCAAGTCGTACTCCGAACACGACATCATTGCGCCACCCATTGTCAGCGCAAGTGCGGATGCCAGCATTAGGTGCCGGTTCCGTTGCCAAAATGATTTTTCGGATTTCATACGTTTTTAGTTTTTTTTGAATTTATAATTTTGCGATTGTTTTTTCCGATTGCAAAATTACGCATAATAATATTAAAAGCTTTTAATATACGTATGCGCGGCTTTTTCTTTCGTAACACGCGTTTTTGAATATGTCTCATGCAGTTTTTGTTTTGTCTCAAAACATCAAACGACCCTTAAACAATTCTTAAAAAATCATGATTTATGTGTTTTTCTTTGACATTTATCGGTATCTTCAATTATTTTGTTTACCTTTGCATTGTGTGGAAAATGAGCTACAATAATTATTATAACAGTTATTATGAACAAGAATTTCCTATTTTCGTTTCTCGCATGTGCTGCCTTTTTCCTGACAGCGGGTTGCGGTAACAAGACCGAAGGCAATCCTGAGGCTGACTCGCTTCGTAGTGAGTTGAGTGTGAAATCGTCCGAAATGGATCAGATGAATCTGTTTCTCGATGCTGTCAACGTGAGTATGGATAGTGTGGTCAATATGGAAGGCGACATCTTGCGTACCACCAATGAGAGTCCAAAATCTGTAAAGCAGCAGATACAAGAGAAGATAGATGCTTATAAGTTGATGCTCGAGCGACAGAAAGAACGCATTGCGAAGCTCGAAGCGACTCTAAAGGACAAGGAAGCCGGTAGTGCTAAGATGCTCAAGACCATAGCCTCGCTGAAACAGCAGATAGATGAGAAGAATCAGACAATAATCAATCTCACGGAGGAAATTAATCGTCGCGATTTCGATATTGAGAACCTGCGTAACGATGTAATAAATCTTCATACTCAGATGGACGAGCTTGAGGCTTCCAATAAAGTGAAAGACGAGGCAATAGAGCAGCAGACCGATAAGATGAATGAGGCTTATGTGTTCATCGGCTCAATGAAGGAGTTGAAGGATGCCGGTCTTGCGTCTGGCGGTTTCATGAAGAAGGCGAAGCTCAATGTGTCAAACTTCGATAAAAGCAAGTTCAAGCGTATAGACATTCGCAATACTAAATCGTTCAAGATTCCGGCAAAGGATGCTGAAGTGATGAGTCAGATGCCGGTCGGTTCCTATACGTTCAGCAGCAATGGCGACGGTACGTGTACGCTCATGATTACCGATGTAACAAAATTCTGGAGCGTCTCTACCTACCTGGTAGTAAAATATTAGTTAAGTTACTTATTGTAATATTGTGAAGTGGGGACATGAAAATGCCCCCACTTCTATGCGTCGATGTTTGCGTATGTAGCGTTTCTCTCGATGAATTCCCTTCTTGGTTCCACGTCGTCGCCCATAAGCATCGAAAAGATTTCGTCTGCCTCGGCGGCATTCTCTATTGTCACTTGCTTGAGCAATCGGTTTTCCGGGTTCATGGTCGTCTCCCATAATTGCTCGGGATTCATCTCACCGAGACCTTTGTATCGCTGAGTGTGCAGTGCCGAGCTCTGCTCGTCGCCTGCAACATATTTGTCGATAAATGCTTGGCGCTGCTGGTCGGTGTAGCAATACTCCGACACTTTTTTGTATGTGCATTTGTAGAGCGGCGGAGTTGCGATATACAGATGCCCGCCCTGGATTACCTGTGGCATGAATCGGTAGAAGAGCGTCATAATCAGTGTGTCGATGTGAGAACCATCGACGTCGGCATCGGTCATGATGATAATCTTGTCGTAGCGCAATTTGTCAATGTTTGCCTCGCGGTCGCCTTCACCTTCAACGCCAAATCGTACTCCAATCGACTGGATGATGTTCATCACTGACTCTGCCTCGAAGACACGATGCCACTGTACTTTCTCTACGTTGAGGATTTTTCCGCGCAATGGCAGGATAGCCTGAAAATGGCGGTCGCGACCCTGCTTTGCCGAGCCGCCTGCCGAATCACCCTCTACGAGGAATATCTCGCACTCTTTCGGGTCTTTGTTTGAGCAGTCTGCAAGTTTGCCTGGCAGTCCGCCACCTGTCATGGGGTTTTTGCGCTGTACGCTCTCACGGGCTTTGCGTGCGGCAATACGCGCCGTAGCTGCCAGCACCACCTTGTCGCAAATCTGCTTAGCCTCCTTGGGATGCTCCTCAAGATAGTTTGTGAGAGCCTCACCCACTGCCTGCTGAACAGCTCCTGCCACTTCGCTGTTGCCGAGCTTTGTCTTCGTCTGTCCCTCAAACTGAGGCTCTGCCACCTTGACTGAGATTACGGCCGTAAGACCCTCGCGGAAGTCTTCGCCGGCAATCTCGATTTTTGCCTTCTCGATTTGCTTTGAAATCTGGGGATCGTTGTCGGCATAGTTCTTCAACGTTCGTGTAAGGGCCATGCGGAAGCCCGTAAGGTGTGTGCCGCCCTCGATGGTGTTGATATTGTTAACGTAGGAGTGGATGTTTTCGGTATAGTCGGTGTTATACATGATGGCCACCTCGATGGGCACGCCCTGCTTCTCTGTCTTGATGTATATGACGTCATCGACGAGATGTGTGCGGTGGCGATCGACGTAGCGTACGAATTCCTTCAGTCCGTCCTTGGCATGGAACACTTCCTGTCTGGTTTTGCCCTCCTCGTCGGGACGCATGTCAGTGAGTGTGATGGTGATGCCGGCATTCAGGTATGCCAGCTCGCGCATACGCTTGGCTATGATGTCGTATTTGTATTCAGTGGTGGTGAAGATGCTGCCGTCGGGCCAGAATTGCTGGCGAGTACCCGTCTTGTCAGTGTCGCCCACAATCTTCACGTCATAGAGCGGCTTTCCCTTCTCATATTCCTGCTGGTAGATATGTCCGTTGCGGAATACCTGCGACATCATGTGCGAAGAGAGGGCGTTCACGCAGCTTACGCCCACTCCGTGCAAACCGCCACTTACCTTGTACGACCCTTTGTCGAACTTACCTCCGGCGTGCAACACGGTCATGACAACTTCAAGAGCGCTCTTGTGCATCTTGGCATGCTCATCCACTGGGATGCCGCGACCGTTGTCCATTACTGTTATCGAGTTGTCTTCATTGATGGTCACTTCGATATGCGTGCAGAATCCTGCCATCGCCTCGTCGATAGAGTTATCTACCGTTTCGTTTACCAAGTGGTGGAGACCTTTTTCGCTAATGTCTCCAATGTACATTGCCGGACGCTTGCGCACGGCCTCCAATCCCTCGAGCACCTGGATGTTACTCGCTGAATAATTACTTTCCTTAGTAATGTCTTCTGCCATTTTTGTCTGGATGTTGTCTTTTATCGTTAGTACCCCGACCGAGAATCGAACTCGGAACTAAGCTTTAGGAGAGCCTTGTTATATCCATTTAACTATCAGGGCTTGGCAAACCGAGTGCAAAGGTACTAAAAAAAATGGAAAAAACAAATTTTTTTTGCCATTTCGTTTTGCTTCTCAGCTTTTTTTCATCCTTTTGCGTCATTATGAATTAAAGAGTCTTTTTATTTCTTGCATTTTGCGTCGTTAGCAGTCTTCGGGCGCGGGCAAAAACAATAAGCTCACCCACCGGCAGGCAGGTGATGCTTATTGAAAAATAGTGTTGGCATAGCGCTTTCAGCGACTATTGCTAAGCTATAATCATTTCACGTATTCCGCGAAGTCTGTCAGATGCATGTCGCCCTTGCGTGCCAGTGTGTCGTGCATTGCGAAGGCGGCAGGCAGGTTGTGGCGTGTATGGCCTCCCTTGGCAATCTTCAGATAGTCCCACAGCAGTTGGCGGTAGTCGGGGTGAGCACAGTTCTCGATGATAAGTTCAGCACGCTGTGCCGGACTCTTTCCGCGCAGGTCGGCAATACCCTGTTCGGTCACTATAACATTGACGTCGTGCTCGGTGTGGTCAAGGTGAGAGCAGAACGGCACGATGCTTGATATAAGTCCTCCCTTGGCCACGGAAGGACATGTAAAAATCGAGATGTAGGCATTGCGCTCGAAGTCACCTGAGCCGCCGATGCCGTTCATCATCTTTGTGCCGCTGATATGTGTTGAGTTGGCATTGCCGTAGAGATCCACTTCGAGAGCCGTGTTGATTGCAATCACACCCAGTCGGCGTATAATCTCGGGACTGTTTGAAATCTCGCTCTGGCGCAGCGTCAGGTGGTCTTTCAGATAGTCCATGTTGTCATACACCTGCATCAGACACTCGTTGCTTACGGTCAGTGAACATGCCGAAGCGTCTTTAACGCGTCCGTTGAGCATCATTTCTACCACAGAGTTCTGAATCACCTCGGTGTAGATATTGAAGTTGGGTACATGTTTGTCCTCTCCCAGTGCTCCAAGGATGGCATTGGCTGTTGAGCCGACGCCGCTCTGCAGCGGCAGGAACTCCTTCGGGATTATTCCACGATGCATGTCGTTTACAAGGAACTCTGCAGTGAGGTATCCAATCTTGTTGGTCACGGGGTCGCTGTCCTTGAAGGCGCGTGCCTCGTCGGGGATGTTGCACTCAACCACGCCCACAAGTTTCTCCTTCGGAATTACAACGTATGGCACTCCGATGCGGTCGCCTACGTGCTCGATGGGTATTGCTTTACGATAAGGTGGGTCGAGTGGCTCATATACGTCGTGTATCAATTTGGCATTGGGATTGTGGAACGAGTTCAGCTCGAGTATTACCTTCTTTGCCAGACGTGCTGCTGTGGGGGCAATGCCTCCGGCTGCAGTTAGATAGACGTGATATTCGCTGCCACAGTCATCGATGTCGCACACTTCAAGGATGGCCCAGTCAACGCCGCCCATGAATCCGTAGCGCAGCTCCTGTGCCATGTGGCTCAGATGAAGGTCGTTATATGGAATCTCGCCCATGTTCACGTGCTTCCTGAAGTCAGGGTTTGTGGTGTAGGGCGCACGGTACTTGATAGCTTGCGCATTTGCCAGGTCGCCGTCGGTAGATTGTCCCGTGCTCGCGCCGGTGAAGATTCCTACCTTGAACTCACGGCCTGCCTCGTGCTCTGCCAGGGCAATCTTTGCCAGTTCCTTTGTTGTTGCCTTAGCCACACCAGCTGGCGTGAATCCGCTAAGTGCGATGTTCTCATTGTTCTTAATCAGTGCTGCAGCCTCGGCAGCAGTCAGTCGTGGATACATATTATTTACAATTTATAATTTTCCATTAACGGTTTAGGGGTGCAAAGTTACGATTTATTTTTTAAAACAGCAAAAATCTTTTGGTTTTTCGCTCGTTTTATACTACCTTTGTCGCCGTTAAACAGAAAAATATGGAATCAAGACTTGTTATTTATAATACTCTGACGCGGCAGAAGGAACGCTTCGAGCCGCTCAATGCCCCCAATGTAGGGATGTATGTGTGCGGACCTACTGTCTATGGCGACCCCCATCTGGGTCATGCTCGTCCGGCAGTAACCTTCGACATAGTGTTCCGTTATCTCAAGCATCTCGGATACAAGGTGCGCTACGTGAGGAACATCACTGATGTGGGCCATTTGGAGCACGATGCCGACGAGGGCGAGGACAAGATCGCAAAGAAGGCACGAATAGAGCAACTGGAGCCGATGGAGATAGCCCAGTATTATACCCGCCGCTACCATCAGGCTATGGATGCGATGAACGTAGAGCGGCCTTCTATCGAGCCTTGTGCCACAGGACATATCATCGAGCAGCAGCAGTTAGTAAAGCAGATTCTCGACAATGGCTTTGCCTACGAGAGCAATGGCTCGGTGTATTTCGACATCGAGGCATATAATAAGAGGTATAAGTACGGAGTACTCAGCGGTCGTTCGCTTGAGAATATCAAGGATGCCAGCCGCGAACTCGACGGAGTGGGCGAGAAGCGCAACCAGGCCGACTTTGCCCTATGGAAGAAAGCGCAGCCAGAGCATATCATGCGCTGGCCAAGCCCTTGGAGCGACGGCTTTCCGGGATGGCACTGCGAGTGTACGGCAATGGGCCGCAAGTATCTCGGCGACCACTTTGACATTCATGGCGGCGGTATGGATCTCGTGTTTCCCCACCATGAATGCGAGATTGCACAGGCAGTGGCAAGCCAGGGTACGCAGATGGTGAAATATTGGATGCATAACAACATGCTCACCATCAATGGCAAGAAGATGGGCAAGAGCTATGGCAACTTCATCACTCTTGAGCAGTTCTTTACCGGTAATCATCCGCTGCTCGACAAGGCATACTCGCCGATGACCATACGTTTCTTCATTCTCTCCGCCCACTATCGTGGCACCGTCGATTTCTCGTCGGAGGCATTGCTGGCTGCAGAGAAAGGACTGGAGAAGCTCTCCAACGGCATCATCAATATGGAGCGCATACAGCCCTCCGAGCATTGTGATGCAGAGACAGAGAAAACCGTAAATGAGCTGCGCGAGAAGTGCTATGACGCTATGAACGACGACTTTGCAACGCCGCTCGTCATCAGCTATCTTTTCGAGGCGTGCACAACCATAAATAAGCTTCTTGACCACAAGGCAAGCATCTGTGGCGACTGTCTGAAGGAACTGAAAGATGTAATGCATCTTTTCGCCGAGGACATCCTCGGACTCTCTGTGGCCCAATGCTCAAAGTGCCAGGTTCAGGGTTCTGACGCTCGCGAGGAGGCCTTTGCCAAGGTGGTCGATATGGTGCTCGACCTGCGAGCGAAGGCGAAAGCAGCCAAAGACTGGGCTACGAGCGACCGCATCCGCGACGACCTTGCTGCCGCCGGATTTGAGGTGAATGATACTAAGGACGGTGTCACATGGAAGCTGAATAAGTGAGGGTGGAGGCCATGGAAGCCGCTTCGCGGTTGAGTGTTACGGCGAGGGTATGGCGGCGGAAATATCGGTACGACATGTATTCCAAGCCATTGTGACGGCCATGCTCACCCCACGAGTTTTTCATTATGAAATATTTTCGTCCTTTTTCGTCGTGGGCAATGCCTACGATTGCCATGGCGTGGCGCTTGCTCTCCCAACACACGCCGTGGCCGCTCCTGACGGCACGTTCGGTGATGGCAAGAATAGAGTCGATGCTCACGTTGAGCAGTTTCTTTTTCATCCAGTTGTCGGGTTCATGACACTCCACCATATTATAATATGTTTCCTCGATATCGAATGTCAGAGCGATATATTCTCCCGGAGCGCATACGCTGCGTGCAAACTCTTGGGGCGTATAAACGGCTCCGAGCATGAATACCTGCCGTGGAGCGTGGGTGGCGGTGGTAGGCATGGCATCATAGCTGCAAACGCCGTATTTCTGGATCATCTCGATGGCGATATAGCCCATGCCGCGCCTGCTCGGCGGACAGTTTGGCTCGCGTTCCAGCATCTTCTCGACGAAAGCTGCAGAAAGATTGACTGAGTCGCCGCGCATGATATGCTCAGTTTCTATCGCAGCCAGCATTGCGTAAATCCAGCACGTCTGGCTGCTCCCCTGGTCTTTCACAGGCGTGTAGCTGTTCATCACCTCTGTGGTAAATACGTGGTTTTCCTCCCTGCGTGAACATTCGCAGAAGACAGCAATCACTACCAAGAGACAGAATATCTTGTTCATGCTGCAAAATTACAAATAAAAATATATTTATGCAAGCGTATTTGTGAAAATGGATTAGAGAGCTCTTTAAAATACTTATATAAAAGTATTGTGCAAATGAAATAAATATTGTACCTTTGCAGTCTTTTTAATTAACTTTATACGGAATAAGATGACAGTAAACGATTTTGAGATAATGGCGCCCGTAGGCAGCCGCGAGAGTCTTGCCGCAGCCATACAGGCAGGGGCAGACTCTGTGTATTTCGGTATCGGACAGTTGAACATGCGTTCACATTCTGCCAACAAGTTCACTATCGACGACTTGAAGGAGATTGCTGCCGAGTGCGACAGCCACGGCATAAAGACCTACCTCACAGTGAATACCATTATCTACGGTGAGGATATAGCAGCCATGCACGAGATTGTGGATGCAGCCAAAGAGGCGCATATAAGCGCCGTTATCGCTTGCGACATAGCAGTGATGGCCTACTGCCGGCAGGTGGGAGTCGAGGTGCATCTCTCCACCCAGCTCAATATCTCGAACATCGAAGCACTGCGGTTCTACGCTCAGTTTGCCGACGTCGTAGTTCTCGCCCGCGAGCTGAAACTGGAGCAGGTGGCCGCAATTTATAAAGGCATATGCGAACAGAATATCTGCGGTCCTCGCGGCGAACATATCAGGATAGAGATGTTCTGTCACGGAGCTCTCTGCATGGCTGTCAGCGGCAAGTGCTATATGAGTCTCGACAATACCGGACGCAGTGCCAACCGTGGCGAGTGTATGCAGATATGCCGTCGCAGCTATACCGTCACTGATAATGAGACAGGCTGTCAGTTGGAGATAGACAATAAATACATCATGAGTCCGAAGGATTTGAAGACCATACGCTTCATCAATCGCATGATGGAGGCCGGAGTGCGAGTGTTCAAGATCGAAGGACGTGCCCGCGGGCCTGAATACGTTTATAAGGTAGTTCGTTGCTACAAGGACGCCATCGCCTCGGTTCTTGATGGGACATTTACCGAAGAGAAGAAAGATACGTGGGATAAAGAGCTTGCCACCGTCTTCAACCGTGGATTCTGGGACGGATATTATCTTGGCCAGAAGCTCGGAGAATGGAATTCAAACTACGGGTCGAATGCCACAGAGACTAAAGTCTATGTCGGACGTGGGAAAAAATATTTCTCGAAGCTCGGAGTGGCGGAGTTCTCGATTGAGGCTGCCGAGATAAGCGTGGGCGACCGTTTGCTAATCACCGGACCTACGACGGGCGTGATGTATATTACAGCCACTGAGATTCACGGCAACCACGGTCCTGTACAAACTGCCCCAAAGGGCACCCGGGCCTCGATAGCCGTGCCGTCGAAGGTGCGCGAGTCGGATAAACTGTTTAAATTAATAAAGAGTTAGAAGTAGA
>CAMOEW010000015.1 GCA_946612625.1 uncultured Prevotella sp.
AATATGAAACAGATTAAATTATATATATCGGCCCTACTGCTTTCTGCCTTTGCTATTTCATGTAGTGTTGACGATGTTAAGCCACAGGGTGTGCTGGACGAAGAGACAGCCTCTTCAAGTCCTGAGAAACTCGTTACCGCAGCCTACGCCAAACTGGGCGACGACTGGTATTCCTACCCCTTCAATCTCTGGCCCTACGGCGACATGAGTGCCGACGACTGTCTGAAGGGCGGCTCCGGTGAGAACGACACGGGCTACCATCCCATGGAGATATTCTCCACACTCCAGCCCGACCGCGGTGAGTTCGACGAACTCTGGTATCAGCTCTACAGTGCCATCTCGCGCTGCAACCGTGCGTTAGAGTCAATCAACAAGGCTACCGAGACAGCCGCCAATACAAAGATGAGAGCCGAGGTGCGATTCCTGCGCGGTCACTTCTACTACAAACTTCAGCAGATGTGGTACGAGGTACCGTTCATCACCGAGGGCATGGACAATGCCGCCATCGAGGCATGCCCCCAGAGCTCACACGACGAGCTGATGCAAAAGATTATCGACGACTTCCAGTATGCCTACGACAATCTTGACGAGGCTGCCCCCGGCACAACAGGCCGCGCCCATAAGGTGGCTGCTGCTGCCTATCTGGCCAAGTGCTATCTGAACTGGGCATATGGCGACGGCTATGAGGCAACGACAGGCTACGACCATGTTGACCAGGCCAAAATCCAGAAAGTAATCGACTATACAGAAGTAGTGAAGAACTCTCCCTACGACTATCTCGACACCTACGGCCACATCTTCCTGCAGGACTATGCCAACAGCGTAGAAAGTATCTTTGCAGTACAGCACTCCAACAAGGCCGACGACGGCACACAGTACGGACGTGCCAACTGGTCGAACATGCTGAATGGCGTATGGGGCATCTGGTCGTGCGGATGGGACTTCCACAAGCCCTCACAGAACCTGGTAAATGCGTTCAAGACTAAAAACGGTCTGCCTATGGACGATTTCGACGAAGACCACAATGCCATTCTCGTCAACGGTGCCGACCTGAACTACAAGTACGACCCACGTCTGTTCCACACCGTAGGCATGCCAACCTATCCTTACAAATACGAGACGCAATATACTCTCACCAAGGCCAACAGCCGAACACCGAACACCTACGGCTACTACTGCTCGATGAAAGAGATTCCTCAGCGCTCGAAGGGTGAAGACTACGACAATCCCTGGCAGGCCTTCGGACAGAACGACTATGTTCTGCGCTACACCGACGTAATGCTGATGCGTGCAGAGGCTCTTATCGAGAAGGGCGACTATAACGGCGAGGCACTGCAGATTATCAACGACATTCGCAACCGCGCAAAACGCGACATTAGCGGCACATCGCTCATCAAGTATGCCAAGGACCAGTGTGAAATCAGCCTCTACGGCAATTTCGCCTCAAAAGACGAAGCTCGCAAGGCACTGCGCTGGGAGCGCCGCTTGGAGCTGGCTATGGAGGGACACCGCTTCTTCGACCTGCGCCGCTGGGGCTTGTTGTCAACTACTCTGAACAAATACTTCCAGAGCGAGGTAACCGACGAATACGACGGTCAGACCTATGCACTCTACTACAAGGATGCCTTCTTCACCGCTGGCAAGAACGAGTACTTCCCCATAGCATCCAACCAGATGAACTATGTACAGGGACTCTATCACCAGAACAGGGGGTATTGAGAGTTAAGAATTAAGAGTTATCGTCAATGGCGAGTATCAATTAATAATTAAGAATTATGAAAGCAATATATAATAAAATAGGTGCAGCACTGATGGGAATGATCTTGTTTGCATCTTGTCAAGACAGAGACCTGCCGAGTTCAGGTGTCATGCAAATAGCAAGTCCGGATGTGACCACCATTCAAGGCGTGGCAAGCGGCGAGAATAATTACGACTACACACTGACGTGGCCTGCCAATCCCACAGGTGCCGTGATGCAGGTGGCCGTGTATAAGAACGGCACACAGCAGCAGGGTCTCACTCCCTGCCCGAACAACACCTTTACGCTGAAGAACCTTGAGAGCAATCAGCTCTACGAGTTCCTCTTCAAGTATGCCAGCGGCGATGCTACATCGAATGGCGTGATGACATCATACATACGTCCCGGTGCCACCGCTCCCACCAATCTGAAAATGACGCAGATCGACATTTCTGACGACGAGCACAATCTCGAAGTGACCTGGACTGCCAGCAACGATGCCACGGCATATATCCTTACTCTGGTTAATGGCGACGGCACAAAAGTCATCACCGAGACTGTCAACGGCACGTCTTATACGCTCAAGGGCGTTGAGATGAAAGAGCGCTGGGAGGCAACCCTCATCGCAATGAATGCCGAGGGAAAGGCACTGCCCATAGCTGCTTCGGCAAAGATTGGCGGCAAGATTCCTGCATTCCTTTCTGAGTATGCTACTCCTGAGGAGCTCATTGCCAATGGCGACGACGACGAGGCATCGGCATGGCTCTGGTTCCAGGCCAACTATCCGAAGGGCGAGTATGTATATTTCGGAAACATCAGCACCGTCGAGGACATTGCAGACTATCGCATGCTCTTCTGGCTGCGCGACATTGAGACCGGCAACAACGACGACATCTGGAACTTCTCAGAGGTGGCACGCAATGCAGCTCCCTGCATTGAGCAGTATGTTAAGAACGGCGGTAACCTGCTGCTATGGTCGCACGCCGTGCCATACATAGGCACCATCAACCGTCTGCCAACCTCTATCCTGCGCGGCGTTAGCAATGCCTTCGGCTGCGGTGTAGGCGGCTTCAATGGCGATGTATGGAAGATGGGCGTATGCCTCAACACGGGCTCGTTCACCAAGGACTTCAGCTCACATCCCATCTATGCCGGCATCCCCACCGAGAAGCTCAACGACCAGTGCTTCGCTGCTATCGCCTTCAAGGGTGCTGGCTGGACCGAGGACCACAACTGTCTGTTCTTCGACATCCCCACCAAGCTCACAGGCCTGGACAACAACACCGAGGAGTGCTACGATGTAGTGACCAACGACTATGGTATCTATCCGCTCGGCACGTGGGATTCGCAGGCAGCATGGGTATCTCAGCTCAACGTATGGGAGGCTAAGGGTGCAGAGAAAGCTCCCGATGGATTCCAGAAGGGATGTGGCACCGTGCTCTGCATAGGTAACGGCGGCTGCGAGTTCTCGATGAAAAACTCCGACGGCACACCCGATATCAGCGCCATGCCAAAGAACAACTCCTGCCAGGACAACGTTCTCAAACTGGCTAAGAACAGTATAGAATACCTGATGTCTATCTAATCTTAGAAAAAGGTATTAATATGAAGAAACGATTTATAGCAATGCTGACACTACTCACCGTAGTAGTGTCGGCTTTTGCCCAGCAGACGCAGGTGCTCAGCGAGAACCACGCCATGGTGAAGATAGCCGTGGCCGAGCAGTACCTGCTGCTGCCGGTACAGGAACGTGAGGAGAACGCCAACGTACGCATCATCGCCGACAACAACGTGGTACAGACTTTCAATGTGCGGCTTGCCGTGGATAAGGTTGACTACTACGTGCCGCTCGACATCAAGCGCTTCGGAAGCAAACAGCTGCTTCTCGACATCACCCTGCGTGGCGACAAGCGCACCACAGGAGCCGTGAAAGACTTCGCATGCTGGAAAGATTTGAAGCAGAGCGCCACCTTCGACACGAAGAACACGGAAAAGTATCGTCCGGCATATCATCACACTCCGCTGTATGGATGGATGAACGACCCGAATGGCATGTTCTTTAAAGACGGTGTATGGCATCTTTATTTCCAGTACAACCCCTACGGCTCACAGTGGGAGAACATGACTTGGGGTCACTCAACATCGAAGGATCTTATCCACTGGACGCAGCAGCCCAACGCCATTGAAATGGATGCTCTCGGACAAATATTCAGCGGTTCGGCTGTCGTTGACAAGAACAACACAGCAGGATTCGGTGCCGGAGCCATTATAGCCATGTACACTTCTGCCGGACAGCATCAGACGCAGAGCATAGCATATAGTACCGACGGCGGACAGACATTCACTAAATATGCCGACAACCCCGTAATCACCTTTGCCGCTCCCGACTTCCGCGACCCGAAAGTGTTCTGGCATGAAGAAACAGCGAAATGGATTGTGGTGCTCGCTGCCGGACAGGAAATACAGATATATTCATCCAAGAACATGAAAGACTGGCAGTATGAAAGTTCGTTCGGAAAAGAATATGGCAATCACGACGGTGTATGGGAATGCCCTGACCTGCTGAAGTTTGGCAACGAGTGGGTTCTGCTGCTGAACATCAATCCCGGCGGACCGTTCGGAGGCTCGGCAACCCAGTATTTCACCGGTACGTTCGACGGACATAAGTTTACCTGCAACTCAAAGCCTTCAACAACGAAATGGATGGACTATGGCAAGGATCATTATGCTACCGTCACATTCTCTAATGCCCCCGACAACCGTATCGTCGCTCTGGCATGGATGAGCAACTGGCAGTATGCCGGCGTTGTTCCCACCAAGCAGTTCCGCAGTGCAAACAGCGTTCCGCGCGACTTGAAGCTCTTCAAGGATGGCGACGAGACCTATCTCGCCTGCATTCCTTCTCCCGAGATGGATGCTGCACGCGGAGCAAAGACGAAGAAACTCAGCGATGTGTGCGAAGTTGTTGTCGATGTCAAAGGCTCTGCCGAGATTATTCTCAGCAATACCAAGGGCGAGCAAGTAACGATGAAGTATGACGACAAGGCCCGCACGTTTGCCATGGACCGCCGCAACAGCGGATTGTCAAATTTCAGCGAGGCTTTTGCCGCCGAAACCACCTGCCCTACTCACGGAGCCATACATCAGCTGCGCATTTTCATCGACCATAGCAGCATAGAGGCTTTCGACAGCGAGGGTAAGATGGTCATGACCAATCTCGTGTTCCCCACTGAGCCCTACAATACAATTAAGGTAAAGGGAGGAAAAACTACTATATTTGAAATTAAGAATTAAGAATTACGAGGCGACGCTTCCTGGCGTCACAAATACAATAATATTATGGGTAAAACTGCAAGATTTGCTATCATTCCTCTGATGCTCTGCTTCTTCTGCATGGGCTTTGTGGATCTTGTTGGAATAGCATCAAACTACGTAAAGGAAGACCTTGGACTGACCGACAGTGTGGCCAACATCTTCCCCTCGCTCGTGTTCTTCTGGTTCCTCATCTTCTCTGTTCCTACAGGAATGCTGATGAACAAGATTGGCAAGAAAAAGACCGTGTTGCTGTCACTTATCGTAACGGTGTTCTCTCTGTTGCTGCCCATCTTCGGCAATAACTTCTATATCATGCTCATTGCCTTTTCGCTCTTAGGAATAGGAAATGCGCTGATGCAAACATCGCTCAATCCGCTCATGGCCATCGTCACCGGCGGCAAGAACCTTGCAGCACAGCTCACCTTCGGACAGTTCGTCAAGGCTATTGCATCATTCATGGCACCCTATCTCGCCATGTGGGGAGCCACGGCACTTATACCTTCGTTCGGCCTCAGCTGGCGAGTGCTTTTCCTCATCTACTTCATCGTGGGAACACTCTCTACACTGTTGCTTCTTACCACTCCGATAGAAGAGAAAATAGTCGAAGGCAAGACGTCCACCTTCGCTGAGTGCTTCAAGCTTCTGGGCACTCCCGTTGTGCTTCTGTCGTTCCTCGGCATTATGTGCCATGTGGGCATCGACGTAGGTACAAACACCACCGCTCCGAAGATTCTCATGGAGCGACTGGGAATGACCCTCAACGAGGCAGCCTTTGCCACTTCGCTCTACTTCATCTTCCGTACCATCGGTTGTCTTACCGGCTCGTTCTTCCTCCGCGTGATGAAGACCCGCACGTTCTTCATCATCTCTGTATGTATGATGGCAGCCTCAATGGTTCTGATGTTTATCGGCGACAGCCAGACGCTGCTCTACTGCGGCATTGCCCTCGTGGGCTACGGCAATTCTAACGTGTTTTCAATGTGCTTTGCCCAGGCACTCACGGCAATGCCCGAGAAGCAGAACGAAGTCAGCGGACTGATGATTATGGGACTCTTCGGAGGCACCATCTTCCCACTCGTCATGGGCTTCATGAGCGACGCTATGGGACAAGCAGGAGCCGTTGCAGTAATGGCCGTCGGAGTAGTCTATCTGTTCACGTATATCAAACAACTTAAAACCTCATAAGCTATGAAACAATATGTAGTAGGACTCGGAGAGGCACTATGGGACTGCCTTCCCGAAGGAAAGAAACTGGGTGGAGCACCTGCCAACTTCGCATACCATGCCGGACAGTTCCTCGGTAGTGACAATACTATCGCCATCAGTGCTTTGGGCAACGATGCGCTGGCCGACGAGACTGAGCAGTCGCTGAAAGAGCACGGACTGCAGTATATGATGCCACGCGTGCCCTACCCCACAGGAACCGTTCAGGTGACGCTCACCGGCGACGGCATTCCCACGTATGACATCAAGGAGAACGTAGCATGGGACAACATCCCGTTTACACCCGAGATAGAGGAGATTGCCCGCAACTGCCGTGCCGTATGTTTCGGCTCGCTGGCTCAACGCAATATCGTTTCGCGTGAAAACATTCAGCGCTTCCTCGATGCCACACCGAAAGAGTGCAAGAAAATCTTCGACATCAACCTGCGTCAGCAGTTCTACACCAAGGAGATTATCCAGGAGTCGCTGCGCCGCTGCAATATTCTGAAGATCAACGACGAGGAACTGGTGCTCATCGGACGTATGTTCGGCTATCCCGGACTTGACATCGAAAACAAATGCTGGCTCATTCTCGGTAAGTACAATCTCGACATGCTTGTGCTCACCTGCGGCACCAACGGCTCCTACGTGTTCTCGCCTGGTGCCATGTCGTTCCAGGAAACTCCGAAGGTAAAGGTCGCCGACACCGTAGGAGCCGGAGATTCGTTCACCGGTTCGTTCTGTGCTGCCATCCTTGCCGGAAAACCAGTCAGCGAGGCTCACAAGCTTGCTGTTGAGGTGAGCGCATTTGTGTGCACGCAGAATGGTGCCATGCCTACGATTACCCCTGACCTTCTCGGCAGAGTGAAATAAGAACCGACGCCCCTGCATCGGAATAATTACGTGAAATAAGTGGGAACGCAATTGCATTCCCACTTATTTTTTACTACTTATGAAAAGTTGGTGCAAATTCTATCCTTTGCCTCAGGATGCTCTGTCGTCCGGAGCGACGCGAATTCCTCAGCAACGGAAATGCCGTCGCTCGGAGCGACGCGAATTCCTCAGCAGCGGAAATGCCGTCGTTCGGAGCAACGCGAATTCCAGAAACGAGAAAATGCCGTCGCTCGGAACAACTTCCGTTCGGCAGGACATGTTGTCCTGCCGCTCTAAACATAAGGACATGTTGTCCGTAGAAATTCAAAAACTACTCGTTGCTGAAGGACGTCACCCTACCTGCCTTGCAGCAGCTGAAGAATAGTCACTCCGTCTTTCCGACCTGCCACGTAGCATATAGGCGCTTGCCCAAGGTGTATGAGATGGTTGATATAAAGGGGTTCGCGGTTGATGAAGCAATGGCACACAAAGGTGTCGCCCACAGAGAGCTTGGTGTTGTATGCTTCCAGCACCCTGAACCGTCCTTCGCCCAAATGTTCTATAACGCATAGGCGGTCAGGACGCCATGACAGTTGCAGACATGCGCCTTTCTCTATTTGTTTGTCCGTCAGCATTCCTGAAAGAAAGAGTTGGCTTTGTGCTTCCTTGTCTCCGGGTCTTGCTTTCTCGAAGCTGGAGAAGTCTCTGTAGCCTATAAAGCGCGCCAGTATGTCGAGCGTGAGCAGGCGTGGATGGCATTCTTGACCGGCATATCCCCACAGCCGTTTCAATGTCGAAGGGCTGATGGCGGTGTGCTGGTGGCTAAAGATGCGGTCGGCCAGCTGCTCAAAGTCTTTTGGCGTAGTTATGCTGTGGCCAATCGTTTCCTCTATAGCCTTGCAGAGCTTGATATAGGTGAGTTTTTCCATAGATATAGCTGCTGGTAATGTGGTTATAACGCTTCTTTTGGTATCTTGTTTGGCTGTGACAGAAGTGTGTCGGGATTGTTGGAGAGTACCCGCCTCCTGATGCTGTGAACACGGTTCATGACGTTTGTGTTCCATTGCTGCCAGACATCGAGCATGGACATTCTTATCTGGTCGCGTTCGGGGGGCGTGAGGGTTGTCAGGCCATCTACATAGCGGTAGATAAACCGGCTGATGTTGGTCATGCGAAGACTTAGGTCTTGCCATCGGTATTTCCATCTGCTGAGTGTGTCAATGTGTGAATCGATGTGCGATCGTCTTATTTCCTTGTGCAGAGCCTCTAAAGCAGCGATTTTGGCCTGTCTGGTGCGATTGAGTTCGTTTTGCAGCTGCTCGTTGACCATAGTCAACTGACTGATAGATTGGTTCTGTGCTGTAATGTTGGTGGCCATCTGTTGTTGAAGGTTGGCACGTGCCTGCTGATTTTCTGCCTGTTGCTGGGCCAGCCGATGCTGTAGCGAGTCGATGACGGTCGCCTGTTGCGATGCCGAGTCGGCAGCCTGCGTCAGCCGTTGCCAGACCGTCATGGCAACCGCAGTCATGAGCAGCATGACTACTGCAGCCACGGCGTTTCGCTTCCATAGCCGGCGGCTCTCTCTCTTTCTGCGAATGTCGGTTGTGAGCTCTGCAATGTTCCGGTATCGTAGGTCGATGGGTTTCAGACAGCGTTCGACGACCTTGTCGTAGACGCTGTCGAGATGAAGTTCATGGAGGATGAGTCCCAGCGAATAGATGTCGTTCCTAATGTCGGGTACGGCCTGCTGTGCCTGTTCGGGTGCCATGTAGCGCAGTGTGCCGGCAGGCTGTTTCAGCACAGCGTGCTGGTCGGTGTCGGCCATGCCGAAGTCGATGAGCTTTACGCGGTGGCCGTTGCGTGTCACCATGATATTCTGAGGCTTCAGGTCTCGATGTACGATGCCCAGTGAGTGTATGTAGCCAATTGCACTTATCAGCTCTTCGGCCATGCGCTGGCGGTCTTGCAGCGAAAGCTGTTCCTGCTTTCCCTCTAATGCCTGTTGTAGGGTCTCGCCGTCAATGTACTCCATGATGATGCATGGGCCAACACCTTCTACATGTTCAAACCCCGTGGCCTGAACTACAGATGGGTGCTGCATCTGCATGAGCACCTCCAGTTCCTTGCGTAAGGCCTCTCTGTAGGCTGGCACCTCGGATGCTTCGTCGTTCAGCGTCTTCAGCACATACCAACGCCCATAGCGCTTAGCCTTCAGCAGTCTGGCAAAGCCATGTGTGCTCAGTTCCTGCAGTTCGGTGAACTGTGAGTCGATGCTCTCGAAAGATTCTGACAGGAATACAGAAGTCTCTTCAGTGTGTTCGGTGTTAGTAATCATAACGCAAAATTAGTGTTTTTTTTCGTGAAAAAGCTCCTTTTCCTTCTTTTTTTACAAAAAGAACTAAAAAGAATTTTTGGCTTCGCCGAAGTTCTTGGACTATCCAAGCGAAATAAGTTTCGAGTCCTGGCACTCGGAAATGAATAGAAAAGCGAGCTTTCCTTTTGCATTTCACTCGTTTTTTCGTAACTTTGCCGCCGTGAAGCGTATAGTAGTTTTTCTGTTCGTGTTGCTGACCGGGCTGAGTGCCTGGTGCCAGCAGGAAGTTGGGCAGGATTCCCTGTTCCAAGCTACGGCATGGTGCGATGGTAAGCCAGTGCTGATGACATTTCATTTGCGGCCAATGGTACAGAACTGGGCCGTTGTTGGGATTGGCCGTTACGATCATCCTGCCATCAACACGCTGACTGCAGGTCGGCTCATAGTGCCCGACACTGTGCCCACCCCTTCTGGTGCTCGCATTCCTGTGAGGTCGGTTGCCCGCTCTGCCTTTGCCCACTGTTCGCGTCTCACCGAGGTGGTGTTGCCCAGCGCCATCGAAGAGGTGGGCGACCAGAGCTTCTTCAACTGCTCGTCGTTGCGTGAAGTCACTTTGCCATCGTCGCTTCGCGTCATTTGGCCATTTGCTTTCAGAGGCTGTGAGAACCTGGACATAGTGCGACTGCTATGCACCAAGCGACCAGCTGTCTATGACAACATCTTCGACCAGCAGACGCTTGACCGCGCCACCCTCATTGTGCCAGCAGGGACAGACGCCGACTATGCCAACAGCCTGGTCTTTGGCATGTTCCGCTATCGTACCGAAGCCTTTGAATAGCGAAAAGAACTGATAAGAACCATTATTGTTTTGGGAGAATGAAAGAAATGAGATACCTTTGCGGGGTAGTAATCATTTTATTTAGTTGACTATGAAACATTGTCTCCTTTCTTTCCTGTTCCTGACATTGTCAGGGATGATGGGCTATGCCCAGAACAGTAACCTCGTTGTGGAGATTAACGAGACTAACTTTCCTGACGAAAACTTCCGTGAAGAATTCGTGAGAGGACATGACATCGATGGCGACGGCTGGCTGTCGGAGGAAGAGATAGCAGCCGTAACAGAAATACAATATCCTTTAGGCGGCTGTAACTTTGCCAGTTTGCAAGGCATCCACTATTTCACATCACTTTATTTTTTACTGATAAGTTATGACCCTAATCTGGAAATAGTGGATTGTAAAGACATGCAGTCTCTGAAATATATGTATTTCACAGAATGCCCAGCATTAACTGCAATCAGAATTTCTGGTTGTTCCGCTTTGGAGACGTTACAAGTAAGTTGTCCTTCTGCTCATCTCAATTATTTTATTTTCGATGACAAATGTACATCGTTGACAAACTTACTACTTGGTTGCCAAATAAAAACTTTAAATGTATCAGCATTTCCTAATCTCGAAGGATTAAGGGTTATCGGTTCAGGGCTAACATCATTGACATTTGGTACCAATAACAATCTCAGGGAGGTCGAATGTAGCGATGCACAGCTGACTTCCATTGACGTGTCGGCTTTCACAAATTTAAAAAGTCTTTCCCTCAAAAATAATCAGTTCACCTCGCTTGATGTATCTGCTAATACTGAATTAACAGATCTTATCTGCTCTGGCAATCAGCTCAGCTCGCTTGATGTCTCGGCCAACACCAATTTGAATTATCTTGACTGCTCTGACAATCAGTTCAGCTCGCTTGATGTCTCGGCCAACACCAAATTGACTAGTCTTGACTGCTCTGGCAATCAGCTCAGCTCGCTTGATGTCACGACTCATTCCAATCTGACTCGTTTGTCTTGTGACAGAAACCAATTGACCACGCTCAACCTGTCGAACAACAAAAAGATGGAATACCTGTCGTGCTCTGAGAACCAGTTAACCTCGCTAATCATTGGCACCACCAGAGATGACATGCAAAGGCTGGATTGCAGTCATAACCAGTTGCATGAACTAAACCTGTCGACTGTACAAGACGGTATCAGTTATTTTGATTGCTCTTTTAATCAGTTGACTTCCATCGTGATGCCTACAGCTGAAGATAATTCTTACCTCTATTTCGGCGAGTTCTATTGCTCAAACAACCGACTGTCTGAACTTAATTTGAAGAATGTTAAGTTCAATTCTAATATATCGGCTGTCGATTGTAGCAACAACCAGCTGTCGGCTGCCGTGCTCAATCAGTTTATTTCTGCCATGATGGAAGTAGGCAAGCGACCTTTCCGTGTCTTTGATGCAATGAGTGCCACCGAAGGCAATGTGTTTACGTCCCGTCAGGTGGCCGACGTAAAGAAAAAGGGCTGGGAAGTGTTGTGCTATCGCGACGGCGAATGGACTGATTATGAGGGATATGTGCGCCCCTGTGGCGATCAGGAATTTATGGTTGACAATATATACTATCATATCATTGGTACAGGCACTGTAGAACTGGTGGCGGCAGGTGATGCGGAGATAAATGATGCCTTTTATCAGGGAGTGGTTCGCATACCGCAAAGCGTGGTCTGCAACGGCACCACCTACACCGTGGCGGCTATTGCTGCCGATGCCTTTGACGGCTGTACCGACCTAACCGTGCTGCGCATGGCATCCACCACACCACCCGCCATCGGCACGAGCAGCTTGTCGTGCGCCATCATTGTGCCATACGGACACGTCGATGCCTACAAGAATGCCGAGGGATGGAGCAACATGGCCAGCCGCATCAAATCAGACCTGCCCTATGGCGACGGCATCTATTATATGTATAACCCCGGGACAGGAAAATATCTGACTCTCAATTTCTTAGCCGACGATCGGCTTGGCATTGCTACCAACGGCATGGACATCGCCATAGAATTGCAGGACGATGGCTGTTTTACGCTCAACAGTCCCATATATGGCCGTATTGGGGTGTTGTTATCTTCAATTGTGTGTATCGATGGATATGGCAGATGGCAGATAAAAGATGCAGGAGACGGCGCCTTTGCGTTCACCGTCGATGGAAAGAGATATTTGTCGGCTAAAACATCCTCTGGGAACGTGGTGCTGCTGACAGATGCTACAGATTACCGCGTTCCTTGGCAACTATTGACTAAAGACGAGTTGACGACCAAGCTGGGCGAAGCTACAAGCAATGAGCCCGTGGATGCCACGTTCCTGATAGCCAACCCTATGCTGAAGAAAAAAACAAAATGGACATATACTTATGGCCCGGCTGGCTCTGTATATGTCGATGACGACTATGGAGTGGCACAAGCGAGGAACGACAGCTTTGATTTCTATCAGCAACTGGACGGGCTGCCCAACGGCATCTACAGCCTGCAGGTTCAGGGCTTCTATAGGGAAGGCAGCATAGAAGAGGCTACTGCCCTGCGTCTGAACAATGGCGAGCATCTCTACGCCCAGCTTTATGCCAATGAGGTTTGCAAGCCCCTGAAGAGCATCTTCGACGAGGCGGGAAAATATGATAACAGTTCTTATAATGTCAGTACAGAACTTGGTAATGTGCCTGACGGCACTTCCTATGGCGCCTTAGACTATTTCCGCAAAAAACTTTACAAGCAAAAACTGACTGTGACGGTCACCGACGGCACACTTCGCATAGGTGTCAAGAACGGAACAACTGTGAATGAAGACCTGACCATGTTCACCAATTTCCAGCTGAACTACTATGGTAACATGAAGGGTGACGTGAACGGCGACGGCAGCATCAATGCTCAGGATGCATCGCTCATACAGCAGTATGTGGCCCGCAAGTTCGGCAACGATGCCGAGGGCTTCTCCGTAGTGGCAGCCGACGTGAACGGTGATGGTGAGGTGACGGCTCAGGATGCCTCGCTCGTGCTGCAGTATGCCGCCAAAAAGATAACATGGTAATACAGAACGGAAAACTTTAATACTATAGCAATAATGAAAAAGATTCTCTTGGCTGCCCTCTGCTTATATGTTGCAGGAGCAGCAATCGCACAGACAGTGACAGTGAACGACGTTGAGGCCCTGCCTGGTGAGACGGTGGCGTTCAGTCTGAACCTGAACGACGGCAAGGCCGACACCTACACCTCGCTGCAGTTCAATGTGACATTCCCTGCCGAAGGTTTCACCACCACGGGCGACTACACCATCTCTTCCTCTTGGAAGAATGCCTCGGCCACCATCGGCGATGTGGATGCCAGCGGCCTGGCTGTGGTGCCCGCATCATCGGCTGAGGTTATCAGCGGCAGCGCTGTGGAAAATCTGCTGACAGTGAATTTCACAGTGGGCAGCAGTGTAGCCCTTGGCGAATACGACGTGACACTCTCGGCCATTACCTTTGGCTATGGCTTTACCGACAAGGACATTGCTCCAGACGTGACATTCAAGGTGAAGGTTGTGGCAGCACATACTGTAGTACTCGATGAGACCTCTGCTATTACTCCTGAGGCAGCCACGGGCGTGAACGTCAGCGTGAAGCGCACCATCAGTGCCAACCAGTGGAGCACCATCTGCCTGCCGTTCGCCATGAGCGAAGCACAGGTGAAGGAGGCTTTTGGTGAAGACGTGCAGCTGGGCGACTTCACGGGCTATGAGACGACAGAGGACGGCGACGCTATAACGGGTATTAACGTGAAGTTCACAGCGGCTACAGCTATCGAGGCGAACCATCCTTATATCATTAAGGTGTCGCAGGCTGTAAGCGAGTTCACGGCGGACGGCGTGGACATCGACCCGGACGAGGCGAAAGTGGAATATGACAACGGGCTAACAGGTAAGAAGCGCAAAGTGCTGGGTTCTTTTGTCGGCACATACGTGGCTGACTTCGACTTCTACAATGACGCAGAGAATTATCCGCTCTTCCTCAGTGGCAATAAGTTCTATTATGCTACAGAGAACACAAAGCACATGAAAGCCTTCCGTGGCTATTTCGACTTCGTGGATTACCTCGACGAGGCAGAGAATGCCGAGGCGCGCGTGTTCATCGTGTTCGGCAACGATACTACCGGCATCGGCGACGTACAGCATGAGACCGCCGGCGACGACCGTTACTACAACCTCGGCGGACAGCGGGTGGAACAGCCTTCGAGGGGACTGTATATAAAGAACGGCAAGAAGGTGATGATAAAATAGTGTTGGTATTACTCAAAAAAATAGATTATGAAAAAGAAATATATTATGCCTTTGATGGTTGTGGAATCGGATATGCAGTTGTACCTGTTGGCAGGCTCGGTCATCTCGTCGGAAAACGGTATCGGTTTCGGAGGAATCGACACCAACGGCGAACTCGAACCCGAGGGGAAAGACCTGACGGACACTGAAATCTGGTAAACATGTTGTGGACTCTACTTTCATCCGAATCGCTTGGCGGTTCGGATTTTTCTTTGTACATTTGCAGTTGGAAATCGTACTAAGCTATGGCAGAGAGCGAACATGAGAAAACTTAAGACAATAGAAATGCAACGGCTCACGATAGAGCAGTTTAGGGAGTCGGAAAAACTGCCACTTGTGGTAGTGCTCGACGACGTGCGGTCGATGTATAATGTAGGCAGCGTGTTCCGCACATGCGATGCCTTCCGCATCGAGGCAGTATATCTATGCGGTATAAGTGCCACGCCACCCGCTACCGAAATTCACAAGACGGCACTCGGAGCCGAAGACAGTGTGGCATGGAAACACTTTGCAGATGCTAAAGAGGCGGTAATAGCACTAAAGAACGAAGGATATGCAGTGTATGCAGTGGAACAGGTGGAGCATTCGACAAAGCTGCATCACTTCATCCCGGAAACCACTGAGAAGTATGCCGTCGTGTTTGGCAATGAAGTGAAGGGAGTGCATCAGGAAGTAGTTGACCTCTGTGATGGCTGCCTTGAAATACCTCAGTTCGGAACCAAGCACTCGATGAACGTCAGCGTTACGGCGGGCATCGTAATCTATCATTTTGCAGAAAAATTAATGCTATAATATAATTATGAAACGATTATCTACTATTTGTATGGTGTGCATGGTGCTGTCGCTCTGGAACGGACTGATGGCACAAACAAGACAACTGTTCGACGATGGATGGACGTTTATACGCAATGGAAAAAGTATAACGGTCAACCTGCCTCACGACTGGGACATATATGATGCGCCTGACCCTAAGACAGGCGCTACGGGCACAGGTGGCGGATGGTTTCAAGGTGGCAAGGGTGAATACCGAAAACACTTTGCAACACCTAAAGGCGACGTGGTGAAAATGCATTTCGAGGGCGTCTATCAGAAAGCTGAGGTGTTTGTCAACGGACAGAAAGCCGGTCAGCACGCCTACGGATATACTCCCTTCACCATCGATATTACACCATATCTGCATGGTGACAAGCAGAACAATGAGGTGGTGGTGACGGTCAATAATAGTGAGCAACCCAACTGTCGCTGGTATTCAGGCTCGGGAATTTATCGACACGTATGGCTGGAGACAATGCCCGCAATGCATATAGCCGAGAATGGCATTGTGGTCACTACGCCGCAGGTGTCGGACGAAAAGGCTACAATACAGGTTGATGTGACAATAGACAATGAGGGACGCTCTGAACAGCAAGGTATCGTAGAGGTGGAGGGACAACAGAAAGAAGTCACTCTTAAAGCAGGCGAGCACAAAACACTCACCTTCACCTATACAATCAATAATCCCAAACTATGGTCGCCAGATTCACCGTGTCTATATTCGGCTAACGTGAAACTCTCCACGCTCAGAAAGCCTCTCTCCACTAAATTCGGAATCCGTACGTTCTCGTTCGATGCAGACCGGGGCTTTATACTCAACGGCAAACCTGTGTTACTTAACGGTGCTTGTGTACACCATGACGACGGTGTGCTTGGAGCAATGGCTTTCGATGCGGCAGAGATTCGTAAAGTGCGACAGATGAAAGAAGCAGGCTTCAACCTGATTCGTACTTCGCATAACCCTACGACGCGAGCTTTTCTTGATGCCTGCGACTCACTGGGAATGCTGGTTATCGGCGAAGCCTTCGACGGTTGGCGTACACAGAAAAATCCTTACGACTATTCTACGCTCATAGACTCGTGCTACCGCGAAGATATCCACGCAATGGTAATGCGCGACCGTAACCACCCGAGCATCATCTCGTGGAGTATCGGCAATGAGGTTATAGAGCGCAAAGAGCTAAGAGTGGTTCACACGGCTAAACTGCTGAAAGCTGCCATTTTGGAGTGTGACAACACCCGTCCGGTAACGGAAGCCCTCTGTGCCTGGGATCGCGACTGGGAAATCTACGACCCGCATTTTGATGTGCTGGATGTAGCCGGATACAACTATATGATTTTCAAACACAGCAGTGATCACCAGCGTGACCCGAAACGCGTGATGTGGCAGACAGAGAGCTATCCACGTGATGCCTTCCGTAACTGGGCTACGGTAAATGACAATCCGTATGTCGTAGGTGATATTGTTTGGACCGGACTCGACTATCTTGGAGAGTCGGGCATTGGCCGTTATTATTATGAGGGAGAGCGTCCGGGCGAGAGCTATGCGCCGGGTGGACAGCCAGACTGGCACGGCACTTACTGCGGTGACGTGGACATCACGGGATGGCGCAAACCTATCAGTCACTATCGTGAGATGCTATGGAACAAAAATACACCGCTTTACATGGCTGTGCGTGAGCCGGACGGCTATCACGGAAAACTGCACCACACTCAATGGAGCGTATGGCCCACATGGGAAAGTTGGAACTGGAACGGATGGGAAGGAAAACCCATAGAGGTGGAGGTATATACCAAAGCTGGTGAGGTGAAACTATATCTTAACGACAAGTTGATTGGAACGAAGAACGTGGACCGTTCGACAGAGTTTAAGGCTGTTTTCTCCGTTCCTTATGAACCGGGAATTCTGCGTGCCGAAACAGATAATGAGCGTGTAACACTGCGTACGGCTGACCAGCCGGCAAGGCTGCGTCTTACACCCGACCGAACCACGATTGCCGCAGACGGACAGGACTTGGCGTTTGTCACCGTCGAGGTGGTAGATCGTAATGGAAATTTCTGTCCGGATGCCGTCATAGACTGTCAGGCTGTCGTGAGCGGAAAAGCAACACTGATGGCTTTCGCTTCGGCTGACATGAAAGACCGTGAGCCAAAGACCTCAGCAAAGGTAAAGACCTGGAAAGGACGTGCGCTGCTTGTGGTACGTAGTTCTGATAAGAAAGGTAAGGCAAAAGTCAGCATCAATAGCAACCTGCCTACATCTACCTGCCAAATAAACTTGAAGTAATGAGTATAAAAAGAGTCCCGGCTTGCCGAAACTGCAAGCTGGGACTCTTTTTTTTATCTCATCCACATAAGGTTTGTGGTTGAATTTTTCTGGCCTTTGCCATAAGCCACCCCGACGGCACGTGCTGCCTCGATACGCATCTTCTCAAGTTTCACCGAATCCTCGTACTGGTCGCGCATCTGAAGATCGATGTCCTTGCGCACCTGAGCTTTAACCTCGGTCATAAGTTTAGTGGCATCGCCATAGCAGGCAGCGGCAGGGTCGATTTTCGACAACATCTCGCATACCTCGAAGGCCGTCTCCTGAGTCTGGCCTGCAGCCCAAAGAGCCTTTGCCTTATTAAGAAGGTAAAGGTTCATTCGGTCGATATACTTATTGTAGAGCTGAAGTCCGTAGCGAGAAGCCTCATCACCTCCCTTTGAACATACAGGAATAGACAATACGAGATGTACAGCCTTCTCAAACTCGTTGAGGGTCTCCATACGCTTTGCTTCCTTTATGATATTCTTATATTCGGTATCATAGTATTTGAGCATGTTTGCCTTGCCACGATTAATCAGGCCCTTTATCTCTGCGTTGTTGTCGCCAATACGCGAGAAGGCATTTATATAGCTCTTTATTTCGTTGTTACCAACACCGTCAACAGTGATGTATGCTGTACCGAACTTTTTCTTAGTGAAAGTATCCGCCATATAGAAAGTGAGTCCCAGATTATAGAGGGTCTGCATGGGAGGACCTGCCAGATTACTCTTGTCGATAACATCACAATGCACTGTGAGCACAAAAGGAGTAAATGTACCCTCAGATGTAGTCAGACCATTATTGGTAGCCAGTCGGTTTAGCTTCTGGTTGAGCATATTATAAGCTGCTGGGGGAATATTAGTAAAATCCTCGTCGAGCTGAATATAAACAGGCATGTTGCACTGCTGTTGGGCAAACGACATTGCCGGAAGCAACGACATCGCTGCTATCATGAGAATATTTCTTGTTTTCATATACATAATTATTTATTTTTCGCCAATGATTACCAGAGTACGTCCGAGACCACGATTGATGGTCTTCACAGGAATATTATAAGTGGAAGTAAGATATTTGGCAAGTTCACGCGCAAAACCATAAGTATCCTGAGCCATTCCGTTAGACTTGTATAGAGGTATGCGCACTTGTTCGTAAAGAATCATGCTCTCAGTGGCATCCGACTTGCTGAAACGGTGGTTCACACAGTTCTGTGAGAGCCAGTTGTCGATGATTTCGTTAAGCTCTGAACCTCCATACTCGCTCTCGAAATCGATGCCCACGCCATCGAAAGTACGCATGTCGAGAACTACCTCGCGACCATTTGCCAAAAGGTCGTCGAAGTGAGCCTGCAGACTAGCCACGAAAGCGTCCATGTGGTCCTGCACTGCCTCTTCAAGCAGTTTCGGTATCTCTGTTGAGAAAGAGCCGAAACCTGTTCCCTCAGCTCCTGCCACCTGCTTATTGGAATAAGCATCGATGGCACGAAGATTATAGGTAATGCTGTGCTTGGGTCCTAAGGTGTTTACCGTCCAGTCTATTTCAAGCAGGATGTCGGCTTTCGCCGTACGGCGCAATCGGTCGAGCGGACTCTCGTTGATTGAAGCTCCGGTGGATTTGCTGCGGATAACACGGTCTTCAGCCGAAAGGTTGCCGATACTCTTAATATTCTGAGCCAAGTCTTTCAGAGGGAAGCCACGATCGGCCATCAGCGTTGCTATTTTCGAAATCACTGCATTAAGGTTCTTGTCGGTTGACACGGCAGCCTTATAGTCAGGTATCTGCTCTATTGTTCCCTGATTGTCGAAAGTCTGCTCAAAATGATGTTCCTTGCACCAGGCATCGCTTGGCACAACCATAAGAGTAGGTTTCTTTGCCTGGCCCATTGCTGCTACAGAGCAAAAAGCAAAGAAAGCTATAGATAAAATACTTTTTATATTCATAATTATATGATTTTATGTTAGTCTTTAATTATATTATCAGTCTTCAGACGCTCTCTAAGCTGTGGACGAAGCACACGGATAGTAATATCGTAGGATGTACCCACCTTGTCGCGCGACTTGCCACGCGAGAATCGTTTAGTGTCCTTGAAAGAGATATACTTACTATAGTCGCCCTTGTCGGTGAAGAACGTATTGAAATAATCCTCGTATTTCTCATTAGCATTGGCTTCAGCCACAAGAGGACGCATATTACATCCCTTGCTGCCGTCTTTTATGCCATTGAAGATTACAGCCCACACTGCATTTTTGGCTGCCTGTTCCTTGGCATCAAAGATATTGCGGCCATAACCACGCACACGAAGAGTCTGCGAACCATCTAATTCTACACCGAGACAGCGTATGGCTTCACGGTCGTAAGCCGTGCCCCTCTGAGCAAAGATGCAGTTAGGGCACATCATTGCTGCAAATATAAATAAAAATATCTTTTTCATTTTCATAATAATTTAAAAACCTGACGACAATGAACGCACTACACCCGCACGCTCCAGCTCCTGACGGAGAGCTGTCTTGTTCACTTGGATAATTGCTCCGTTCTTGTATCCCTTGGAAGTCTTTACACGTTCATAGGAACCTGATATTACAGTGGCAAAATTCTGGCACTGACCATCATCAGAGAAAAACTCGCGGCAGAAAGCCTCATTGTCCGACTCTGCTGTAGGAGGAGCCATGGCCGGCTGGTTGGCACCGCTATTATTTCCAACACATCCACGGAATACCACACCATGAACGGCAGCACGCTTAAGGTCCTGATCAGTAGCCCTCTTAGCATATACAAATACCTTTACAAGTACTGTTCCCTCAACACCTGAACCAGCACCAGTAATATCATATTCAGGCATTTTAGTACCTCTTGCCATTGCTGCTACAACAACGGCAGATAACAACAATACACTAAAAAACTTTTTCATTTTCGATTATTTAATAATTACTTTTTTGAAATTTCACGTATTAACATTCCCTTAGAGAAGTCTTTCCCGTTGACAGCACGGAAAGTGGTATATCCGAGAGTTGCTCCCTGAGCACCCTCTTCGACAGCCATGAAACGGTTGTCCCAAATAAGATTCTTTATAGGCTCGATAACACCCACGCGCTTATATTCACGCTTGCCGTTTTCAAGTTCTACAGGCTCAAGAACCTCGAAACGAGAGTCGGCTGTAACACCCTCCTTCATTCCGACGTATGCACGCAGCGGCTCAACAGAAATCAGCGGAGATTTTGTGCGGAAATCCGGAAATTCACGCTGCAAGTCAGCGATGTTCTCATCGATGGCACGCTGGCAGGCCTTGCGCACCATTACTATAGGCTGGTCTTCACCAATGCCCATGAACGATGTGTTTCCTCCCTTGCTCTCTACCTTTCCCACATATTTCAGATGATAAGACGAGCGCTTGATGTCGAACTCGTTCTTCTTTGTCTCGTCGGGTTCTGAAGCATACTGCTGAGTGTAGAACGTCTCTGCCTGAGCATCGTCCCAGTCAAGCTTATAGAGGAAGGTGTTTATCTTAACCGAGAATCCCTTGATTGACTCAACCATGTCGGCAACATTGTCGGTAAGGTTACTGAGATTTACTCCTGTAAAAGCTCCCAACAGACCGCCGGCAATACGCAAACCTGTGCCTACTCCCTTAGATGTTTTGCTCTTGTCATTATAGCGTATATCATTGACAAGCACGTATGTATTGCCTATCAACTCCTCACCGGCATCCTGAAGCATTGCTATACCTCGGGCTGAACGTAATGCCAACTGCTTGTCGAACTCACTGGCATTATATAGTCCGCGCTCCTTCACCAGCTCCATGTTGCATACACCGGTAAAATAATCGCGATTGAACCAGCGGCCTACGAGACGGCTGGCTATCCTATTTTTCTCAAGAAACTCGGTTATAGCAGGATTCTCCTTGCTGCTCTTGGCTCCGGAAAGTTTCTTGTCCATATTGAGCACCTTCACACTCAGGTTATGGTCATTGAACTTGTCGGGAACAGGTATTTCAAGGAATGCCGTCTTTATCTCCGAAGCAAATTTCTGGTCGAGATGATTCACGAGTATGGAATAAACAGAACTGCGGCGATAGTTTGACACTATCTCATCTTGTGCTGTCGCAGTAACAACCGACAATGCACATAAAGCCAAAACAAATATATTGCGTTTCATAACTTACTATCCTTTTTAAATTAATAATTCCATTCCTCTTCTGAGATTACAGAGTTCATATCATAGCTCCTGTTTTCGCGAGTAACTTTGAGAATAATATCTTTTACTTCACTGTTTGTGAGCACACGGTTGTCACGGGCATTTATTTCCTTTACTACATTGGGAAGATAAAGCAGTGATACTGGCTGATTGAATACCAGCTCATCGTTTCTGTTTACTATATATCCGAAATTTGACTTATAGTCGCTGAATTTTAATTTATCGATTTCATCCTTGGCGGAATTCGGAGGTAGCATCTGTGCCCTGACAATAGGAACGTCTTCCACTACTATTCCGTTAGGAATGACGAGAGCAAGATTATCCTTGAAATTCCATACTTCATTATAACCTTTTGTACTCAATGTTTTAGTGTCAAGATTATAATGATAGAATTTATTATCGGCCTTCTTTACCCAAAAATCACGAGTGTTCTTGTATGTAGGCAATTTTATGTCGGCAAACTCAAATGGTATAAGTTCTTTATTATCGGCAGATAGAATTCCCCATCTACTGTCTTTCTTTGCCAAGACAAAATCAAAATTGTTTGGGAGTATCTTTTCATATTCGAATGGCACGACAGTATTGCCCTGAGCGTCTATTACGCCGAACTTGCCGTCTTTATTTACATTGAATATCTGCTTGTCGCCATCGTTTGCAGGAAATCCTATGCTACTGTAACCTGAAAGAACTTGAACATCATTGCCGTTCTCGTCGAACACTTCATATTTATCATTGCTGTTCTTTCCAGACCACAAAGCAGAATAAAAACCGTGTTCTATAGAAGAATATCCTCCACGCACTGTCTTTCCTGTCTTGTCGATGAAACTCCATGTACTGCCGTTCACGGGAGCTATGCTACCTGAAAAGTCGCCATGAGTCCATATCTTAATATCTTTTATGTTCGACTTGTAGGTATTAACCTTAAAACCCTTGCCAGTGGAAAGATTATGATAGCCGCATACAGTTTCTTTCTTGCTCACCTTATAATATCTTACCATGTCGCCCACAGGTTTCGTCACTATATCATACGAACCTGGCTTAAGGATAACTTTTCCAGTTCCATCCATTATACCGCAACCATAGTCGCCAAACGGATTTTTTGAAATACCTATATAATCGCAGTTTCCTACAAGTGTGTCGTTTGTAAAATGATATGAATGCTGAAGAATATATCCTTCAAAATAAGGAGTCTTTTTCTTGCAGTCAAACGTGAATTCATAGAAACCTCGATAGTCCGGCTTAATTATTATATTACCATTATTGTCTATTATACCATAAGAAGCATAGAGCATATAGGTTTTATTCTCTACCTTATTAGCTTTTCCTCCTTCTGCTAACAGTGCTTTACCATAGCAGTTGGGACGTGATATAAACGAATATTTAGCCGGAAGAACAATTGTTCCGTCGTGCTTGCACAGACCTGTTTTCGCTCCATCTTTAATGATGTATAGATTGTCGGTCCAAGGAGAAATAGAAGTATAATTTATCTTTAATACTTCTTTACCAGAGGTATTTATTATACCATACTTGTCGCCTTTCATAACTATGGCTACACCATCCTTGAAAGGCATACCACTGTCATACTGGCACTTAATTACCTCTTTACCATTACTGTCAACATAGCCGATTCTGCCTTTTTTATCGACATTTACACTCAGTTCTTGTGCTGACAACGCAGAAAATGAAAAGAGCATAAGGAATAAAATAATAGTCTTACGTTTCATATTCTAAATCATTGTTTAATAATAAGTAATATCAGTTGCAAAGATACATAAACTTATGTTAATCTTAAATTTTTTAAAATAAAAAATATATTAATAATAATTATTTTAATATTCATTAACTTATTTGTTCTGCAGTGGTAGTAAACATAAAATTCTATGTTTATAAATATGTTGATAACTTAATAAAAGCTTTTTCATAACTTCAATTTTATAAAACTAATATTGGCTCCAAGTGAATATTAACAATGTTTTTATATGCATTTAAGCATTTTTTCCATTAATTTTTATTGAGAAAAGATATAAACTTAGTAATTTTGCACCGAAAATAACAATTGTTGATAAAGTTCGTAAGTTATTGCCAATGAGAGAATATGTATAAACAAATGCTGTTGATATCGCTACTCTCATACGTTCATAATGTAATAGACAAGAAAATGAAAAAGAAGTTTTAAACTTATAAACAGTACATCATACAATTAATTTTATATTTTAAATAAAAAATAAAAAAGAATATAATAATATAATGTTGAAAAAAGAATGGATAGAGCGGGGTTTTATTGATGAACCTGTTGCTGAAGGAACCGACCTGAAAAGAGAGATACGTCGTCTGTGTAAAGAGAAAGATGCCATAATCTTGGCTCACTATTATACCAGAGGTGAAATACAGGAAGTAGCAGATTTCATAGGCGACTCACTTGCGTTAGCACGTAAGGCGGCAGAGACTGAAGCAAAGATCATGGTAATGTGCGGAGTGCATTTCATGGCAGAGACATGTAAACTTCTGTCGCCGGAAAAGACTGTGCTATGTCCAGATCTCAATGCCGGATGTTCGCTTGCCGATAGTTGCAAGGCAGACGACCTTAAGAAGTTCAAAGACGAACATCCTGGTTATCAGGTGGTGAGCTATGTAAATACTACGGCAGCCGTGAAAGCATTGACCGATGTAGTAGTAACCAGCGGAAATGCAAAGAAAGTTGTGGATCAGCTCCCAAAGGATGCAAATCTGATATTCGGTCCCGACTATAATCTTGGTAACTATATAAATGAAGTTACCGGTCGCAACATGCTTCTATGGAACGGTGGTTGTCATGTTCATGAACGATTCTCGGTAGATGAGATAGTGAGGTTGAAGAAAGAATATCCCGAGGCTATAGTGATGGCTCATCTTGAATGTAAAGGTCCGGTGCTTGCTCTTGCCGACGTAAAGGGTTCTACAGCCACAATGCTTAAATATGCTCAGGAGAATCCAGAAAAACAGTATATAGTAGCTACAGAGGCCGGAATACTGCATGAGATGCAGCGTACATGTCCTGATACTAAATTCATTCCAGTGCCTCCTGAAATAAGCGAGGGAGGTGTAGGATGCTCGTGCAATGAGTGCGACTATATGAAGATGAACACTCTGCTCAAGATATATAATTGTCTTAAATATGGATGGCCGTCGGTGGAAGTAGATAAAGAGATAGCTAAAGATGCGGTAAAGCCAATAGAAAGGATGTTATCATTGAGCTAATGTTTGTCACTTGTATTCCCTAACGAAATAGCCGGGGCGTTTTTTTGTCTCGTTGAAGATGTGGCTCAGGTATTCACCGATGATGCCGATGGCAATGAGTTGGATGCCTCCAAGGAAGAGAATCGTAACCATGAGCGTAGGATAGCCCTGTACAGGGTCGCCGTAGAGTATGGTCTTTATAACAATGTATATAAGATACAGAAATGCCATGAGCGACACGATGATGCCGAAAATAGAAGCAAATCGCAATGGTGTGGTGGTGAACGAGGTGATACCTGTAAGTGCGAGGTTCAGCAGTCGGTAGTAGCTCCACTTGCTCTTGCCATGATTACGTAGGTTTTGTTGATAGGATATACCTTTTTTTCTGAATCCTATCCAACTGAACATACCTTTATTGTTACGGTCGGTCTCACGCATTGACTTCAAGGCTTCAATGCACTTGCGGTCTAACAGACGGAAGTCGCCCGTGTCTTTCTGAATAGAAATATTGGTTGATTTCTGCAATATAATATAGTATAGCTTAGATGTTTTTCGCTTTAGCCATGACTCGTCAGATGTCTGTCGCTGGGCATAAACATCATCGTAGCCTTCCTCCCATGATTTAAGCATTTCAGGTATCACGCTGACGGGATGCTGCATATCGGCATCCATTATGATTACTGCATCGGTCTGAACATAGTCGATACCGGCCATAACTGCTATTTCCTTACCATAATTGCGCGAAAGGTCGATGAAATGGTAGCGCTCATTTTTGAGCTGAAGCTCTTTTATCATCTGCAGTGTGTTGTCGGTGCTACCGTCGTTCACCAGCAGGAATTCCCAGTCGTAGAGACTGTTTTCATCAACAACTTGTTGCATACAGTGTTCCAACTCGACTATGGATTCAGCTTCATTATATGCCGGTAAAAGAATTGTAACTTTCTTTTTCATGATGAATAAGCCGGTTATTACTTTTTATTTCCTAATTGCTTTCAAATCGCTCTTGTTGACTATCCACACGCAATCATAGCCTTCAGAACAGATTTTTTTTCTTGCTATTTGCTCAGCTACTGTCATTGCTGATGATGAGCGTTCAATGGTTGTATCAGTGACTTCCTTAGGCCATTTGTAGCCGGTGAAGTATTCTACCGCCCTACCCCATCCGAAAGCCTCATAGGGGATGACATGGAATGATGATAACTTCTTGTCGTCGTCTTCTATAATCACAAGAAATACATTCTCTGCAGCACTTCCTGTCTTTTCGATGGCCTTCATCGACATTTCCCGGCAGAGAAGCGAAGTCTTATATGACTCATAGCACAGATGGATATCAATGACAAGTGATGAAGCAGTCAGCAGAACAGAAGATATGAGTATATGCTTACAATTATCGGTATAATCATCAATTGCCACAGCAATAATCAATATCACGAATATAAGCACGCCGTAGGTGTGCATCATGCTGAATACTGTAAATATGTGCGGAGCAGCCGCTAATAACATACAGAAAATAATACAAATATCCTTTCTACTTGTTAATAAGTGCCTTTTCTTAATGTATATTGTATATAGGAAAGGAATAGTAGGAATGAAAGTGAGCACTGCCAACAGCAGGTTTCGTTTGGCGTCACAGAGCAGATACAGATAGTCGATGGTAATGAATGAGATGAAGATAAATTTAAAGAAACTGACGATAACAGTTCTTATCGTCGGCACATATTCATGGTATATCTCCATCTCTTTAGGCTGTATCACGATGGCAAGAGCATACAGCAATCCTATGCCTATACCGATGACAGTGTCTTTCTTCAGTTGTTTGAAGTCAATACGCTGAAAAGCGTATGCAAGTATTGGTGATACCAATGCCCACATTATACCGTTTTCCTTCCATAATGCCGAAATGAAGAGAATGACTGTGAAAAGTATGTATTTCGCAGCACTCTTCATTTTCAGATATACAATGAATGCAATCATGGCGAACAGCAATGAATATACCTGATTCATGCTATCGACAGCCAGCACTGTTGCCATCGTTGCAGGCGAAAGGAAAAAGAACAGCGTGCAGATATTGACGGTAAGACGACGTAGGTTTAATATGTGCAGGATATAAAATAATGTAATGGTACAGAAAGCATGTCCGACGACAATTATACAGTGGTTTAGTGCAGGATAAAGCAGCGTAGGATTGAGTCCGGCAATATAACCTATTATCTTGTCGAATGGTCGCCAATGATAGCCGTAGAACAGGAATGTCTCTTTTCTGAGCAAAGGCTCAAACGATGGCGATGTATATGCAGTCCAGTCGTCGAAAGTAGGCAAAATGGGTATGGCGGCAAAAAGAAGCAGAGGCGTGAGAATAATTGTTATTAGAATGCTACAATTATCCCTGATAAATTTGCTGTCAAAAAGATACCCCATAAAGTTATCTTATAACCGCTATCTTGCACACTGTTCCCTTGCTTCCGTCGCTCTTTGCCGTAGCTACCATATACACGCCGCTGGCAACGCGATTGCCCTTCATGTCGTAGCCATGCCATACGAATGTGCCGCCATTGCTCTTGCCATGATATATTTCCTTTCCGTTGGAATTGAGAATCATCACGTCGGCATTCGACGAAAGTCCTGTAACGGTGATAGGACCTGTATATTCAGGTGTTACAGGGTTAGGATAGGCATAGACGTTGTCCTTGTCCATGTCTTCATTCGGTTCCGAAGCATCGCTAATGTAAGAGCACAATCCTTCAGTGGTTCCGAAGAATACCTCGCCGGTAGATGGTACAATGGCTATCGCTTCAACTGAGTTGGAGAGGAGACAGCTGTTTTCTCTTGTGAAATGGTTTATCTGTGTAAGGTTGTCTTCACTGATAAGGAATACTCCGTTGTTGCTTGTTCCAAACCATTTTCTTCCGGCACCGTCAACAGCCATTGATATCACGTCCTGACCGCTGAGAAGATAGTCGGCATAGTCGCTACCATCGTTGCGGGGCACTTTTACCTGTGTGAGATAATAGTTTTCCTCAAACATCTGCGACGGCTCAAGCATCAGAGGACCTTGATTGGTGCATATCCATATATTTCCGCTCTTGTCTTCATCTATACAGCGTACAAAGTTGCAGTTTACCAGTGTATTGTCTTCATTTATGAATCTGTCATATTTGTTTATCTTATTGTTAGCCGTGTCGTAGCAGAAGAAAGAGTAGTTTCGCCAGTCGTTGTTTACAAACCATAAATATCCTCTGCTGTCGAACATCATCGACGTAAGGTTGTCCATCGTGCGTCCCAAGTCGTTTTTGAGCACGCTCAGGTTGTGGGGCGTTAGATTGTATGTGCTGCCTTCCCGGTTCATTTCTACAAGCGAGGTATTGGGTGCTATGCTGTTGAGTGTCCACAGGCGCGAGCTGTTTTCAAAGATTATGCCACTCATTATGACATAGTTCTCATTGTTGTTGCCTACTGTGGCAGCAGTCTCCAGAACGTTATCGTTGGAGTAGTTCCTGACGAACTCACCATTCTGAAACTCGTAGATACCAGTCTGCGAGGCCACCATTAAATGATTCTCGTCGGCGGGATCAATGTCAAGACAGTAAAGGCCTACGTATTTGTGCCCGAGGCTTTCCTTGAATTCATTGCTATAGCATTGCCATGTGCCGTTGTTGTATATCTGTACTGTCGATTCCTTTTCACTCGAATTGATACCTCCACAGCTGTAAATCTTTCCGTTATGGTATTTCAGAAATCCGCAAAGGTTATTCTTCGGTCCGACAGGAGACAGGGTTGACACCAATGGAAGATACTCGTCATAGTCTTTGGTGTCGGCATTGAAAATGCTCGCGTCGTAGCTGCCTGTGTACTGCCAGTTGTTTATATCAATCAGATTTACTGTCAGCGGTGCTGTTATAACAGAAAAGTCGGCAGCTCTTGCATATATATTGTTACCGCTTACAGCCGTAGCATTGAAAGCATATCCGAAGTTGTATGTTTCACTTATAGTGGCATCGGCAACATTGAGTTTGACAATACCGAAGCCAGTGCTAAGATAAGCATATTTGCCATGAATATATATGCTGTTAATGGATTTGTTTCCGGATATGGTTTTATTTAAGATACTTGATACGTTGATTACGTTGCCATTGACCTCGACAAGGTCGATATTGCTGTTGTTGTAAGCAACGACGAGGCGTTTTGCTGCCTTGCACCATTTTATGTTTTTGATGTTTACGTCGCTCAGTCCGTTGGTTAGATCGTAGGTAAATATGCTCTGGTCAAGCTTATTATATTGATACAGGCTGTTGCTTGCCATGACAAAGATATCGTCGCCTGCTGCCTGGATCTGCTGTACTACGGAGTAGGCAAGATAGTTTTTCCAAGTGCCTACCTGTGCATTAGCAGAGTTGAAAGTAGATAGTACTCCGCCTGCTATAACTAACGATAGGATAAGTCTCTTCATATTTTGTTTCTATTTGTTTAAAAGATAGTTGGCAAGCTGTTGTGCAGCACGAGCACGGTGGCTTATCTTGTTCTTTATGTTTTCACCAAGTTCGGCAAACGTATTGCTATAGCCTTCAGGTTCGAAGATGGGGTCGTAGCCGAAGCCCTCCCCTCCCCTGCGCTCACGGATTATCTCTCCGTTGACTATTCCTTCAAAGAGATGTTCTTCTCCATCTATTATTAACGCAATGACAGTGCGAAATCGTGCCTTGCGATTGTTATTTTCTCCTAATTCGCGCAGAAGTTTCGACATATTGGCTTCTGAGTCATGACCTGCCGAGGCTTCACTTTGGTCGATGGCAGCATAGCGGGCACTGTAGATGCCTGGCGCTCCACCGAGAGCGTCCACTTCCAGCCCGGTATCGTCGGCAAAGACATTCATGCCGAACTTGTCGTAGATGTAATGTGCCTTCTGCAGTGCATTTGCCTCAAGTGTCGTTCCTGTTTCGGGTATATCTGCATGACAGTTGATGTCGTTAAGTGACAGCACTTCAAATCGTTTGCCGAGAATGTCCCTTACTTCGGTAAGCTTATGCTGGTTGTTCGTTGCGAATACTATTTTCATTTTTATCTACTTTCTTTACCTTGACCTTCATTTCGTCGAAACCTTCGCCATATACGCCGATAACGGAACTTTGGCTTACGAATGCTTGAGGGTCGATCATCTTTATTAGTCGGAAGATATTTACGCTCTCGCGTTTCTTTGCAAGAATACAGAGCACCTTGCGCTTCTGGCCGGTAAACCATCCATGACCGTCGAGAATAGTTACACCGTGATTCATCTGCATGCCTATGGCATTGGCTATCTCCTGCCATTTGTCGGTGAATATCATGAATTGCACCGACTCGCGACGGGCATTCATCACATAGTCGAGAGTGAAGTTTTCAATGGCCATTACGCAGAAACCGAACATCACCTTATGTGCACGTTCTATATAGTTGCCAAACTGTGGGAAAAACATACATGAGCCAATGATGCAGAAATCGACGGTGATGAGCACTGAGCCCAGTGATACATTATGGTATTTGTTCACCGATGCTGCAATGATGTCGGTTCCTCCTGTGGAACCGTTATGGAGAAAGACCATAGCAAGTGCCATACCCGTCATTACACATCCGATAATCATCGACATGAAGTCCTGACCCTCGCCAAGCAGTTTTATGGGAAAGCCGTTTGGTTGCTTAGGAATTATCTCCTGAGCGAAGATAAGCAGGAAGTAGAGCATGAAGATGGCAAAGATGGTCTTCATCATAAACTTGAATCCCAGTATCTTCAGTGCCATTACCAGCAATGCAATGTTGATGATAATATATGTGTTCTGTATGTGGAAGCCGGTAGCATAGTAGATGATGGCCGAAAAACCCGTGACTCCTCCTGCCACTATTTGATATGGCATGAGGAACACGGTGAATGAGATGGTGTATATCAGAAGACCGAAGAGAATCCACAGATAATCTTTAGTCTCGTTCCAGATAATCTTGTGATTGATGGTCATTTTTTATTTGCAAACAATGTTCACCATACGTTTAGGGACAATGATAACCTTCACAACGGTTTTACCGTCGATATATTTTGGCGACCGCTCATCAGCGAGAACGGTTTTTTCGATAGTGGCATTGTCGGCATCGGCAGGGAACTCCATCTCGAAGCGTGTCTTGCCGTTGAAGGCAACACCAAGCTTGATAGTGTTCTCAACGAGATACTGTTCGTCCCATGATGGCCACTGTGCATCGCACACACTGCCTCTCTCGCCCATCATTTCCCACAGTTCCTCAGCGATATGAGGCGCGAAGGGTGCAATGAGAATAACGAGGTTCTTCAACAATTCTTTGTTATGGCATTTCTGTTGCGACAGCTCGCTTACGCAAATCATGAATGCAGAGATGCTCGTGTTGTATGAGAAGTTCTCAATGTCTTGTGAAACTTTTTTTATCAGCTTGTGGATGCTCTTGAGCATTTCAGGAGTTGACTCGTCTGTGCTGTCGGTGCAACATGAAGAACAGAGATTCCAGAATTTCTTCAGGAAACGGTGACATCCGTCGATACCGTTGGTGTCCCATGGCTTCGACTGTTCCACCGGTCCGAGGAACATTTCGTAGAGGCGGAGAGTGTCAGCACCGTAGCGCTCGACAATCATGTCAGGGTTGACCACATTGAACATTGATTTCGACATCTTCTCTATTGCCCATCCGCATATATACTTGTCGTCTTCGAGAATGAATTCTGCATTGGCATATTCCGGGCGCCATGCCTTGAATGCCTTGATGTCGAGAATGTCGTTGCTGACAATGTTCACATCAACGTGGATAGGAGTAATATCTTTATAATTGTCCTTGAGATTCAGGCTTACATACTTGCCTTTGTCGGCTCCTTCGTCGTTGATGCGATAAACAAAGTTTGAGCGGCCCTGAATCATTCCCTGGTTGACAAGTTTCTTGAAAGGTTCGTCTTCGACGCTGTATCCAGAGTCATAGAGGAACTTGTTCCAGAACCGGCTGTAGATAAGATGGCCCGTAGCGTGCTCAGTACCTCCTACGTAGAGGTCAACATTGCGCCAGTATTCATCGATTTCTTTATCAACGAGTGCCTTCTCGTTCTTAGGATCCATATATCGCAGATAATAAGCACTTGACCCTGCAAAGCCCGGCATGGTGTTCAGTTCGAGAGGGAACACGGTCTTATTGTCGATAAGCGACTTATCCACAACGCTGTTGGTCTTTTCGTCCCATGCCCATTTCTTTGCGCGTCCAAGTGGCGGCTCACCTGTTTCGGTTGGCTTATACTCGTCGATTTCCGGCAGTTCGAGAGGCAGGCATTCCTTAGGAATCATATACGGCATGTCGTCCTTGTAGAATACAGGGAACGGTTCTCCCCAGTAGCGCTGGCGACTGAAAATGGCATCGCGCAGGCGGTAGTTCACTTTTACGCGTCCGATGCCTGTCTTGGTTACGTATTCCTTTGTCTTTTGGATGGCTTCCTTAACTGTCAGACCGTCGAGTGAGAATTTATCTGAGTGGCTGTTCATGACGATACCCTCTTTGGCATCGAAGCTCTCCTCGCTGATGTCTGCTCCCTCGATGAGTGGAATGATAGGCAGATTGAAATGCTTGGCGAAAGCATAGTCGCGACTGTCGTGGGCCGGAACGGCCATGATGGCTCCTGTGCCGTAGCCTGCCAGCACGTATTCGGAAATCCAGATAGGTATCTTCTCGTCGGTGAAGGGATTGATGGCATAGCTCCCCGAGAAGACACCCGTCACCTTATGGTCCATCTGACGGTCGCGCTCGGTGCGCTTCTTCACGTATTCCAAATATTGCTCTACCTCTTCTTTCTGTTCAGGGGTAGTCAGCTCGGCCACTAAGTCGCTCTCAGGGGCAAGCACCATGAACGTAACGCCAAATATGGTGTCGGCACGAGTGGTAAAGATGGTGAAATGTTTGTCGGAGTCGGCAACATTGAACACCATTTCTGTTCCTTCCGAACGACCAATCCAGTTGCGTTGTGTCTCCTTCAGTGATTCTGTCCAGTCGATTTTATCAAGACCGTCGAGAAGCCGTTGAGCGTATGCAGATACGCGCAGACACCACTGGCGCATCTTCTTCTGCTCTACAGGGTATCCTCCACGAACGCTCACGCCATTTACAACCTCGTCGTTGGCCAGTACTGTTCCGAGTTTAGGACACCAGTTCACCATCGTGTCGGCAAGATAGGCAATGCGATAGTTCATCAGCACCTCCTGCTTTTTCTTCTCAGAGAAAGCATTCCATTCGCTTGCGGTGAAATGCAGTTCCTCGGTACCTAATGCGTTGCAATTCTCAGTACCCATCAGCTCGAAGTGCTCAATGAGCTTGATGGTGGGCTGAGCCTTTTTCGACGACAGGCTGAAATATGACTTGAACATGCGTTGGAAAGCCCATTGCGTCCACTTATAATAGATAGGGTCGCAGGTGCGCACCTCGCGCTCCCAGTCGAACGAGAAGCCTATCTTGTCTAACTGCGAGCGGTAGCGGTTGATATTCTCAACGGTGGTTTTCTCAGGGTGCTGACCTGTCTGGATGGCATATTGCTCTGCAGGCAGTCCGTAGGCATCGTAGCCCATCGGGTTCAGCACGTTATATCCTTTCTGACGCTTGTAGCGGGCGTAGATGTCGCTGGCGATGTAGCCCAACGGGTGACCCACATGCAGACCGGCCCCGGAGGGGTAGGGAAACATGTTCAGTACGTAGAACTTCTGTTTCTTAGGGTCTTCTGTCACACGGTAGGTCTTCATCTCCACCCACCGTTTCTGCCATTTCTGCTCAATGTCTCTAAAGTTGTATTCCATATGTTATAGTTGTTTTGATTTTTTTCGCATATTTGGTGCAAAATTAATGTTTTTTCCCCATACCACCAAACTAAAAAACCATTAAAAAGACTTCAAGCACGCAAAAAAGTATAAAATATTCGTTTATATGAAAAAACATCCCTAAACGTTTGCGTATTGGAAATACTTTTTGTAACTTTGCAATTGTATTAACAATTAAAAAATAAATGCTTATGAAAAAAATTTTTACGCTTACATTATTGGCTATTCTCGGTATGAGTAGTGCATGGGCCGATGAGGTGACCATGAAGCATTCCTTTACAACAACAGAAAACATGAAGGCAGACGGCTCTAACGAGGCTGCAACGTTTGGTCTTGATGCGTCTGCATGGTCAGTCACAGCCGATAAGGGAGGGGCAAGTACTGCTCCTGGTTTAAATAAGGCTGGTGACTTCCGCTTGTATTGGAATGCCAATGGCGGTAATACCATCACCGTTTCATCGCTCACGGGTGCTACCATCACGTCGATAGCCATGACATTTAACGGTGCATCGTATAGCAACGCGAGTGTTACGGTCGAAGACAAAGCTGTCTCGGGTACTCACGGCAACTTTGCTATTAACAGCAGTTCTTTCACTATTGGCAATGGAAATACCACCAATACTCAGGTTCGTATTTCACAGATTGTCATTACCTATACAGTGGGCGCTTCTGACAACAAGCAAACTACTACAGTAGTGCTCTCTGACGACTATTTCATCAAGGCCACTCCCGGCAAGGATGCCACGCTGGCTCTGCCCACAGCTACGGTGAAGGCCGGCAATGCTACCGTTGCCGGAGCAACGGTCACGTGGAGCAGCAGTGACGAATCGCTGGCAAAGATTAACGGTAGCAATATCGAACTGGTGAATCCTACCGAAGGCGGCATCGTCACCATCACGGCCTCGTATGCCGGCGATGATACGTACAGGAAGAGTTCGGCAAGCTATAAGTTGAGTGTTTACAAGGGATATTTCACTCTGGCCGAAATGCTGAATGATGTCACTAATGGTGATACAAAGTGGAACAATGGCGTGATGGTGTCTTATTGGGGTATTATCGAACAGCAATCCATGACTTCAGCGGTATTGCAGGTTGTTTATGTCAACGGTCAGAATACTTATATCAATGACGGACAAAACAACATGCTGCTCTATGGCAGCAATCTCGGACTAAGCGCTGGCCAACTGATTACAGGTGACCTCGGAAACGGTCAGAAGGGTGCTATCTATGGCACGCTGAAAATTTACAATGGTCTGCCCGAATTCGTAGTTAGCAAGAACGACATCGATTTCACTCTTTTTGCTGATGGTCCTACGCCTACACCCACTGAAATCACGATTGACAAGCTGGGTGAAAACGTCAATGCCTACCTGACCATCAAGGATGCTGTATATGTCAGTGCAAATGGTAAGAACCTGACTTTCAAGGTGGGTGAAACCGAATTTGCTGTCTATAACCAGTGGAGTACGGAAATCACTGATTTGGAAGCAGGTGCCAAGTACACACTGACGGGCATGGGTTCAGTATTCAAAGGGACCTACCAGCTCTATCTCATCAGTTTTGTGAAGACTGGCGATCCCGCCGGCATTTCCGTCGTCAAGGCTGCCGACACAAAGCAGAACGGCACGATGTACAACATGGCCGGACAGGTGGTGAACCAAGGCTACAAGGGCTTGGTAATCATTAACGGAAAGAAAGTAATGATGAAGTAGGAATTACGGTAAAAAATAGCAATAATTTGGGTGGAACTCTTGTGAGTTTCACCCATTTTTCCTAACTTTGTCAGCAATCGCAATCTTTCTTTATCTAAAGGCAGTTTGGGAGATTGAGGAAAAATTGGGTTACGATGTGGAGACCGTACTCACTTCTCCGAACTGCTACAAATTGCTTCAATGAACACCCGATGACGGGTCACCAGCCTTGTTATGACTCATCATCGGGTGCTAAGGTAATGATTATTTCTGAGATTGAGGTAGTGTAAGTTGAACTGTGTCAAGGCCATTCTCCTTATTATTCTAACCTCAGATGGGAGACACGATTTGTAATCGTGTTTTCCAGATGAGGAGCCTTTCTGGCTGCAAAGTTACATAATTTCATACCTATCACCAAATTTT
>CAMOEW010000016.1 GCA_946612625.1 uncultured Prevotella sp.
CGAGGAACTGGAGCCGCTTATCAAGGCTGCGATTGAGCGAGAGTAGAGTCAAACAAATTGCCAGCAAGCATCTTCTCAATGTCTGCCTTGCGAACGAATGCCATCCGGTTGCTGATTCGTGAGGCAGGAAGTTTATAGAATAATTTAGAATAAAAGCAGCCTAAGAAATTCACAATAACCTTGTTTTGACACTCGTGACTAAGACATAATGATGTTAACAAGAATAGTAAGGTCGGTACCGTTAACGATCCCGTCATCATTCACGTCAGCAGCATTTGTTTCATCTCGCTGTCCGAGAATTATGTTTACCAGAGTTGTCAGATCAGTGCCATTGACAATGCCGTCGCCGTTGACATCACCCTTGATTTCAGTTGGCGTGCCACCCATGAATTTGAATGTGACTGCACCGCTTTCGCTCTCTCTGATGTCGGTAATAGGCTTGCCCATAAATCCCGTGCCACGGAACGTCCACGACTTAACGTCGGTGGAGTCGGTGAATGCCACTACGTTGGTGGAGCCGGGAAACGGGTCGCCCATATATTCGGCCAAGAACAAGTCGGTGGTAAAGGTGTTGCCGCCATATCGCTTGTAGAGTTCTTCAGGCATACTGCTTGTGATGGTCTCGTCACGGTAGAACGAGGAAACAGCAAGTCCGTCGGCAGGAATTATCATCATGCGCGGATGGCCGAGAGTTTGATTGACAACCGTTCCGCCTAGACCAAAACTGCTGGATTTGTAGTCGATATGCCATACGAGCATACCATGACCGTACATGTTTTTGTTCCATCCGCGTTTCTGTACATTCTCCACAATATAGTATTCGCTTTTATTCTCGTCAGCGTCGTTAAGGATTCGGTAGGCCTTGCCGTTTTCGTCGATTGGCAGAAGCTCTACATCCTGCGCCGTCTCGAGAGTGTCGATTGTCATCCATCCGAAACGTTCGCGCTCCCAAGCTGTATAGGCAACCGGAGTATAGCTGTTGTTGGCATATTCGCCCGCATCCATAACGTCCCAATAGTCGGGAGTCTGATTGACGGCTTTCTCAGCTTCTGAACCTTCAGAGGCATAGAGGTCGGGCAGACCGAGACAGTGTGAGAACTCATGGCAGAACAGTCCGATGCCATTGATTAAAACACCATATATCTCTGATACTTCGGGGTTGCCGAACAGCTCGTTGTTTACACCGTAGCGTGAGATACTTTTACCGTCGAACTTCGTGCTCAGCGACACCGTTCCCGACTTTGGCCAAATGCAGTCGGACGAATTGCCGGAGATGCTCTCCGAAAATCCTGCATAGATGATATATATGAGATCGATTTTGCCATCGTTGTTGCTGTCGTATTCAGAGAAATCAACATCGGCATCGGCAAGAGTCATTGCATCGCGGAAAAGCGTAGTCATATTATCGGAACGTCCTGCGCCGTAAGTCTTAAGTTTGCTGGGCAGTCTGTATGGACCGTAGATGTCGAACTCGGGGGAAAACTGACCGAAGCTCATGTCGGTGAAATACCTCTTCACGCTTCCATAGTTTATGCCCAGTACCGACATCATGTCAGGGTCGCCTTCCGGCGTAAACAGATGCGTGGCGTTGAGATATTTGTCGAAGACTGTCGCGGGACTGCTGACGGTGAACGGAACATCAGGAAAATCGACCAGCAGCACTACAGCCTTAGGATTTCCGGAATGGGGGAAAAGAGTGCTGTTCTCTGTCAGAGGCTCGCGTCGCGCTTTCTTCATGGCAAGGCGGCTGTTCATGGCATGAAAGGCCTCTCTGTCCTGGCTTTCGGCAAGGATTCGCTCCGTCTCGCTGCGCATGTCGGCATTATGGGCAAGCAGACCCGACGATGACAACTCGCCGTTGGCATTCACGTTTGCTATAAAATAATCAGTCCCCTCATGACAGAGCAGCACGCCGTCGGAAGTAATGTAGTAATGGAAATTGGCATCGCCGAATCCTCTGACTTTAAGATAAGTTCCGTCGCTTTGTCTTACAGAGAACATTCCAGGCTGTACTTTGACTGCTGATAACACTGATGTAATCAGCAAAAAGATACATGTAATGAATGATACTCTCATCTTATAGTTTTGTAAATGATAGTGGCATAAGATTCTCGATGCCATCTATAATATAAATGTACTTTTGTCCATATAGCAATATGTGCAGCTTGCAGTCAAACCGCGTTTCGGTCTCGACAATCACCTGTCGGCAAATGCCGCATGGAAGAATAGGTTCTTCTAACAGTTTGCCATCGGTACCCTTGGCGGCTATGGCAAGCATCTTCGGTGCTGAGTCAGGATATGATGATGCGGCAGCATAGAGAGCGGAGCGCTCAGCGCATATTCCGGCAGGAAATGAAGCATTCTCATGATTGCATCCTACGACAACGCTTCCGTTGTCAAGCAATACTGCGGCGCCTACTTTGAAATTGGAATATCTGGCGTATGAGCGCGTCGTAGCCTCGACGGCATTGTCTATGAGGCTATGCTCAACAGGCGACAACTCGTTGGAGGTACACACCATAATGTGGGATTTTACAATCTTTTCTTCCATATTATTTCAGATTTATTTGCAAAAATAATAATTAATCCGTATTTTTGCAAGCAAAAATAGGAAAAAATGACCAACAGAAAGTTTTTTGCCATTATAATTTCCGCTTTTCCGCTCTTTTTGTGTGCACAGAAGAAGAGCTCTGCTTTTCAGGAGTATTTCGACAGATATCATAACATTGCCATCGAGCAGATGAAGGAGCATGGCATTCCGGCAAGCATTACGCTGGCACAGGGAGTGTTTGAGTCGGGAGCAGGAAAAAGCGAGCTGACCAGACGGTCGAACAATCATTTCGGAATAAAATGTCATGGATGGACGGGGAAGAAAACCTATCATAGCGATGATCATCCCAACGACTGCTTCCGTGTGTATGCCAATGCACGTGAAAGTTTTGAAGACCATTCGCAGTTCCTTCTGACAGGCCAACGTTACCGCCCACTGTTCAGACTAGGTTCGCGCGACTATAAGGGATGGGCTCACGGACTGAAGAAGGCAGGATATGCCACAAATCCACAGTATGCCAACAAGCTGATTCAGATTATAGAACTTTACGAGCTTCACAAATATGACATCGGCAGTGGCTTTGACAAATTTATAGCTAAACATGGTGGCATACGCACTGTGACGGCACTGAACGGCAACTACTGTGTAGTGGCAAAAGCAGGCGACACGTTCAGGAGCATTGCCGATGACGTAGGAGTGTCGTACAGTAAACTGGCTCGATATAATGAGCGCGACAAGCACGATGTGCTTACGGCAGGCGAAGTGATATATCTGAAAAAGAAAGCAAAGAAAGCCACCAAGGAATACAAGGGGCACATCCATTATATTCAGGCGGGCGAATCGATGTATTCCATATCGCAGAAATACGGTATCCGCGTGATGTACTTATACAAGATTAACGGTTTGACGCCCGATTATAGAATAAAGGTGGGCGACGGCATCAGGGTAAGGTGATTTCTCCTCGTATGGGCCGTTTCATGTAGAGTCGCACTGTTTCAGGGTCGTCGAAACGCGCCTGAAGATACATAAGCTTAGCCACAGCGCTCTCCACTGTAGAGTCGTAACCGCTGACCACGCCAACCTCCTGTAGGTGGAAACCCGTGTCGTAGCGGCTCATTTCAACACAGCCTTCCATACACTGGCTGATGTTTACCACTATCTTTCCTGATTTTACAGCGTCGCTCAGTGCCGTATGAAGCCAGTGACTCTGAGGGGCGTTGCCGCTGCCAAACGTGCGCATCACGATAGAACGCAGATTGGGAGTTGCAATGATATGGCGTATCATGTCTTCGCGAATGCCGGGAAATAGCGAGAAGATAATAACATTGTTGTCGAGCTTGAAGTGAGGAGTCATGGGTTTGCTGTGGTCGGGACGTAGGAACCTCTCTTCATGATAGGTGATGTTGACACCGGCATCGGCCAGATGGGGAAAATTGAAACTCTCGAAGGCATTGAACTCGTCGGCACTCTGTTTAGTGGTGCGGTTGCCTCGAAGCAGATGGCCGTTGAAGTAGATGCCTACCTCTGGTACTATGGCTGTTCCATCGACATGTTTGGCTGATGCTATTTCAACAGCAGTGATGAGATTTTCCTTACCATCGGTGCGCAACTGTCCGATAGGCAGTTGCGAGCCTGTCAGGATCACGGGCTTGGTTAGATTCTCAAGCATATAGCTGAGAGCTGATGCCGTATATGACATTGTATCGGTTCCATGCAGGATTACGAAGCCGTCGTAGAAGTCGTAGTTGTCGGCAATGATGTGCACAAGTTCTGTCCATCGGGCGGGCGAGATGTCGCTGCTATCAATGGGCGGAGTGAACTGGCGTGTAGAAATATTTGTCTTAAATTCAGCTAATTCGGGTACACTATTCAATAAATGCACAAAGTCGAACGGTTCGAGCGCACCGGTGTTCGGATTGCGATTCATGCCTATTGTTCCGCCGGTGTAGATTAAAAGTACATTATTGGTCATATATGTTAATTTTTCTGCAAAATTACATAAAGTTTTGCAAAATATGGAATTTTTGTGTAACTTTGTAGGCATAATTTTTCTTTTAGACTAAAACAAATTGAATTATGAAACAGTTTAATGACGACAACTTCGTGCTTGACAATGAGATAGCACAAGACTTGTACCACAATCATGCGGCTAAAATGCCGATTATCGATTACCATTGTCACCTCATTCCCGAGATGGTTGCCAACGACCACCGCTTCAAAAGCATCACTGAGCTATGGCTTGGAGGTGACCACTACAAGTGGCGTGCAATGCGTACAAATGGTGTTGATGAGCGCTTCTGTACAGGTAAGGACACTAGCGACTGGGAAAAATTTGAGAAATGGGCAGAGACGGTGCCATATACATTCCGTAACCCTCTATATCACTGGACACATCTGGAGTTGAAGACAGCTTTTGGCATCACAAAGCAGCTCAACCCAAAGACAGCACGCGAAATTTTCGACGAGTGTAACGAGAAGCTGAAACAACCAGAGTTTTCGGCACGTGGACTGATGAAGCATTACAACGTGGAATGCGTATGTACAACTGACGACCCCGTTGACGATTTGCACAACCATATTGAATATGCCAAGCACAAGGCTCAAGACGACCCCATCATGATTCCGGCATGGCGTCCTGACAAGGCCATGAATATCGAGGCTCCGGAATTCCCGGGCTATGTCAACCAGCTGGAACAGGTGAGTGGAGTGACAATCACGAAGTTTGCCGATATGGTTGATGCCCTCAAGAAACGTCACGATTTCTTTGCATCACAGGGATGCAAACTCTCCGACCACGGTATCGAGGAGTTCTACGACGAGGACTACACCGACTCGCAGATTGAAACCATCTTTGAGAAGGCAATGCGCGGTCAGCAGCTTTCGAACCTTGAGATTCGCCAGTATAAGAACTGCTTCCTTACCGTGATGGCCGAGATGGACGCTGATGCCGACTGGACACAGCAGTTCCACTATGGAGCTATCCGCAATAACAACACGAAGATGTACAACCTGTTGGGTGCTGACACCGGTTTTGATTCTATCGGCGAGTTCAACACTGCAAAGGCAATGTCGAAGTTCCTCAACAAGTTGAATATGGAAGACAAGCTCACGCGTACAATATTATATACTCTGAACCCATGTGCCAACGAGGTAATCGCAACGATGCTCGGAAATTTCCAGGATGGTTCGTGCCCAGGTAAAATTCAGTTTGGTTCAGGATGGTGGTTCAACGACCAGAAAGACGGCATGGAGCGTCAAATCAATGCGCTCTCAGTTCTCGGCCTGCTCAGCCGCTTCGTAGGTATGCTCACCGACAGCCGTTCGTTCCTGAGCTATCCGCGTCATGAGTATTTCCGCCGCATTCTATGCAACATTTTAGGTAACGATGTGGAGAAGGGACTCCTGCCTAATGACAATGAGGTGCTCGCACGAATGGTTGAGGACATCAGTTATAATAATGCAAAGAACTACTTTAAGTTCTATTAAAAGTAGAAAAATACCAATGAATTAAAGAAGTACGGCAGGATACCCTGCTGTACTTTTTTTTAAAAAAATTGGATAATTTCTTGTGAGAAACAAATATTCTGTGTAATTTTGCATCCCGATATAAAACTAAACATGATAAGATTGTATGTGTGGAATAGTAGGTTATATTGGGAAGAGAGAAGCATACCCTATACTTATTAAAGGACTTCGCCGTCTTGAATATAGAGGATATGACAGTGCCGGAGTTGCACTGCTTAACAGCGAAGGAAGTCTGAATGTATATAAGACAAAGGGGAAAGTAGATAACCTTGTTGAGTTTTGCAACGATAAGGATGTGAGTGGTTCTGTAGGAATAGCACACACTCGCTGGGCAACCCATGGAGAACCATCGTCGCTGAATGCTCATCCGCATTATTCGCAGTCGAAGAATCTCGCGATAATCCATAATGGAATCATAGAGAACTATGCTGACTTGAAGACGAAACTTCAGGCAAAAGGAATCGTATTTATGTCGGACACCGACACTGAGGTTATCGTACAGATGGTGGAATACATTATGGATAAGAAGAATCTTGATGTTCTCACCGCAGTTCAGCTTACACTTCATCAGGTAATAGGAGCATATGCCATTGCCATCATCGACAAGCGTGTACCCAACCAGATTATCGCTGCCCGCAAACAAAGTCCGCTCGTTGTTGGCATTGGCAAGAATGAGTTCTTCCTCGGTAGTGATGCCAGTCCTATTGTGGAATATACCGATAAAGTTGTGTATTTGGAGGATGGAAACATTGCAGTATTGAGACTCGGAGAAGAACTGAAGGTCGTGGATATCCTATCTCATAATCTCAGTCCCGAGATACAGACCGTCGATATCAGCCTTGGGCAACTGGAAAAGGGAGGTTATCCACATTTCATGCTCAAAGAAATATTCGAACAGCCTGAGTGCTTAACCAATTGTATGCGCGGAAGGGTGAACGTGGATTCCGACAATGTTGTGCTAAGTGCAGTGATTGATTATAAGCAGCAACTGCTTGGAGCCGATAGGTTCATTATCGTGGCTTGCGGAACATCGTGGCACGCCGGACTGATAGGCAAGCAGCTGATAGAAAGCTTCTGTCGTATTCCAGTTGAGGTTGAATATGCCTCCGAGTTCAGATACCGCAACCCCGTCATTACCAATAAAGATGTAGTGGTTGCCATATCTCAAAGCGGCGAAACTGCCGACACGCTTGCAGCAGTGAAGCTTGCACGTGAAAAGGGTGCTTTTATCTATGGTATCTGCAATGCCATCGGTTCGTCGATACCACGTGCCACACATACCGGTTCGTACATACATGTCGGTCCCGAGATAGGTGTCGCTTCGACAAAAGCTTTCACCGGACAAGTGACGGTGCTTACCATGCTTGCATTGGCATTGGGAAAGGAAAAAGGGACAATTTCCGACGAGGAGTACAAAAAGGTGGTTGCCGGATTGTACGAAATACCAGAAAAAATGAAAGAAGTGCTGAAACTGAATGATCGTGTGGCTGAGTTGAGTAAAATATTTACATACGCCCACAACTTCCTGTATCTGGGAAGGGGCTATAGTTATCCTGTAGCACTGGAGGGAGCACTCAAACTTAAAGAAATCAGTTATATACATGCTGAAGGTTATCCGGCAGCTGAAATGAAGCACGGTCCAATAGCTCTCATCGATTCAGACATGCCTGTTGTAGTGGTTGCCACCCACAATGCAATGTATGAGAAGGTGCTCTCGAACATTCAGGAGGTGAAGGCCCGTAAGGGAAAGGTCATCGCTCTTGTTACAAAAGGTGATGATACAATTTCTCGGATTGCCGATGAGGTGATAGAACTACCCGACACCATTGAATGTCTGGAGCCGCTATTGGCAACGATTCCACTTCAGATGCTTGCATACCATGTTGCAGTTTGTAAAGGGAAGAATGTTGACCAACCGAGAAATTTGGCAAAATCAGTGACTGTTGAATAGATTTTTTGGGCGACCCGTTTCTGCGGTTCGCCTTTTTTATTATAAAGGCATTATGAAAGCAAAACTTATTCTTGACGACGGGACAGAATTCCAAGGAGAAAGCTTCGGCTATTGTTTACAAACCGATGGAGAGGTGGTGTTCAACACAGCAATGATGGGGTATCCAGAATCGCTTACCGACCCAAGTTATGCCGGGCAGATGATTGTGTTTACTTATCCACTCGTGGGCAACTATGGAGTGCCGCCATTCACCTATTCAGGACAGATTCCGACGTTTATGGAAAGCGAGAAAATCCATGCGAAGGCTGTCATCGTGGCCGACTATTGTCACGATTACTCTCACTGGAATGCAGTGGAGAGTCTTGACGAGTGGCTGAAACGAGAGAAAATACCAGGACTCACAGGCATAGACACGCGCAGTCTGACTCGAAAACTACGTGAGCACGGAGTAATGATGGGAAGAATCGAGGTTTGTGACATGTCGGACATTGCAGAAATGTCTGAAAAGACTGATTATGGCGGCACAAACTGGGTGGATAGAGTAAGTTGTAAGGAGGTTGTCAGATACAATGAGGGCGCAGGCAGGAAAGTTGTGCTTGTTGACTGTGGAGTGAAGGATAATATAATACGTTGTCTCATAAAAAAAGGTGTTGAAATTATACGTGTTCCATGGAATTTTGATTATACTGGCATTGATTTTGACGGGTTGTTTCTCTCAAACGGTCCAGGCGACCCTGACACCTGTGAGGAAACTGTGGCCATACTGCGTAAGCAGATGTCGCAGAGCAGAAAACCTATCTGCGGTATCTGCATGGGAAACCAGCTGCTGGCAAAGGCTGGAGGGGCAACGATATATAAACTGAAATACGGTCACCGCTCACACAACCAACCGGTACGCGAAGTAGGAACAACGCGATGCTACATTACATCACAGAACCATGGCTTTGCCGTTGATACTGCAACGCTCGGCAGAGAGTGGCGTGAGTTGTTCATCAATATGAATGATGGTTCGAACGAAGGAATATGTCATAACGGCAATCCATGGTTTTCGGCACAATTCCATCCAGAGGCTTGCTCGGGCCCTGAAGACACAGAGTTTATGTTCGATAGATTTATCAATACATTATGAAGTACGACAATATAAAGAAAGTGTTGCTGCTTGGAAGCGGAGCATTGAAGATAGGTGAAGCAGGAGAGTTTGACTACAGTGGCAGTCAAGCATTGAAAGCATTGCGAGAAGAGGGCGTAAAAACCGTCTTGATTAATCCCAATATAGCAACGGTACAGACATCTGAGGGAGTGGCCGACCAGATTTACTTCCTTCCTGTTCAGCCATACTTCGTTGAGAGAGTAATTGCAAAAGAGCGTCCAGATGCCATTCTGCTTTCGTTTGGCGGACAGACAGCACTCAATTGCGGAGTGGAACTTTACAAGAGCGGAGTGCTTGAAAAATACAATGTGACGGTGCTTGGAACTCCAGTACAGGCAATAATAGATACTGAAGACCGTGAACTCTTCGTCGAAAAACTAAATCAGATAGACGTTAAGACGATAAAGAGCGAAGCTTGTGAAACAATGGAACAGGCACGAAAGGCTGCATCGGAATTAGGCTATCCTGTGATTATACGAGCTGCCTATGCTCTTGGAGGTCTCGGCTCTGGGTTCTGCGACAATGAGGAAGAGCTTAACAGTCTGGCCGAAAAAGCGTTCTCGTTTTCTCCGCAGGTGCTTGTCGAGAAGAGTCTGAAAGGATGGAAGGAAATAGAATATGAAGTGGTGCGCGACCGTTATGACAACTGCATAACCGTATGTAACATGGAGAACTTCGACCCACTCGGAATTCATACAGGTGAGTCTATAGTGATTGCACCAAGTCAGACACTGACGAACTCTGAGTATCACAAACTGCGTTCGCTTGCAATAAAGATTATCCGTCATATCGGTATTGTGGGTGAATGTAACGTGCAGTATGCTTTCGACCCTAATAGTGAAGACTATCGCGTCATTGAGGTAAATGCTCGCCTAAGCCGTTCATCGGCATTGGCGTCGAAGGCAACAGGATACCCCCTGGCCTTTGTCGCAGCAAAACTTGGCATGGGCTATGGACTTTTTGAACTTAAGAACTCGGTAACAAAGACCACCAGTGCCTTCTTTGAGCCCGCACTCGATTATGTGGTATGCAAGATTCCACGTTGGGATCTGTCGAAATTCCACGGCGTTGACAAAGAGTTGGGTTCGTCGATGAAATCGGTTGGCGAGGTGATGGCAATCGGGCGTACTTTCGAAGAGGCTATCCAGAAGGGATTGCGCATGATTGGCCAAGGGATGCACGGATTTGTAGAAAACAAGGAACTGGCTATCAACGATATTGACGCTGCCCTTCGCGAACCTACCGACAAACGTATCTTCGTTATTTCTAAGGCAATGCACCTACCGCATTACAATATCGACAATATTCATGAGCTGACCAAGATTGATAGATGGTTCCTATACAAATTAAAACATATCATCGACATCGACGAACGGTTGAAGAAAGTAAACATTAACACGCTTGACACTGAGCTCATGCGAGAGGCAAAGATGTATGGCTTCTCTGATTTCCAGATAGCGAGAGCTGTTGGCCTGGAAGCTGTGGCAGGAAACATGCACGAGGCATTGCTCACGGTGAGAAACCGGCGTAAGCAGATGGGGATATTCCCTGTGGCGAAACAGATTGACACCCTTGCTGCCGAGTACCCTGCGCAAACAAACTATCTTTATCTAACCTATCAAGGTGCAGGCCCTGCTCTTTCAGAAGTTTGTCACGACATTTGCTACGAGAGAGACCGTCGAAGTATAATTGTGCTGGGTTCCGGCGCTTATCGTATAGGAAGCTCTGTTGAGTTCGACTGGTGCGGAGTGCAGGCACTGAACACTATAAGGAAAGAGGGGTGGCGTTCGGTGATGATTAACTATAATCCGGAAACTGTATCCACCGATTATGACATGTGCGACCGGCTTTATTTCGACGAGCTGACTTTCGAACGTGTTTTGGACATTATCGAACTGGAGACTCCTCATGGTGTAATAGTGTCAACCGGCGGACAAATTCCGAACAATCTTGCCATACGTCTTGACAGACAGAACGTGCCGATTCTTGGTACATCGGCAAGTGATATTGACAATGCAGAAGACAGGGCGAAGTTCTCGTCGATGCTCACTCGTAACGGTATCAACCAGCCGGAATGGAGCGCTCTCACTACGATGGATGACATTGAAAAGTTTGTTGACAGGGTAGGGTTTCCTGTGCTGGTCAGACCATCGTATGTGCTTTCGGGAGCGGCGATGAACGTGTGTTCAAACGAAGACGAGCTGCGGCGCTTCCTTCAGCTAGCTGCTAATGTGAGTGAAGATCATCCGGTAGTCGTTTCAAAATTTATCGAACATGCCAAGGAAATTGAAATGGACGCAGTGGCAAAGGATGGTGAGATTCTCGCATACGCCATCTCAGAGCATATTGAATATGCCGGCGTTCACTCAGGTGATGCAACTATTCAGTTCCCACCGCAGAAACTATATGTTGAGACCGTCAGGAGAATAAAGCGTATCTCAAGACAGATTGCCAAGGAATTGCATATCTCTGGACCATTCAACATTCAATATATGGCGCGTGACAACGACATTCTCGTGATTGAGTGCAATCTTCGTGCCAGCCGTTCATTCCCTTTTGTGTCGAAAGTGCTGAAACTTAATCTTATAGAAATCGCCACGAAAGTAATGCTCGGGATACCGGTGGAAAAACCGTCAAAGAATCTGTTCGACCTCGACTATGTGGGAATCAAGGCAAGCCAGTTCTCGTTTAACAGGCTTCAGAAAGCCGACCCAGTGCTCGGTGTCGATATGGCATCTACCGGCGAAGTAGGGTGTATTGGTGAGGATACAAGCTGTGCGCTGCTGAAGGCAATGCTCAGCGTCGGACTGAGGATTCCTGAGCACTCTGTGCTGCTTTCCACAGGAAGCGCAAAACAGAAAGCCTCAATGCTTGATGCGGCAAAGATGTTGTCGGAACACGGCTACAAACTTTATGCTACTGCCGGCACAAGCACCTATTTGACATCTAACGGTATTGAAAATACAAGAGTGCTCTGGCCAAGCGAAGAAGCAGATGCCGATGCGAACGATGAGAAAGTGCCTTCTGCACTACAGCTACTCCACAGTCATGAAATCGACATGGTAGTTAACATTCCGAAAGATCTTACTACTCATGAATTGACTAATGGATATAAGATTCGCCGTGCGGCAATAGATCTCAACGTTCCGTTGATAACAAATGCCCGACTTGCTTCGGCATTCATAAGTGCATTCTGCACTATGCGATTAGACGACATCGCTATTAGAAGCTGGATGGAATATAAGTAGCCAATTCAACGTTTAAAAAGGAAAATTAATATAATTTAGACTACCTATAGGGTAATAAAATCAAAGAAATGATTAATTTTGCAGCCGCTAAATGAATGAATAACTTATAAAAACAACAAATATGGCAGAAGCAATTGATATTCGCGAGCTCAACATGCGGATAGAACAACAAAGTGCATTCGTGACAAATCTTGTAACAGGAATGGATCGTGTCATCGTTGGCCAAAAGCATCTTGTGGATACGTTGCTGATAGGTCTGTTGAGTGACGGACACATTCTTCTCGAAGGTGTTCCGGGTCTTGCAAAGACACTCGCTATAAAGACTCTTTCGCAACTTATCGATTCAGAATACAGTAGAATACAGTTCACTCCCGATCTCTTGCCTGCCGATGTCATCGGAACGATGATATACTCGCAGAAAGATGAGAAGTTTCAAGTGAAGAAAGGTCCGGTGTTTGCCAACTTCGTACTTGCAGACGAAATAAACCGTGCTCCGGCAAAAGTACAGAGTGCTCTGCTTGAGGCAATGCAAGAGAAACAAGTGACCATTGGTAGTCAGACATTTCAACTGCCAAATCCCTTCCTTGTGATGGCCACCCAAAACCCTATAGAACAGGAAGGCACTTACCCGTTGCCAGAAGCACAGACCGATCGTTTCATGATGAAGGTAATCATTGACTATCCTACCATCGATGAAGAAAAGAAAATCATCCGTGAGAATATAGCAGGCAGCCTGCCTGCTGTTACTCCTGTGACTACAGCGGATGACATCATAAAAGCTCGCGACGTAGTACGTGAGGTGTATATTGATGAAAAAATCGAGCAATACATCGCTGATATAGTATTTGCAACGCGCTATCCAGACAGATATGGACTGAAAGACATGAAGGCAATGATTCAGTTTGGCGGTTCACCACGTGCGAGCATCAATCTTGCCAAGGCAAGTCGTGCATATGCTTTCATCAAGCGTCGCGGATATGTCGTTCCAGAAGATGTGCGTGCAGTTGCCCATGATGTGCTTCGCCATCGTATCGGACTGACATACGAGGCAGAAGCAACGAATGTAACCAGTGAAGAAATTGTCAGCAGGATTATCAATAAGGTAGAAGTGCCTTGATAGGCAGCTATGGAAACAGCGGAACTATTAGCAAAAGTAAGGAAGATAGAGATAAAGACCAGAGGTCTTAGCTCGAATATCTTTGCAGGTCAGTATCACAGTGCATTCAAGGGTCGTGGTATGGCATTCAGTGAAGTGCGCGAGTATCAGTTTGGTGATGACGTGCGCGACATCGACTGGAACGTGACAGCTCGCTTTAACCGTCCTTATGTAAAAGTGTTTGAGGAAGAGCGCGAGCTGACAGTGATGCTTCTCATTGATGTCAGCGGCTCGCTTGACTTTGGAACAAAGCGACAGATGAAGCGTGACATGGTGACAGAAATAGCTGCCACTCTCGCTTTCAGTGCAATACAGAACAATGACAAGATTGGCATTGTGTTTTTTTCAAACAAGATAGAGAAGTATATACCTCCAAAGAAAGGAAGGAAGCATATCCTCTACATGATACGAGAGATGCTCGATTTTCACCCAGAGAGCAGCCAGACAGACATTTCTGGAGCACTGGAGTTTCTTTCTGGAGTGATGAAACGTCGTTGTACTGCTTTCATGCTCAGCGACTTTTATGACCGCAACGACTTCGTGCAGCCACTTACAATAGCTAACCGCAAACATGATGTCGTGGCAATACAGGTGTATGACATACGTGCGCGTGAACTTCCCGATGTAGGACTCATGAAGGTGGTTGATGCTGAAACCGGCTATGAGCAGTATGTAGATACGAGTAGCCGAAAATTGCGTGATTCGTACCGCAGCTATTGGAACAACCGTCAGGCAGTACTTCACGAAACATTCAATAAAAGTAATGTCGATTGTGTCAGCGTAGCAACCGATGAGGATTATGTAAAAGCACTCATGGGCATGTTTAAACGTAGAGGCTAATGATAAATAAATATAGTGAAAATAAATATGTGTTATTAGAAAAGCGACTTATGACAATCGTGTCATTTGTCGTTTGCCTGTTGTCCGCCGATGGCCTTTATGCGCAGAGCGTAGAAGCCACTATCGATTCAATTGAGATTATCATTGGTGAACAGGCCCATCTCACGCTGTCGGTAACAGCCAAAGATAACGCTGATGTCATATTTCCTTCGTTTCAGCATCAGCAGATGATTACTCCTGGTGTTGAGGTTCTCGATATGCAGCAAGCCAATCCCCGACCTCTCGATAACGGAATGACATGTTTTTCACGAACATATAGTCTTACGTCGTTCGACGACACGCTATACTACCTTCCCCCCCTTACAGTGAAGGTTGACGGTAAGGAAATCAAGTCGAAGAGCCTTGCATTGAAGGTCGTTGGTATGGAAGTTGATACTACACGTGTTGATAAGTTCTTTGGCCCCAAGGATGTTCAGGATAATCCTTTTCTTTGGATGGAATGGGGTGCGATTTTCTGGTTGAGCGTTGTGATGTTGTTACTTCTTGCTGTAAGCTATTACCTCTACATCCGGTTGCGTGACAACAAGCCAATCATTGCTAGAATAAAGATTGTCAAACGGCTGCTTCCGCATCAGAAGGCAATGAAGGAAATTAATGAGATCAAGGCTGAAGGTCTGGCCGGCAAGGATAATTCCACGAAGGAGTATTACACCAAACTCACTGACACACTACGTAAGTATATTGAAGAGCGTTATGGTTTCAGTGCTATGGAGATGACCAGTTCAGAGATTATTGATCGTCTCACTTCGTCGGAAGACAAGACAGCTCTTGATGAGCTTCGCCAGCTGTTCCAGACTGCCGACCTCGTCAAGTTTGCCAAGTATTCGACGCTAATCAACGAGAACGATATGAACTTGGTGAATGCTATAGGTTTTATCAATCAGACAAAGCTTGAGAACCAGCCGACAGAAGAAATTGTCAAGCCTCAGTTGACCGAGGAAGAAAAACGCTCGGAGAAAACACGTTCAATACTGAAGACCTCTATATGTGTCATCATTCTTGTATGTGCTATTATGCTTGGATATATCGTATATTCGGTTTGTCAATTAATGTAAGACTATGGAATTTGCTAATAAAGAGTACTTCTTCTTGTTATTACTCATTATACCTTATATAATATGGTATCTGATGTATCGAAAGAAGAGCGAGCCAACGATGCGAATCAGCGACACCTTCGCCTTCCGCTATTCCCCTAAGAGCTGGAAAGTGCGATTGATGCCATTGCAGACAATACTACGGATAATAACGTTCGTGTTTATTGTCATTGTGCTTGCCCGTCCTCAGACTCATAGCAGTTGGAAAAACAAGACCATAGAAGGAATCGATATAATGCTTGCCATCGACGTTTCAACGAGTATGCTTGCCGAAGATTTGAAACCCAACCGTATGGAAGCTGCCAAGCAAGTTGCTGCAGAATTCATCACCGGTCGCCCAAACGACAATATAGGACTTAGCATTTTCGCAGGTGAGGCATTCACTCAATGTCCTATGACCACCGACCACGCTTCGTTGCTGAATCTTCTGCGTAATGTGCGTACTGACATAGCAGCAAGAGGCCTCATTCAGGATGGTACTGCTATAGGTATGGGACTTGCCAACGCCGTGTCACGCCTTAAAGACTCTAAGGCTAAGAGCAAGGTGGTAATTCTTCTAACCGATGGAAGTAACAATACCGGTGACCTTTCCCCAATGACTGCTGCAGAGATTGCGAAAAGCCTTGGCGTTCGTGTATATACCATAGGCGTTGGCACTAACAAGGTAGCTCCTTATCCGATGCCAGTTGCAGGCGGCGTGCAATATGTCAACATGCCTGTTGAGATAGACACCAAGACGCTGAGCGAAATAGCATCGGTTACAGAGGGCGATTTTTATCGTGCTACAAATAACCGGGAGTTGAGTAACATATACAAAGAGATAGACCGACTTGAGAAGACAAAGTTGAACGTTAAGAGCTTCAGTCGGCGCTATGATGCCTATCAGCCGTTTGCTTTGGCTGCCGTGATAACGCTGTTGCTGGAGATTCTTTTCAGAATAACTATTTTTAGGAGGATACCGTAATGTTCAGATTTGAAGATCCAATATATCTATACCTGCTGATAGTAATACCTTTGCTTGCTATTGTAAGGTTCATGGGGATAAGAAGCAGAAAAAGGAAACTGAAGAAGTTTGGTGACATACATCTTCTTAAAGAACTCATGCCCGATGTATCACGTTGGCGGCCAGAAATAAAATTCTGGTTGTTGATAGTGTCTTTGTCGCTGCTTATTATTGCCCTTGCACGCCCACAGATGGGTACTAAAATCAGTAATGAAAAACGCATAGGAATTGAGACGATTATTGCCATGGACATTTCGAATTCAATGCTTGCCCAGGATGTCGCCCCCTGTCGTCTTGACCGCTCAAAGATGCTCGTAGAGAATCTTGTTGAACATTTCACCGACGATAAAATAGGTCTGATAGTCTTTGCCGGTGACGCATTTGTTCAACTTCCGATAACGAGCGACTATGTCAGCGCAAAGATGTTTCTCGGTAGTATCAATCCTTCGCTTATAACCACTCAAGGAACTGATATAGCTACGGCAATAAATTTGGCTATGCACAGTTTTACTCAGCAGGAGGGTATTGGTAAGGCAATTATCATTATCACCGATGGCGAGAATCATGAAGGAGGTGCTGTTGAGGCAGCTGAGGCAGCACGTAAGGCCGGTTTCCGTATTTATGTACTTGGTGTAGGTTCGACAAAGGGTTCTCCCATTCCAGTTCCCGGCACCAGCGACTATATGACAGATAATACCGGCAACACGGTTATGAGTGCCCTCAACGAAGAGATGTGCCGTGAAGTGGCACAGGCTGGAGGCGGTGCATTCATTCATGTGGAGAACAACTCTGCTGCTCAAGACCAACTTGACAGTGAACTTGACAAACTGGCAAAGAAGGAAACCGAGACTACTATTTACAGCGATTACGATGAACAGTTTATGGCCTTTGCCATTCTTGCCATTCTGCTACTGGTTATAGAGGTATGTATTCTCGATATCAAGAATCCTATGATGAAGCATTTGTCTTTGTTTAAACGTAAGAAATATGGCCTTATTCTCCTTGCACTTTGCTTGTCGTCACTATCAGTCAATGCCCAAAACGACCGTAGTTTGATACGACACGGAAACAAAGAGTTCCGTGCTGGTAACTACGCTAATGCTGAGGTTGACTATCGTAAGGCATTAGAGAAGAATCCAAAGAATTCGCAAGCACTTTTTAATCTTGGTAATACACTGTTTGCCCAGCGCAAGGATTCGGCTGCTATACAGAATTATGAAAATGCGACCAATATCGAGACCAATCCGAAGAGAAAGGCGATGGCATATCACAACATCGGTGTTGTTTGCCAGAACCACAAGATGTACGGCGAGGCTATAGAAGCATACAAGAATGCTCTCCGTCTTAATCCTCATGATGATCAGACTCGGTATAATCTTGAATTGTGCAAACGTCAGAAACAAAAACAGGATCAACAAAACAAGGAAAACCAGAAGCAACAGAATAAAGACGATAAGAACAAAGACAAGAATAAAGACAAGAAAGAAAATCAGAAAAAGGACAAAGACCAGCAACAGCAAAAGGAGAAAGACAAAGACCAGCCTCAGAATAAGCCAAAGATGAGCAAGGAGAATGCCGAACAGCTCCTTAATGCCGCCATGCAGCAGGAAAAGGCTACACAGCAGAAGATGAAAGAAGCCCAACGTCAGCAGGGGCGGCGTCGCCTTGAGAAAAACTGGTAATGTAATGAGTAAAAGATGATGAATACAACAGCAAGATACAATGCTCGCGATAACTGGTATGTGATAATTTTGTCGTTTATCATTTGCCAATTGTCATTTAGTCCTGTACAGGCACAAAAACTTACAGGTAGTGCTCCCTCACAAGTGGCCGTGGGCGAGCAGTTCCGACTCACATATACCGTGACTACTCAAGATGTTGACGGCTTTCGTGCCGGCAACATTCCGGATGCTTTCGATGTATTGATGGGGCCGAGCACGTCACGCCAGTCGAGTTACCAGATTGTCAACGGTCATGCCAGCAGTTCGTCGTCGATAACCTACACGTACATTCTTAGTGCTGTCAAGAGCGGTACGTTTACCATACCGCCTGCCAATGTCACTGTTAATGGCAAGAGTATAGCTTCAAATGCTCTGAAAATAATTGTCAGCGGTCAGTCTGGCACCGGATCATCAGGCGGTAATCAACAGCGTCATGGAAATGGTCAGCAACAGATGCGTTCTGCGGGCACGCCCATCTCATCAGGCGACTTGTTCATTAAGGTTAGCGCCAACAAAAAGCGTGTTCACGAACAGGAACCGATACTGCTTACATACAAGGTCTATACACTCGTTGACTTGACGCAGCTTGAAGGAAAAATGCCCGACTTGAAAGGTTTCCATACACAGGAGATTCCTCTTCCTCAGCAGAAAACTTTCAAGATAGAACAACACAATGGCAGGCCATATCGTACAGTCACCTGGAGCCAGTATGTAATGTTTCCCCAGATAACTGGCAAACTTGAAATTCCAAGTATCACATTCAATGGTATCGTGGTGCAGCAGAATCGTAATATTGATCCTTTTGAGGCATTCTTCAATGGCGGTTCTGGTTATGTTGAGGTTAAGAAACAGATTACCGCTCCAGGACTTATTATTCAAGTTGACCCACTTCCGGCACGTCCGACTGGTTTCAGTGGTGGGGTTGGTGTTTTCAATATCTCAGCCAGTCTTGACAAGAACAAGGTTAAGGCAAATGATCCTGTCACACTTCGTATCGTAGTCAGTGGAACTGGTAATCTGAAGCTTATCAAGGAGCCTGTTGTCAATATACCTAAGGATTTCGACAAGTATGATGCCAAGGTTACTGATAAGACGAAGCTGTCTCTCAATGGTCTTGAGGGAAGCATGGTTTATGACTTCCTAATAGTACCACGACATCAGGGTAAATATGATATACCGCCAGTAGAATATACATATTACGACATAAGGAGCAATAGTTATAAGACCGTGAAAACCGATGGCTTCACGCTTGACGTTGAAAAGGGAGATGGTAATGCCACAGCAGTATATCGTAGTTCACAGGAAGATCTCCGTCTGTTGAACAAGGATATTCGTTACATCAAGACAGGTACTTCCGACCTTCATAAAGTAAACACATTTTTCTTCGGTTCCACCCGATACTGGATTGTAATGGTTGTGCTTGTGTGTATTTTTGTCTCGCTGTTCGTCATCTTCCGTAAACGTGCCGTTGAGAATGCCAATATCACAAAGAAACGTGCTGGAAGAGCAAACAAGGTTGCTGCTAAACGTCTTAAGAAAAGTGTGCGCTTGAGAAAAGAAGGCAAAAGCGGTGAATTCTACGATGAAGTGCTCCGTGCGCTTTGGGGGTATGTAGGTGATAAACTGAACATACCTGTGGAACAATTAAATCGTGAGAACATAAGTCAGAAACTTACAGAACGGAGTGTTAACGCTGATACTGTCAACATGTTCCTCACGGCACTTGATGAGTGCGAGTTTGAGCGCTATGCGCCTGGAGATGCATCTGGAAATATGGAAAAAACATATAATGCAGCCCTAACAGCTATTGAGAAGATTGAAGGCACAATCAAAAAGGCAGTAGTACTTCTTTGCTTGTTTGCATTTCTTCCATTGTCATCTTTTGCCTTGACAAAGGCAGAAGCCGACAGTGCCTATGCCCGACAGCAATACCAGCAGGCAATTACCGCCTATGAGTCGTTGTTGAAGAACGGTGTCAGTGCTGAGATATACTATAATCTCGGCAATGCTTATTACCGTACCGATAATATTACACGCGCCGTTCTCAATTACGAACGTGCTTTGTTGTTGTCGCCTGGTGATGAGGATATCCGCTTCAATCTTCAGATGGCTCGATCGAAGACGATAGATCGTATAACACCTGAAACCGAGTTGTTTTTTGTAACTTGGTATCACTCTATTGTCAATAGTATGAATGTCGATGGATGGGCTAAAACTTCGTTGCTTGCATTGGCATTTGCCATTGTGCTTGCACTTATCTATCTGTTTTCCGACAGACTGTGGATACGTAAACTTGGATTCTTTGGTGGAGTGTTCTTTGTTCTAATATTCATTCTGAGCAACGTATTTGCATATCAGCAGAAGCAGACTTTCACCAGCCGTTCCGGTGCCATTGTCATCTCGTCGGCAGTAACCGTGAAAAGCACACCAGCACAGAATGGTACCGACTTGTTCATACTGCACGAAGGCACCAAGATAACCGTTATCGACTCTCAGATGAAGGATTGGAAAAAGATTAAGGTTGCCGACGGAAAAGAAGGATGGATAGAGACATCTAAGATAGAATTAATATAGCAGACGACTATGAACTGGGATTCAATCATAGAAGCCGATAAGCAGTTATTGCTTAGTCTTAACGGCAGCAATTCGCTGTTTGCTGATGGCATGGCAATGGTTCTTACCACTGCACAGACATGGATACCTCTGTATCTTGCTATTATTTACATAGTCATCAAGAATAATGAGAACATTCGTCAGATTATGCTTGTTATCTCCTGTACTCTGTTATGTGTGCTCTTGGCTGGCGGTCTCGACGATATTTTGGTGAAGCCGCTTGTAGCGCGATGGCGTCCTACTCACGACCCACAGATAGGTATGCTTGTAGATGTTGTCAATCAATATCGTGGCGGTAATTATGGCTACTTCTCCGCTCATGCAGCAAACACCTTCAGTATAGCGCTTTTTATAAGTCTGGTCGTGCGCAATAAGTCATTTACGTTGTCGCTTGTTGCATGGTCACTGACCAACTGTTGGACTCGTGTGTATCTTGGAGTACATTATCCCGGTGACATTCTCTGCGGTTTGCTTTGGGGTGCAGTTGTTGCGATTATTGTCTATTTCTTGCTTTACAGGAAAATATATGTCCGGCTGACCAGCGGCATGAGATTTATATCAAGTCAATATACGAGCAGTGGGTATCTTGTATCCGATGTGAATGTAGTGCTTTGTACTATTATGTTCACGGTACTTTATGCCTGCATACGAACATGTATAATATTAGAATAATATTTAAAATAGCATTGGATACACAACATATACACATAAGCGACTATAATTATCCGCTGCCCGACAGCAGGATAGCGAAATTCCCAAAAGAGAGGCGCGATGAGTCGAAGCTCCTTATATATAATAAAGGAGTAGTGAGCGAGACTGTATTCAAAAACATAGCATCGCTGCTTCCTGCCGGTTCTCTTTTAGTGTTTAACAACACAAGTGTTATTCAGGCTCGTCTTCACTTCCGCAAGGAAACTGGTGCGCTTATCGAAGTGTTTCTTCTTGAGCCGGCATTACCTTCAGACTACGAGCAGATATTTCAGAGCCGGGGGCAGTGCTCTTGGCTTTGCATCATCGGTAATTTGAAAAAATGGAAAGAAGGTCCGCTGACGATGATTATCGACGATTTGTCGTTGACTGTTAAAGTAACGAGACGGCCTGAACTTGGAACCTCCACAAGCCATTGGATTGATTTCGAGTGGGATAATAGCAGCATTAGCTTTGCCGACATTCTTGATGCCGTAGGCGAACTGCCAATTCCTCCTTATCTTAACCGCGAGACACAAGAAAGCGACAAAATAAGTTATCAGACAGTCTATTCTAAAATAAAGGGTAGCGTGGCAGCACCCACAGCCGGGCTCCATTTTACAGATGCTGTTCTTGCTGATATAGACAATCATGGTATAGACCGTGAAGAACTGACGTTGCATGTAGGAGCCGGAACATTCAAACCGGTAAAGAGTGAGGAGATTTCCGGTCATGAGATGCATACAGAATATATTTGCGTCAGGCGACAAACATTGGAGAAACTGTTGCGTCACGGGTGTGAGGCTACAGCCGTTGGCACTACGAGTGTGCGTACCCTTGAGAGCCTATATTATATGGGTGCCAAAACTATGCGCAATCCTGACATTGACGAGGACGGTTTGCACGTTAATCAATGGGAACCATACGCAGAGGATGCCCCAAAATGTAGTCCTCAAGAGGCAATCAGCAGTCTTCTTACGTGGCTCGATAGCAAACATCTGCCATCGTTGCATACCAGTACACAGATTATTATTGCGCCCGGTTATACATATCATATAGTGAAGCGTCTAATCACGAACTTCCATCAACCTCAGAGTACACTGCTGCTGCTTGTAAGTGCATTTGTCGGTGGCGACTGGCATTCAATCTACGATTATGCCCTGAACCATGATTTCCGCTTCCTGAGCTATGGCGATAGCTCTTTGCTGATACCATAATAATAATTTAATATTGAAACAAAAAGATTAAAACTATGAAATACGGATTCATAACAGTAGCTTCTGCAATACCCTCATTAAAAGTTGCCGATACCGACTATAACGAGTATCAGATAGAACTCCAGATAAGTGCTGCTGATGAGATGGGAGCCGAGATTGTCTGTTTTCCCGAATTATGTATTACCGGTTATACTTGCCAAGATTTATTTCGTGAGCGTCTTCTTATCGAAAAAGCCGATGAAGCTCTTCTTCAGTTGCTGAACTACACTCGAAAGCTTGACATCATATGTATTGTAGGAATGCCTGTGTCAACTGGCAATCTTCTTCTCAACTGCGCCGTTGTCATTCAGCACGGCAGCATACTCGGAGTAGTAGCAAAAAGCTATCTTCCCAATTATGGAGAGTTCTACGAGAAGCGCTGGTTCGCATCTTCTCAAGATCTGAATCCTACTCAGATATATCTTGCAGGCAGTCCCATAATGGTGAGCTCGCGTCCACAGCTTTTTCATTTCTCCAACGATGTACGCTTTGGTGTAGAGATTTGTGAAGATGTGTGGGCACCGCTCCCTCCAAGCAATAATCTGGCACTTGCAGGAGCCGATATCATCTTTAATTGTTCTGCAAGCAATGATATCATCGGCAAGCACAGTTACCTCAAGTCACTGCTTGCCCAGCAGAGTGCACGCACTATCAGCGGTTATGTGTATAGCAGCTGCGGCTATGGTGAAAGCACTCAGGATGTTGTATTTGGCGGCAATGCCATGATTTTTGAGAATGGCCGCCTTCTGACAGAATCCACACGTTTCTCTCTCGAACCTCAGATAAAGATAATGCAGATAGACATCGAGCGTCTTCGTAGCGAACGCCGTTCCAACACCACATTCATCAATGCCCAGCGTGGCGCTTCTGCCGATATTGTGGAATGCAAGCCCACGGCTTCGCGCACCTTTACTCTTCACCGCGACATCAATCCGCTACCGTTCATTCCTAATGGTGAAAACAGCATGTCTGAACGTTGTGAAGAGATTCTTAACATCCAAACTGCTGGATTGGCAAAACGTCTGCAACATACTAACTGTGAGAAAGCTGTTATTGGTATCAGTGGCGGCCTTGACTCCACGCTTGCATTGTTGGTAGTTGTCCGAACGTTCGACCGTCTTAAGCTCGACCGCAAGGGAATTATCGGAATCACGATGCCCGGCTTTGGCACCAGCGGACGCACTCATTCCAATGCTGTAAAGCTGATGACATCGCTTGGAATCACTCAGATGGAAATATCCATAGCTAAGAGCGTTAAGCAGCATTTCGAGGATATCGGACAGAGTATTGACAAACACGACGTTACATACGAGAATTCCCAGGCCCGTGAACGTACGCAGATACTCATGGACGTTGCCAATAAGATCGGAGGCATGGTCATAGGTACTGGCGACTTGAGTGAACTGGCTCTTGGTTGGGCTACCTATAATGGCGACCACATGTCAATGTATGGTGTCAATGCAGGCGTTCCCAAGACGCTCATCCGTCACCTTGTGCGCTATGAGGCACTGAACGATGCCGATGAAGTCTCGAAGTCAACGCTGCTCGACATTATCGACACTCCAATCAGTCCTGAGCTTACTCCTGTAGATACCGATGGCAACATCCAGCAGAAGACCGAAGACCTTGTCGGACCGTATGAACTCCACGACTTCTTCCTATATTATTTCCTACGTCACGGTTTCCGCCCTTCCAAGATATTCTGCATGGCATGTCAGGCATTCAGTGGAATCCACACCGAGGCAGGTACATATACTCCGGAAGTCATCAAGCATTGGCTCACTGTTTTCTTCCGTCGTTTCTTTAATCAGCAGTTCAAGCGTTCATGCCTGCCTGACGGTCCGAAAGTCGGCAGTGTAAGCCTTTCGCCTCGTGGCGACTGGCGTATGCCCAGCGATGCTTCAAGCGAAATATGGTTGAAAGAGTGTGAGCTTTTGACATGCGGAAATGACAAAATGCACGAAAAAGTGTAGTCTTTACTTTATTTCTGCTCAAATGTTTGGTTATTTAAAGTAAAATGTGTAATTTCGCAGTCTGAATTCTAATAGAATCAATATTGAATTAATAATAATTTAAAAAACATTTCAAATGAAGAAGTACAACTTTAACGCAGGTCCTTCAATGCTTCCTCGCGAAGTTATTGAGAACACAGCAAAGCAGATTTTAGACTTTAATGGCAGTGGACTGTCGTTGGCAGAAATCAGCCACCGTGCTAAAGACTTCCAGCCCGTTGTTGACGAGGCAGAAGCATTGGTAAAAGAGCTGCTCGACATTCCCGATGGCTACAAGACCATCTTCCTTGGTGGTGGAGCTTCACTGGAATTCTGTATGGTGCCTTATAACTTCCTTGTAAAGAAAGCTGCTTACCTCAATACTGGTACCTGGGCAAAGAAAGCTATGAAGGAGGCCAAGCTTTTTGGTGAGGTTGTAGAGGTCGCTTCTTCAGCTGACGCAAACTATACTTTCATTCCAAAGGGATGGACAGTACCTGCTGATGCCGATTACCTTCACACTACTTCGAACAACACAATTTACGGCACAGAGATGCGCAAGGACTACGATGTTCCTGTGCGTCAGATTTGCGACATGTCGTCCGATATCTTCAGTCGTCCTGTTGACGTGTCGAAATATGACTGTATATATGCTGGTGCTCAGAAAAATCTCTCTATGGCAGGTGTTACCATTGTAATTGTCAAAGAAGATGCTCTCGGCAAGGCCGATGCAGTTCGTAAGATTCCTACAATGCTTGACTATCGCACCCACGTAGAGAAAGGTTCAATGTTTAATACTCCTCCTGTGGTTCCCATATATACTGCTCTTGAAAACCTCCGCTGGATAAAGGCACAGGGTGGAGTCAAGGAAATGGATCGTCGCGCCCTTCAGCGTGCCGATATGCTCTACAGCGAGATTGACCGCAATAAGTTGTTCCGTGGCACCGTGGCCGAAGAAGACCGCTCTGTGATGAACATCTGCTTCGTGATGAACGATGAGTATGCAGAGCTTGAGAAACCGTTCTTTGAGTTTGCCACCAGCAAGGGAATGGTAGGCATCAAGGGTCACCGTTCAGTTGGTGGCTTCCGTGCCAGCTGCTATAATGCACAGACCGTTGAGGGCGTACAGGCTCTTATCGACTGCATGAAGGAATTTGAATCAAACCACTAATTCACAGACGTATATGAAAGTATTAGTAGCAACAGAAAAACCGTTTGCAGCAGCAGCTGTTAATGGCATCAGAGCAGAGGTGGAAGCATCTGGCAACGAACTTGTACTTCTTGAGAAATATACAGAAAAGAGTCAGTTGCTTGATGCTGTAAAGGATGTCGATGCACTTATCGTCCGTTCCGATAAGGTAGATGCCGAGGTGCTTGATGCCGCCAAACAACTCAAAATTGTTGTTCGTGCCGGTGCAGGCTACGACAATATCGACCTCAGCGCCGCTACAGCCCATAATGTAGTGGCAGAGAACACACCCGGACAGAACTCCAACGCTGTGGCAGAGTTAGTGTTTGGACTGCTTGTTTATGCCGTTCGTAATTTCTATAACGGCAAGAGCGGATCTGAACTTCTTGGTAAGAAACTTGGTATCCTTGCTTTTGGCAATGTCGGTCGCAATGTGGCTCGTATAGCAAAAGGCTTTGGAATGGAAGTTTATGCCTACGACGCTTTCTGCCCGAAGGAGGCTATTGAGAGTGCCGGCGTTCATGCCGTTGACTGTCAGGATGCATTGTTCGAGCAGTGCGACGTTGTTTCGCTTCATATTCCTGCTACGGCAGAGACAAAGCAGAGCATCAACTATGCCCTCGTAGGTAAGATGAAGAAGGGTGGTATTCTCGTGAACACTGCCCGTAAGGAAGTTATCAATGAGCCTGAATTGATTCGTTTGATGCAGGAGCGCGACGACCTGAAGTTTGTCACCGACATCCTCCCTGATGCAAATGATGAGTTTGCTAAGTTTGAAGGCCGTTATTTCTCTACTCCAAAGAAGATGGGCGCTCAGACAGCCGAGGCCAACATCAATGCCGGCATAGCAGCTGCTAAGCAGATTATCGCTTTCTTCACTGACGGATGTACTAAATTCCAGGTGAATAAATAATGCCTAAACTGCTTTATGCCCTTCTGTCAATGTATTGCCTACATGCATCGGCAGATGATTTCACCACCGGCAGTCCTCTTGTTCACGACCCTGTGATGGCCTATGAGGATAGTACATATTATATATTTTCTACCGGTGTGGGCATTCAGCAGATGACATCCACCGACCGGGCGACATGGACAGTGTCGCGCCGGCCGGTTATGTCTGTCATACCCCGTTGGACCCGTGACTCCGTTCCCGGATTCCGAAATCATGTGTGGGCTCCTGACATAATTCATTGGCATGGTAGATGGTGGCTTGCCTACAGCTGTTCCACTTTTGGCAAGAACGGCTCGGCAATAGGACTGTTGAGCACAAAGCGATTGTCGTATGGTATATGGAACGACGAGGGTTGCATCGTGTCGTCGAAGCCTCGTCGTGACAATTGGAATGCCATCGATCCAAACTTCGTTATCGACAGTCAGACCGATACCCCGTGGCTTGTGTGGGGATCGTTTTGGGATGGCATACAGATGATACGTCTCGATTCCACCATGCATGTGGCAGCTGGTGCGCAGCCGGTAACTATTGCCCGACGTTACGACCCGGCAGCTCAGATACAAGCAGAGAATCCAACATCCAAATATGCCGGAACTAATGCCATCGAAGCTCCGTTTATCCTTCGTCATGGCGACTATTACTATCTATTCGTGTCGTGGGATTACTGCTGCCGGGGATCCAAGAGCAACTATCGAGTTGCTGTAGGCCGCAGCCGTAATGTCACAGGACCTTATCTTGACCGCGATGGACGCGATATGCTATATGGTGGTGGTACTGTGATAATCGAGGGTAACAAGCTTGAATTTGATGCCATAGGTCATTGTGCAGCATATAATTTCAACGGCGACGACGTATTTATAAGCCACGGCTACAGTATCTCGAAGAACGGAGCTGCCGTTTTAGTTCAGCGACGTATAGAGTGGACTGCCGACGGTTGGCTGTCGCTTAAATAAAAGTCACGACATTCAATGGCTTGTTTGCAAAGAATGCTGCGAGGTTTCTGGCTGCCGTATGGATGAGCCTGATGCGGGCCTCATGACTTGCCCATGCAATGTGAGGTGTAATGTAGGTATTGGGGCAGGACAGTATTGGATTATCTTTTGACGGTGGTTCTGTTGATAGCACGTCGGCACAAAAAGCACTTATTTTATTATTCCACAGAGCTTCGGCCACGTCCTGTTCATTGACCAACGGACCGCGACCGGTATTGATTATAACGGCTTCGGATTTCATAAGAGCTATACGTTGTTTGTTGACTAAATGGCGTGTTTCTTCGTTCAGTTGACAATGCAGCGTGAGATAATCAGACTGTCGGAAAAGATCTTCGATGGAGGTTCTGTGGATGTAGTCGGGTAGGGCACTTTGCGGCTTTGATGTGTATGCCGCCACTTTCATTCCGAATGCATGGGCGATGCGTGCAACGGCGGTACCGATGTTGCCAAGACCGACGATGCCTATTGTTTTTCCGTCAAGTTCCATGACGGGCGTGTCCATCCAACAGAAATCAATCGAGCGTGTCCAGCGGCCATGTCGATTCTCCGTGGCGTAATGCTCTATGCGATTGGCGACGTTCAGTATGTGTGCAAACACCATCTGTGCCACGCTCTGTGTGCTGTAAGCTGGGATGTTGGTTACAATGATGTCACGCTGGCGTGCTGACTCCAAATCAACTACGTTGTATCCCGTAGCCAGCACCCCGATATACTTCAACTGCGGCAGCTGTGCCATAATCTCTGCTGAGATGATTACCTTGTTCGTCAATATCGCATCTGCATCTTGACAGCATCTGACGACGTCCTCAGGTCGGGTGCGTTCATAGACCGTCAGCTGTCCCAGTTCATCTATTTCTCGCCAAGTCAGCTCTCCTTGCGTAACTGAATACCCATCGAGAATAACTATTTTCTTTTTGTTTGCAGCCTCCTGCTGGTTCGTTTCATCTGTAGTCATATAGTTTGATTTATAGATTTTTATTGCAACGTTCTTAACTTTCCGATGCAAAGATACAAAAAAGATAATAGCCAGACAAATAATATTTGCAGATTAATGAGCGAATGAAGATATGTCTTTTCTTGGCTTTTTCTTGCATGATTCTTATTTTTATCGTCATGAATTCCCGTTGCTCCGAACGACGGCATTTCCGTAATTTCAGAATTCCCATCGCTCCGAACGACGGCATTTCCGTAATTTCAGAATTCCCACCGCTCCGAACGACGGCATTTCCGTAATTTCAGAATTCCCATCGCTCCGAACGACGGCATTTCTGTAATTTCAGAATTCATAAAGTTCAAAACAATGCTTGACAGAATGGTTGAAGAGTTTCAACTAAAAAAATAGGTTAAAAGTCGGGACAAGTCTTTGGAAGTTTATGGAGAAAGACATAACTTTGTACCGTCGAACTAAAAATTTCGTTGGAGATATGCAGAAACTTACAGGAAAAGAAGAAGAGGTGCTGGAACTGATGTGGCAGTTGGGTGAATGTGCACCGAAGGATATTGTAGCACAGTATCCTGAGCCACAACCGCACGTGAACACCATCGCCACTATGGTACAGTCATTAGAGCGCAAGGGATATGTGAGTCATCGTGCACAGGGGCGTGGCTACATCTATTTCCCCGTCGTGAATCGAGACGATTATGGACGCTCGAAACTGGGCGGATTCGTTGACCGCTATTTTAAGCACTCGTATATGGAGCTGGTCTCGTCGCTTGTGGCCGAGGAAAAAGTGAGCGAACAGGAACTTGTCGATTTTCTGAACGAACTGAAAAAGCAACAGTAGAACTATGGCAACATTCATTATTTATCTCATACGGTGGGCCGTCTGTCTGACGTTGCTCTACTCGCTCTTCGGACTGTTCCTGAAGCGTGAGACGCTACACAGTATGAACCGCATTGTTCTGTTGACCGTGCTCGTATCCAGCATGGTGTTACCACTATGCCAGATAGAGACTGACAGTAAGAATATCGTTACGCAAAGCCGCGAAATGATAGAGCATCAGATTGCCAATGTGCAGAATCCATTGAGTGATGACATCAAGCGTATCACTATTTCAAATCCGGAAACCGGGGTGAGATACACACACATACCCATTCGTGATGATGTCAATGCTTACATTCTAATCGCCATAGCCATCTATCTGGCTGGTCTCATTGTCTGCTGGTTGCGCTATTTCTGGCAGATGGCTGCGCTGACGCTGATGATCCGCCACAGCAACAGGATAAGTGTGGAAGGCGTGCCCGCCTACGTACATGTTGTGACCAGTCGCGATGTGAAGGCTCCATGCAGTTGGATGCGATGGATTATACTTAACCCCGACGATGTAGGCATCCGCGCCATTATCAACCACGAAATGGCTCACATCCGACTTGGGCACTCATGGGACATGCTGCTCTGCGAATTTACTTGTCGCACGCTATGGTTTCTGCCATTCGTCTGGATGCTACGCCAGGATCTGCGCGACGTCCATGAGTTTCAGGCAGACCGCCGTGTTCTCAAGGAAGGAATTAAAGATGAAGAATATCAGCTGTTATTAATAAAGAAAGCGACTTCTACGGGACTGCAGCCTGTGGTGAACGCATTCAACCAAAGTCCAATTAAACGAAGATTCAAAATGATGTACAAAAAACCATCCCGACGATGGGTGGCCCTGAAAGCCGCCTATCTCCTGCCGCTGAGTGCGCTGGCTGTAGTGGCTTTCGCCCGTCCGCAAGCCATCAGCGAGATTGAACAGAAAGTAGAAGCTGAGGTCACAAAGGCTGTGGCTACTGACGTATGGACCAACGACGAGCCTGTACAGACAGAGCCGACAGAGCCGGTCATGCTGCCAGCCGCAACAGCCGCAAATGACACAGTGCCTCTGCTGCCCGATGCCAACCTTGTCAACGCCGACCTTGCTGAATTAGGCCAAAAAGTGCTTGGCGGTTCTCCCGCCAAGCCCCCTGTTGTCATCCTCGACAGCACAATGCAGGCCGTAGGTGCACGCAAGATTGCCGAAGGTATCTATGTCGGCCATTTTCAACCTAACCTGAACAGCGATACTGTGAGCGTAGCCGATGTTACAATCCTCAACCGCGAGTCGAAGCAGACCGCTGAGCACCGATTCGCCCAGAACGCTGCCAATCCCAATGCCTACAACATCACCCTGAACGCTGAGACGCGCAAAGACCGCACGGGCTATTACATCCGCTACATGCAGCCCGTGGCATCCACCCAGCGCAACTACGACAAAAAGGTGGTAGATCCGAAAATGCTTTCAACCGACAGTCTGCTGACAGGGCGTAGCAGTAAACATCTACAACTTTTTCAGCCAGTAGCCATTGAAAGAAAAAAGAAAGAGACGCGCGTTTATATGTACATGGGATTTATGGACAAACAGCAAGTGGAGATTTGGCGGCAGCAGAACATAAACATGTACTCCAACTTAGCACTTGTTGACGAACAGACAGGCGACAAATATGTGTGCCGCTCTATCGACTATGCTTATTTCATGTTCGTTAAAGACGAAGACGTAACATATGTAAAAGACAGGAAAAGTAAAAAAGACACGATAAGTGTCTATCAAATCTGTCTTATCTTCCCACCACTGAGCAAGAAGATGAATACAGCGTATTTCGGACAGGTAAATGATAACGGACGATATACCACGACTTTCGAACTGAACGCAATCCCCAGCAAGGGCCGCGTTATTACAAAATGAACATTAAACATTATGATTGCAAAACAGATGAAATATATGTTATTGGTGGCACTCACGGCGATGGTTGCCAGTTGCCACACCACGAAGAACATTGTCGGTTCAGACTACGACGAACATCCTGAGAACAAGCAGCCCGTGCTGGAACGCCCCGCCTGGCCTAACTACGACCTGCACGACGACCGCTCGTTTGCAGCCTTCTCGCACGTGCAGACGGCTCCCAAAGGCGTAGGCACCTACCTAAAAGATGAAAACGGCAGCTGGAATCATGGTCGGACCACCATCTACCGCTGCAAGGATGCCACTTATGTATGCTACGACTGGGATGTGCCCGACTATCAGGACTGGTGGTTCTTCCGCGAGAACTCCGGCGCTGCCATCATCGATGCCGATACCGGCGACCGCTATGTGGTGCAGAGCCACGAGCACTTCCCCCTCGACCAGTGCTTCTGGATCTACGGCCACAAAAACGAGACCATCCGCCTCATCACCCGCTATCCGCCTCTGCCCCTGTCGGTGAAGCACATCCGCCTCTATTCGCCCACCAGCGAGTCACGCCGATGGATGAGCGGCGAGGGCAGTCTCACCATTGTTTATAACCTTGACGACCTGCGCCCCAACGCCATGAAACAGGAAACGGAAAAACCGAAGAAGCAAGGTCGCATCATTCGCTGACGAATACAATCAAGTAATCTATTTTTCATAAGTTAACCCGGGAATGCTGGAAGCCGCTGAGAAGCCCCTTCCAGCTTTTCAGATTCACAGAAACAGGTCTGCTGTGAAACCGTAAAGCTTCGTTATCAGAAGCTAATATCTATTTGGGTATCAATAAGGTTGTAGTTAGACTGGTTCAGAGTACGATCGTTGACGCGTGCATACTCTAAATTAAATTTAAGATATTTTCCTAAAATATAGTCGGCTCCTATCTCATACATAGTCTTCGACGACGACCATTCCTTGCGGTCGCGATACATGTCGTAGCGGGCTTTAACGTGAAAACGCTTTTTGATTATTGGCACTACTACGGCGGCATAGAAACCGTCGGCCTTGTCGCCGGCAGCCAGATTAGAACCATAGCCTTGACTATGGACATACTCAGCACGTAGCGTCCAGTCGTTGTCGGCATATTCTGCCGACAGTGCGTAGCGATTCTTGCGCACGTTGCGCGATTCCTCTACATTATTTATATTATATATAATCTGACGGCTGCCGGTCCATCCGAACACACCTAAGCGCACACCCTTCACCGGCATTACCCACAGACCTCCGATGATATCCTTCTGGGTGTTTTTGTCGCCGGTGTTGATACCCTCGCCGTTGAACACTCCCACTTGGTAGTGGAGCAGGTTGCGCTCATTGACTTTCAGAAAATCGCCCTGGAGTTGGAGGCCGATGTCACGTCCGTTGCTTCCCGGCTCACCGGTACGGTCGCCGAAACCGGCGAGCTTGCTTACAGCTTGTGCATAGCTCATAAACTGTTCACCGCTGACTGGATGCTGGGGATTCTCAAAGGTGAACGGACGCTTGAACTGTCCAATCTTCACTTTGAAGAAGTCATACTTCTGCCATTCGGCAAACAGATCTACGAGACGTATTCCCTTGCTTGCTCCTTCGTATGTGTTGCCGTTGAGCTGCATTTGGATTTTCCAATAGAAATCGTTGGCAATCCGACCGTCGAGAGCAAGGCGTAACAAGCGGAGAGAGAACTCATTGGCATGGTTCTTTACAGAGCCGCCAGATACAAGGGGGTCGTTCATATACTTGTCGTCAGCCTTGTATTCTACAATGCCGTAGCCGGAGAAATTGATGTTCTTTACCCACTGTGGCAGTACGATTATCGGTTTTTTTTCTTTATCGTTTTCCGCTTGAGCATTGACTCCCAAGGTTATGCCCATCAGCACAGCGATAAACAACATTTTTTTCATAATTCTATTTTCTAATTAGCATAACCACGTTTTCCACATGCGGTGTGTGGGGGAACATATCCACCGGCTGCACGGCTGCCACGCGATAGTGGATATCGAGGTCGATAAGGTCGCGTGCCTGCGTGGCAGGATTACAGCTCACATATACGATTCGTTGTGGGGCAGCCCTGAGAATAGTTCTGACAACATCGGGATGCATGCCTGCACGCGGAGGGTCGGTGATGATGACATCCGGATGTCCGTGTTCTGAAATAAACTCATCTGTAAGAATGTCCTTCATATCGCCGGCAAAGAACCGAGTATTTTTGATGCCGTTGATTTCGGAGTTGATTTTTGCGTCCTCGATAGCTTCGGGCACATACTCGACGCCTATCACTTTTTCTGCTTTGTCGGCCACGAAATTGGCAATTGTGCCGGTACCGGTATAGAGGTCATAGACTATTGGCTTGCCTGCAATGTCTTGGAAAGCAAACCGGCGGGCCACTGAGTATAACTGTAATGCCTGTTCAGTGTTCGTCTGGTAGAAACTCTTTGGACCAACCTTGAATTTCAGGCTTCCCATGGTCATGAAGATATGGTCGTTGCCTTTATACACTTTTATCTTTTGGTCGCCGATAGTGTCGTTGCATTTCTGGTTGTCGAGATAGAGCAGTGACGTTATCTGAGGAAATTTGTCTGCTATATGTTTTAGCAGTTGCTGTGCCTCATTCTCGCCCTCGTTTTCCTCGAAATGGAACTGTATGATGACCATCCATTCACCGGTGTTGGAATTGCGGATAATGACATCGCGCAGGAATCCAGACTGTTTGCGGAGGTCGAAAAACGTCAGCTGACGGCTGATAGCGTAGTCGCGTATCTCATTGCGAATCTGGTTGTGCAGGTCGTCCATGAGCAGGCAGTTTTCAATAGGCAGAATCTTGTCGAAGGCTCCGGTGATATGGAAGCCGACAGCGGGCTGGTCTTTCAGGCTTTCTCCATCCTCCTTTGGCAAGCTAC